>NZ_JBEWTB010000002.1:4139528-4448042 GCF_040549045.1 Endozoicomonas sp. NE40 | reverse complement strand
TTGCTGGCTGTGACCAATGAAACCCCGTGGTAAACCAGCTAACTCCCCACCACGCGCAAGTAGAAACTCCGGATCGTTTCGAATAATTCCACCAATACAACCACGATAACCTACATCACACAGCGCTTTGAGTGCATAGGGTGGTGACTGATGAAATGGTGACACCCCATAACGAACAGCTACCCCAGTAACGTCCCGAATGGAATCATACGACTTTTGACCTTCAACAAGAGCCGCTTCATAGCTTCCCCCCCAATTGGGCGCATGGGTCGCCGTGTGTGACAACAGAGATCCACCAGAAGAGACAAATTCCTGAAGAAAGGCATGGTGAGTCATGTCATTCAGGTTGTCA
The DNA here is from genome assembly GCF_040549045.1 of Endozoicomonas sp. NE40. Classification (NCBI taxonomy): domain Bacteria; kingdom Pseudomonadati; phylum Pseudomonadota; class Gammaproteobacteria; order Oceanospirillales; family Endozoicomonadaceae; genus Endozoicomonas; species Endozoicomonas lisbonensis. Next base: position 4,447,690 of record NZ_JBEWTB010000002.1, on the reverse strand, counting down.
GTATGAATAGCAAGTGAGAATGGTACGCCCATCTCGCGATAGGTTGACCATAAGAGGCCGGCAGAGGTGATATCTTCATCACAATCAAGCCGCATTGTAATTGCCGAATCATGTCCCCACGGAACTTCACTGACTACAGGGCAACATGGTTGGCTTTCACTTTTCCAGTCAGTAAGAAATCTCTCAACCAAACGCCATTCAAAGGAATCAACTGGACCAACAGGACGATTGAACCACAGTACCGTCGAAGGCCCCACTTCAAATTGGCCGCAGTAAGTAAACTGGATCTCATCCTCGATAATGAGATCTGCCAGTACACACTCATCAGGCACCTGGACAGGCTGCTCCAATGACCAGATACTGCCATCAGCGCGGATTGCACCATAACCCAAATTGTTCCACTCGTCTGAGAAATCAAACCGCTCCAGCGCACGCTCCCATCTATCGGCCCCAAAAACAGAGGCTTTCTGTCGATACCGGATGCTACCTGCACTTTCAGAAAAACCACCAGCTGGTGCAGGTTTGCTGTAAGCCCAGTCTTCAGGGTAACCGGGCCATTCTACCGTCTGGAGCCCTAAGCGAGAGCAGAAAAACGAAGGCAGTTTACCAAACACTATCAGCTTACGTGGCTGCTTATTCAGCCAGAGCCACAGCTGCTCACCCAGAACCTCATCCGGTTTGATACTGACGGAAACTGAACTATCCGCTAAGCTGGCTGGCACAGCATTCATCACAAGATCATGACAGACAGAGCGACGAAGAGCTGCCACAACCAGCTTCGCTGCTTCACTATTTTGGTGAGTTGCAAATACACCTATCATGCTGTCACCACATGGCGAAATTTTGAACGCCAACCTACACGAACCAAATCTTCGTAACCTACGAATTCGACCTGAAAGGCATCAGGCCAGTAGCTTTCAACTTTTTTAAGAATGTCAACCTGATTAACTGCGGGTTCAGTCACAATCCTTAATCGTGGCAAATCTGAACGAAGATCAATCTGAAATTCCTGAATGCCTCCAACCCGATGGTCCAGCATGTCCATAATATGATGGGTTGGGTGCGCCACTCCGTTAATTGGTACGACATCATGAATACGACCAACTATATCAGTCAGTGCAACGCCATCAGGCTTTTCAACAACCCGGGCATGATCCCCGGTTGCATAGCGAATAAGGGGCATCAGGAAATTTCGATAACCTGTAAAGATCAGTTCATAGCCATCATCAATACTGCGATGCTCTGGCCAGCCCTCGGATTCCAAAACCTGAAGCCCACGCTCTTCGCCTTCCAGCTCATAAGCCATAACACCCAGCTCAGCAAGACCATAGCGATCTATTATCTGACAACACAGAGTCTTCGCAATTTTTTCACGCATGTATGGCTGAAGCAGCTCACCGCTCGACTCAAAGATTTCAAATGTTTTGCAGCTTCCATATTTACGCTCAACATAACAGGCAAGCGCGTAAATTGTGGAGGGATGCTCATGAATAAGATAAGGACGCCGACGCTTGAGCTTATTCAGGATTTCCTCCAGGCCTGCATCGTCAATACGATCAAAAAAAATATTGCTGCGATTCATAGCGAAGCATTTCCAGTCTTCGCGTGTTGGCCATCCGGGGGCTACTGCGTCAGGAAACCTACAGGCAAAATGCAGTTCACTCTTATACTTCCGCTTGCCTATACGTTCACGAGCATACAAAGTAACAGCCGCTGAGTAATCTATAGCCTCCTGATCATAATAAATGACCGTAGAGAGCCCGGTCGAACCGCCAGTCTTGCAAGGATAATGTCGAATTTCATTCAGCGAACAAGAAAGCATGCGTACACCCTGTTCCTGAATAATCTCTTTTGTCAGGTAGGGCAATTCATTGAGGTAACCGATGTCGTTATGGATTTTTTCAGGATCAAAGGAACACTTAGTAAAAAGATCTCGGTAATAAGGGACCTTTTGTTTTGCATGATGCAATATATTGACCAACCGGTTACGGGCAATAGCTTGACGCTGTTCATAGGGTAATCGATAGTAACGCCGCAGTTCCGTAAGCTTCGGTCTGATGCATCGTTCTTCGCGACGTTCGGCTAATGGATACGCCACATAAGCACTAAGCAATCCTTTGACAAGCCGCAATGGCTGACAGGCAAAGGCTCGTTCGCCTATCAGTAATACAGGATGATTGGCTCGAATCATCGGTTCAAATCCTGCCTTTATAATTAGAAAATCAAGGCTCTTTTCAGGCTCAAGACTATTACACAAATAGTAAATTACTTAATGATTAAAGTAACCCATTGCATCGGCGCTCTGACTTATATACAAATTCGGAAAACACAGAAATAGGGGTATTCTCTTGAGTAATTCCGCTGTGTTACCTCAACCATAACCGAAGCAGTGATCAAAAAACCTCTATATTTTTTAGTGCCTGTCCGGGAACTAGCTCTTGGTAGACAAGGCTTTCAGAGGATTGACGCTCCGAAGATTTCCATAAATTGAAAAATCTCAAAACTGAAAATGCGTCAAGCACTTGGCAGCTCTACTTATAACCCATAATAAGAAAAAATCTTCAGGGTTATAAAGAGCCTTTAAAACCTACTCTGCCGAGGGAATCAAGGGTTTTGGGTTAGACACTATTTACGTGAACTTCATAACTACCGTCATTATTTGTGAAATCGTCAGTCAGGTGAGTTTGATACAGTGTTGTTCAGCAGTTTGGAAATCGATAAAGGCCATTAAGTTATTAACCTATAACTTCATTGATTTCTTAAGCACTCAAACATAGACAGAGGTTATCCGAATTTCTTATTTTTTTATTAACAAATAAACACAAAAATTATACTTCATTCTTCGCAAGTGCTTCAAGGTCAAGAAGTTTAAGTTGAACTAAATATAATGCATTTACACAGGTCCAATATAAAACCAGTGCAGAAGGAAAAGGGTAAAATAAAACAAAAAACAAAAATGCCATAGCAGCTACCTTTAATCTTCTTTTTTTATTAGTAGCTTCATTACGAGTAGGGTCATTTGAAAAAAAAGCACCTAGAAGGCAAACAATGGTCATTATGATAGGTAAAAGATTGAAAGTATTACCTAGAAGCGGTACTCCTCGAGAAAATTCATATATAGAGTCAGGCCGTGAAAGATCTTCGATCCATAAAAATGAAACATTATTCAACTGATCTAGCTCTCCAAGAACATTGAATATTGCAATCAAAAATGGAACTTGAAGAATTGTGAATAAAATAGGTTTAAGTGAGAAGAAAGGGGTAACTCCTAATTTTTTATGAGCAGCCATATATCTTTCATGGGCTTCCTGGCCCATATAAGTTGACTTTATATGAATAAGTTCAAGTTCAAGAGAGTTTGTTACGGCTTGAACTTTTCGCTGAATCACTGTCTGGTAAAAAGTTAAAGGAAGCATAAGTAATTTAAAGCAGAGTGAAAATATAATAATAGTAATACCCCAACCAAAACCATGAATAGTATTTAAAAAGTAAAAAAATTTATAAGTAAACAAACATATATATTTTAAAGGCATCCATAAATGAGAATATCGAAAAGCACTTAGCTCAGATAGATTTCCATCTAATTCTGATTTCTTTAAAATCATTGCATTTAATAAATCATCACCATCTGTCTTTATATTGATTAAATCTTCATTAAAATGGACTTGATTGATATAGTCTGAAACCAGCAATATATCATAACGACCAACTATAGCCAAAGATGCGTTTATATTAAGCTGGTACAACTGGTTTTCTGGAATTTCAACTACATCAGAACCGTCCACTTCATACAGACTAATTTTATTATAAAAAGCAGCAAGGCCTGTATACTTGTAAGCATCCCTGATACTTTCATCTACGAACTGATTAATGTTCGCAGCGCTAAAATGGATATGTTTGGGATTGGCCGACAGTATCGAAGGTACAAAAACAAAAAATAAGAGCAAAAATCTAAACATAATTATTTATTTCTTTGATACAAGCATCATATCTATAAAGCCCAAACCTAACATTCTGGTATCAGCATTTAATCCTACACCCTCAGGTGAAACAGGATTTTCTATCTCAAACTGAATAACTAGTTCATTATTTAAGTTTGACAGTAAGTCAAAACGATAAGTCCTAGGCAATTTCTCTCCATGTTTGAAATTTATTTTACCCATATGAATGTCATTTATGTAGACCTTAGCTTTTTGAGGTATATTTGGATTAGGAACAAATGCAGACAGATTCAGCTCTATGTAAGAAGGATTGCAATTGCTGTTTTTTAAAACAACGAGCTCAACTTTACTTCCATTACTCCACCTGCCCCATTTCTCAATACTACTTAATCCAATATCATGATAATAGTAAGAGCTTTCCGATTGGTTAAACATAACTTTTAAATCACAGGGCATTTGTTTAATATCACTATTTTTAGAAATCCAATTATTTGCATCACTTAAACGACCTTTAATCGTATATTGCCTTATTGGTGGAACATATTTTTTTGACCAATCGAAAAATTCCTTAGACCAAATATAATGATTAAAATATCTAAAATCTCTTACTGCTTTCTTGCTTTCCAGCAAATCTTCACCAGGGTAATAATTATCAATAGATAGTGCGGTTGCAATTGTCTTGGGTAAGTCTGAAAGCTGCGCTGGAAATTTGTCAATGACAAAATCTTCATCACTACTAAAAGGCTTTATTAAAAGTGTGCTTGCAGATTTAGAATATGGGTAAGGATCATTAAAAGTATTCGGTGTATAAACGGACCCGTGATCTGACGTAATAATAACCATAGTATTATCGTAAATGCCAGAACGTTTAAGATGTTCGATAACACCTAAAATTTTATTAAATGCACATAATCCTTCAGCTGACTTATTTTTTAATGATGATTCAATTACACCAACAGGGTAACAGTTACTATCAAATACCGTCGGTGAGTGCGTAAGCATGGAGTGGTAGAATTTAAATGTCATTGGATAATCATTAATGACATTTATCTTCCTTTTTGACATGTAGTCTAATTCTTTAAAGTAATGACCTTGTCCAGAACTAAGTGACGCATAAGGGTCATTGTCTTCATCAGCTTTAAAAAACCACTTTTCATCATTATATACATTCGGCTTAAGTATATCAGGAGCTGACTTAAATAACGAATAGTTCACCAAGGCAATATAATTTGACTTATATTTATTATCTATCAATTCGAATTCAACAATGGATTCTCTAGGGAATAAATATTGTTGGAAATTTTTTCCAAAACCACTGACCATTCCATTATTAGCATGAATTATGTTTGGTATACTTTTACTACTTAAATTACTATAAAATTCTTTAATCGGAAGTTTATTATCATACACCTGACCTGAAAACATAGCAGCTAGAGACACAATAGTTGTCGGAAAATTAGATGCCGCATCTTGATACCAAATAAACCCTTCAAGGCTTTCTTTAAGCTCATCTGTCAAAATATTTTTAAAGTAGTCAGACTGATATTCATCAAGCAATATCATCAATACATTAGGGTTTTCCTTAGAGTAAGTAAAAAAAACATCATCGTCTTTAGGTTCAATTTTATTTCCTGACACACCGTACAATTGTATAGCATTTGTTGTTAACAACACAAACAAAAGAGCAAGCATAGCCTTCATTAAGAATTTGATATTCTTCCTAAAAAAAATAAAGAAAGCACCGACCAAACAAATAAAAACAAGCTGAAAGATTGATGTTAAACTAGATGTATCAATACGAATGTTATTTCTGCCATCAAACTCTCCATATGAGCCAACTAAGAACATTGAGTTAACCCAAATACATATAGGAACTAGAAATGATAAGCATAAAAAAATGTTATTTGAAATAGCACTTCCTAAAACAAAAATAAAAATACTAATTATATTAAAACACAACAAACCTAATAAAACATATTCAAAACCATAACTTAAAAGCTCCCAAACATTGACAGACACAAACTCATCAGGATTTGAATAAATTAGATCTAATGGAAGAAATATAAATATAAGCCACAAGCCTGTAAAAAAACAAACATTAAGTAAACCTATTTTATTTATAGTTTTCATGCTTAATGAATCAAATGCTTTCATTAGTTACCATCTTAGTTAAATGCTTTGCAAAAATACAATTAGAGCTAGAAGGATTGAATAATATATTTGAAATTAAACCTTCCCTATTTTGAATTGAAAATTCCTCACAATTTTTTAGTGCAGAAAAAAAACAATCGCTAGGATCCCATATAATACCGATCTTCTCTCTAATTTTAACTTCAAGTGGTTCAATATCTATATCAATGTAATTTTCATTATTTATCTTTCTTTTTATGTCGCAAAACAGGACTGGTTTATTTAATGCTAATGCATATTCAAGTGCAACCCCAGACCAGTCACTTATCATGATATCAGAATAATATAAGCTATCATCTCCTACACCGGAATCAAAAGTAAAATAAGGGTGATTACTAAATTCATCCAATATTACCTTAATACTTTCGTGCGATAACTTTATAGTTTGTGGATGTGGCCGAAAAATTGTCCGATAGCCGGAACCTATTAGATTTGATATAATTTCGTATCCAATTCCAGATTCAACTATCGCCTCAGCACCCCAAGACGGTGCTACTAAGATGGATTTTTGACTACTTTGAGATAATCCCTCATGACTATTTAACTTAAATCTGCTTCTTAACTCATCAAATCTTGAATAGCCGTGCTTTAAAATTCTCTTTTCTGTTAAGTTATACGTTTTTTCTAATGATCTTATTTCTTTAACGTGATGTTCTCCTGCACAGCATATCGTATCGTAATGATCAAATGCACCATTACGATATACCATATGTAGACTAACGAGTGAATGCTGAACGTAAACGTAATGAACACTATATCGCGATCTCTTAACCTGATATTTATGTAAATCAGGCATCGTCATAATCATTACTTCGCATTCAATATTTTGAAAAAAATAATCTCTTATAAAATGATCACCAATATAGAAACTTTTAAACTTTTTATGCTTTAACTTTAAGCCTGGATCGCTTACTGAAGAGCTTATATAACAGATATCAAATGGACAATACTCTAATACCGCACTTACAAGCCCTTTCAAATGAGGCCAGTAGCTTTCACCCTCACTATAAAAACAGATGTTTTTCTGAGCTTTTGGAACGTTTGTAATCTGTATCAAATCAATTATTGCTCTTAGTACTCTTTTGACATTACCCATAAGGACACCACAAATTATTTAAAACGCCTTTTTCGTCCATCGCTTCATAAAGTTTTAAATCATTTACAGTATCGATTTCTAGCCAGCCATTCTTAACTTTCACTGCCTTGACAAGCCAACCTGAATCTATTAGCAATTGCAAAAATGTAGTCATATACATATTATTAAATGAACATTGATCATACTTCTGGTCACGATTTATTGAATCATAAAAACTAATAAACTCTTTAACTTTATTTTTTGAAAGTTTTATCAATCCTGTATACTGCCCTTCAATCTCACTAAGATCCTTGGGCTTTTTTCCTAACTCTAAAATATTTCCATCATGATCAAGCTTTAGAGTTTCAGCATCGTCTAAAGGATTTTCATTTCTAATTGACCACAGGTCATACCATCCACAATCTACCATTACACATATATCAGCGTCACAACTTAACACTGCATTTAAATTTTCTTTCTCGTATACAATATCACCGTAAGATATTACTACATCCCCTATTGAATCTTTAATGTAATCACGTGCAGTGAACAAACTTTCTACCATATTAGTTCTGTCAAATAAATTATTATGGAAAGTTTTGTAACCAAGCATTTGAATTTGACTTGAACGATAACCTGTAACGATTGCAACAGAATCAATATCAACTGCTTCTATCACGTCAAGTTGGTACTGTAATATTGGCTTCCCTAAAAATTCAACTAAGCACTTAGGTGTGTTATCAGTTAGTGGTTTAAGTCTGGAACCAGTACCTGCAGCCAAAATAAGACATAATGTCATTTTTCAAAAAACCTTTTAAATAGCTCTATATCTTCTTCAACAAATATACGCTCGCGTTCAGGGTGCCACATTATGGCTAAAACAGGATCACTGGTATGACAAAACGCTTCGACGTGACCATCTTTGTCATAAGCCAATGGAGACAACCCATTACCAAGCTGGTTATCATTTATACCGTAATTATGAAAACTGTTTACATTATCAGGACAACATAGAAATTTATTACTAGAAGCCATAAATATACTATGACGTCCTTTACCGGCATGCCCTTTTATTCTTGTTAAGGAACCGCCATAAAAATGATTTAATACCTGGAGTCCCCTGCATACACCTAAGATGGGTATATTTTCTTTAAGACATTGGCTAATTAGTGATAACTCGTAAGCATCCCGTAGTTTATTAATATCCGCTTGCTCTGATTTTTCTTGTGAAACTTCCGAAAGGTTATTGCCTCCACTTAGAATTAGACCATCAAGTGCAATGCTATCTACCTGCTTTGCTATATATTCAGACTTGACATTAGGCAACGGAACAGGAATAAAATTTAATGAATTTATATAGTCATACCAACGAATATCCAAACAATTAAGTATTTCATTGTATTTTGGATGTTTCATTAGCTTTTGAGTAATACCTATTCGTATCTTAGACATGCTCAATTTTCTCTCGCATGCAATCAAGCATATAGATACGATTACTGCTGAGTTGACTGTATAGTTTATCCCCAACACCAATAACTGCTGGCAAATTGAGTTCAGCACACCGAATAGCCATGTGAGAATTTGCCCCACCATACTTAGTTATAAGACCAGATATTCCATGAGAAAAGAGCCAGTCGTAGCCCGGATCAGCTCCGGGGATGACTGCTATTTTCCCCTCAAGATTTTCATTTTTACATGAGTCAATAAATGATAACTCTGCCACGGTGTTATTGTGTGTTATGAAATTAGGAGAACTGGTTTCATGCTCGAACCCTAAAAAATCATCCACTGAGCTGATAAATGCAGGAAGCTTAACTAATTGCTTACAAGTTAAATAAGATTCTCTACTATTTATTTGACACTTTAAAAGTTCTGGAGATGCTTGTCCTACAGAGAAATCACTAATATCAGACCAACTAAGGTAGCCTATTTTTGTTCTATCTATATTTAGTTCCTTTCTTCCGTATTCTGATAAGCAATCCAATGCTAAGCTTAAATTACGAGTGAAAATAAATTTTGCTTTTTCTCTGGCTTGTATCGCATTTGAAAAATATTCAATCAGTTCAGTTGAATTCATTGAATTAGAAACATTCTCTAAAACTTCTTGTATCCTGTTCATCTCATCTCTAGAAAATATAAAAGTTTCACACATTTCCTTCTTGTTTATACTGCTACAGTCATCACTTGGTTTACTATCATAAAAATAAAATTCAGGCATTTCCCAGTAAGCTTTTTGGTTGACGTCATATGTACCTGGCCTTAAGTGCCCATACTTTATCACTAACTCATCCAAAGTCATTGAATTACTTAAACAGTCAGCCTGGAAATCTCTTGTAACAGTTGATATGCTTGACTGGAAATCCAGCATTCTACTTTTTGTTATGACTCCACACCTAACTAAACTATGTAAAAAGCTAATAGCTACAAAGCCAGCACGTGCAGCGTGTGAAAAAGCTAATGTTCCAAACTCTTTACACAACTCAATCGATTGATAAGCCGTTTCCATCAACCCTAATTTTGACGATTTCAAATAATTAAAACGCTTATCTAACTCATCAAGTGGTTCTAAATCTTTTCCTAGACGTGTAAAGGCCATCTTAGTAAGATCTTTAAGCCCATCCTCAAGTAAATCTATATCTTCTCTTGTAACGCCATACTTTAACAATCGACCATTAGCCTCTTCTCTAAATGTTGGCGTCCATATAGTAAATGCTATTTCTAACTCAACTTTATCGTGTAACTCAGGGTTGTTTTTTAAAATATTTAAATAGGCTATGACTAATCTTTCAGCAGTATCATCTGGAACAGAGTCAGGAATAAAAGAATTCAAACTAGCACGACAATCTACATAGGGCTGCATACAAAAAGTATGTACTAATGGTGCCGGATGTATATTCCGATAACCGAACTCATGTCTCTGTCTAGCCCATATTTCATCTGTTATGAGATGACGATAAAGACTGACGGCTAACACACTTGGTCGTTGCCCAATAATTTCAGCGGGATTCCAATCTGCCATGTTAGAAAACACTGTAAACTCACCCTTAATATCAAGAGAAGCATTTTGCCAGCTAGAAAATCTATTTTGCGCAAATAATATTTGCTTATATATTTTTTCGTCACTTACTGACTTACAATGCTCTACTACAATTGGCCTAACCTGAAAAGTGAATAATTCTCCAGCCTCATCTAATGCAAACTCAATATCAAGTTTGTTAAATCCTACTACATCTTCTATTTCCTGAACCGCATCAATCAGCTTAGTTAGACGATCATCTATGTTTTTAATAATCCATGGATTTTTTCGACTTAGCGTTATTGTTCTAAGGTTACTCTTCAATCCTGATGTAACAGATTCTGTACTTCCAGATTTATCATCATAGTTTATGGTATAATATGGAGAACCAGTCGCTAAGTCGCATGTGAATATAACTCCCGATAGAACTGTATTATCAATAAAAGGCTGTACTAACACCTGATCTTTTTCTGAAACTCTCGGATAAGAGTTAAATACAAGTTCTATTGCTTTAAATACTTCTCCATTAACACTGCTATCTATATCTAAGACACTTTCAAAAGCACCAGCATTCGCTGTATGCCAGCCGTCTTCATGATATGAACTAGACCTAACGATCAGTTTTTGGTTTAAAAAACTGGATTGGATAGCGTCAACCTCTGCTATCTTGTTGTTTATCCATTTATCCCATCTGCAGACATATTGATCACAGATAGTACTCTTTTTCAATCTAGGTCTAATTCTATTTAATGTTTGAGCTTTAGTACCAAATAAAAATTGAACAAGATCATCTTCCTGATTCATTTCAGCCCAATCACCATTAACATCAAAATAGGTGCAAGTGAAATTGTTATTTTTTAGAAAATCAACAAGTGAAATAAATGTGTCCAAATTATTTACATGAATACTATTTTTGATGAACTTCACTGTTTTTGATGATAAATACAATAGTCCGGTATATTCTATTTCCCCTAAATCATCAACAAATATTTTTTCAGCTCTGAGAATATCATCACTATTTCTGTTGCTATATCTGGAAAGCCATTTACTATCAATGCCTATTACTACATCAGAATCAATTTTAGAAATGCTACGAATAGATTCATTTCTGAATACAGTATCACCGTACATTACTAAAACAGGTGAACTAGTATTGACAGGAATTTCTAAAAATGATCTTAATGGACTTCCATTTTTCCAGTTTACAATGTGTGTAAAATTCAAACATGGATAAGCTTCAACAATCTCATTATATTTATATCCAACTGCTATTCGTACCTCTGGGTTTGGAAATACTGCTTTCAGAGAATATATTTGCCAATCTAAAATACTTTTACCGTTTGAAAAGTCTAGAAGGCAACATGCAGAATCCAAATTCTGGTGTTTTCCTGCAGATAGAATACAACATTGAACTTTATTATCTTGATCCATCTATTCAATCTCATTAAATAGCAAAACACTTCTACAGATTTGACCAGTATTTTTGAGTAACTTATTGTCACTTTTTTTTAGCTACAAACGATATAAATTGATATTTTTTATTATTTACAGTAAAGCAAGTTTCTGAATATGGTAACTTATTCGAAGGCTACTTAGCGATCATCTGGTTTGATATATTCATCATCTTCAACTTCAGCTTCAGCTTCAGCTCTTTTGAAATTAAATACTGAAGTTATTTTATACCAGAATGTTTTAGCTACAACACCAGCTGCTACAAATAATCCTATAATTGCACTCATTAGCGCACTGCCAGTACCAGGATCAATATATGCGTTTGAATGGCTAACCCAAAAAACTAAAACTATAAAACTAGAAATAATAATTTTCATCTAAAGTTGTCCTTTTCACCTATTTTTTGCTTGTTTTTTATTGATATGATCTAAAACTTTCAGAGCAGAGCTTCAGTATAAACTGCATCTCTGCTGCGGTAACTACTCCTGCATTGTCAGATATCCTATGACTGCCTTACAACTCTGGTCATAGTGCAGTTATATGCTCCTGATCTGCTACCCCTTCCTCAAATTGTGCTGCCACCGGCTTAATCAGGTCAATCGTCTCAATAACCTTTCCATGCTCCAGACGCATTTGACGGTTACATATTCTGGTTATTAAGTCGGGCGAATGGGAAGCGAGGACAAGGATGGAGGCTTTGTTGACGAGAGAACCCATGCGCTCAGCTGCCTTGGCGCTAAAATCTTCATCGCCAACACTAAGCCACTCATCCATGATCAGAATATCAGCATCAACACTTGTCGATATTGCAAATGCAAGGCGAAGCAGCATCCCGCTTGAGTAAGTCCTGACTGGTAAATTAAGGTATTCACCCAGCTCACTGAAATCTGCTATATCATCAACCTTATCTCGGATTGCCCTGGGGTGAAGTCCATCCAGAATTCCGCGAAGGTATATGTTTTCAAACCCAGTAGCATCAGGATCAAGCCCCATAGAAACATCCAGCAGTGAGGCCGTTTTACCTTTAATCAGCAGCTCGCCGTATGTTGGCGCATAAACCCCGGAAAGCACACGCAACAGTGTCGTTTTACCTGATCCGTTATGACCAACCAAACCAATCCTGTCTCCCTCATTGAATGCAAAATTCAAACCATCAAGCGCAGTAATAACCGGGTGCTTGCCAGCATCTTGGGCAATCTTGCCCCCTGTCGTCAGGTTTATAACTGCTTTCTTTAATGAGCGATGGGAATTTTCAAAGATCGGAAATTCTACGATCAAATCCCGGGCTGATATGGAAATACTCATAACCAATAAGGTACCCGATTACGTGTACGACACATAAGATATTGAGCCAATGCAAACCCTGTGATCAACAGACCAAGTGTCCACACCCAGGACTCTGCTTGCAATGGTCGATTCAGAAGAGGAGCCCGGACTATCTCAATCAGATGGTACAGCGGATTGTAATTTGCCACCCACCCTCTGTCTTCAAGTATTTCAGGCATCCACATAACAGGGGTAAAGAAAAAAGCGACCTGTATGAAGTTTGTAATTATTGGTGGAATATCCCTGTAACGTGCACACAATATTCCCAATACGACTCCAGCCCATATTCCATTTAGAAAAAGTAAGAACATTCCAACGGGAACGAGAAAAATTTCAATACCTGGCCATTTGCCAAAAGCCATTAGCATGAGAACCACAACAGGAAAGCTATGGAGAAGAATAACAAAATTACGCCATACAGTCCGACATACATGAACAGTCAATGGTAGACGGATTTGTTTAATAAGATGGGATGATGTGGTGTATGCATTGCAGCCCTCATTGGCAACGCATGCAATGTATTGCCAAATCACCAGGCCTACAGCAAGAAATGGCAAGTAATCTGTAATTTTCTGTTTAAGCAGTACAGAATACAAAGCCCCCAGAACCGCTACCATTATTGCAGTGCTCAGGGTAAACCAGAAAGGTCCCAAAACAGACCGCCGATAACGTTGACGAATATCATGCCAACCTAAGGTACCCCATATACGCCACTTGGAAATGCCAATCCGAATATCACTACCCGGATTATGGTCATTGTTTGATTCTGAGTACAGAAAAAAAGTCAGACTCATAATTTATTCAGTCCATAAGTATCTTAAAAAATGATAATAGAAAAGCTCTGTTACTCAGCTGGTTCAATTTTGGCTCTTTAATTTTAACTTAATAATTAATCAGTGTGGATTTACTCATAAAGATTCAGTCATCTGATCCTGAAACGTCACGTGTAAATACCTTATGATCTACATCTAACAATATTGATGAACGTCTATTGGCAATAATCAAATCAGATTGCTGTTTAAACACTGAAATATCATTAACAACTTGAGAATTAAAGAACACAGGTTCATTCAGTACAGGTTCGTAAACAATAACCTCGACACCGTTAGCTTTAAGCCGTTTCATAATGCCTTGAATGCTGGAAGCCCGGAAGTTATCTGAACCAACTTTCATTACTAAGCGATAGATACCCACAACATTAGGTTTACGGCGCATAATCTCATCTGCAATAAAATCTTTACGGGTAGTATTAGATTCAACAATGGCACGTATCAAATTTTGTGGGACATCCTCAAAATTAGCAAGGAGCTGCTTTGTATCTTTGGGCAGGCAATAACCACCATATCCAAAACTAGGATTGTTATAGAAATTCCCAATACGAGGTTCATGGCTAACACCATCTATAATCTGTTGGGTGTCCAGACCGTGAGTTACGGCATAAGTATCAAGTTCATTAAAAAAAGCAACCCGCATGGCAAGATAAGTGTTTGCAAACAGCTTGATAGCTTCGGCCTCTGTGCTACGAGTAAACAATATTGGAATATTCTGTTTAATCGCTCCCTCCCTGAACAGATTGGCTAATACCTCGGCCCGATCCGAATGCTCTCCAATAACAATGCGTGACGGGTAGAGGCTGTCATAAAGAGCAAATCCCTCGCGCAAAAATTCTGGAGAAAAGATAATATTATCGCTTTTCGAAACTTCCTTTATTTTTGTTGTATAGCCAACAGGAACCGTAGACTTTATCACTATCACCGCATCAGGATTGATTGAAATAACATCGTCTATAACAGACTCGACACTCTGTGTATTAAAGTAGTGCCGGTCCGTGTCGTAATCAGTTGGAGTTGCGATAATGACAAATGCAGCATCTTTATAAGCAACCTCCTTCACCAGGGTAGCATGTAAATTAAGCTTTTTATTCCTGAAAAAAACTGACATATCTACATCAGCAATGGGTATCCGCCCGTCATTCAACATATTGACTTTTTCTGGAACAATATCCAAAGCTACAACTTCATTATATTGTGCCAGTAACATTGCATTAGACAGGCCAACGTATCCCATACCAGCTACAGCTATTTTCATTGTTGAATCACGCAAAAACTTTTCAGATATTTTTCAAGAAAAACAGAAAGTAAACACTCAAGTTTAAATTAAAATTTCATGATCATTAAAAATAGTTTCAATTTCATGAACAATTTTCTTAATCATTCTGTTATTTTTCTTTACTTCTACATTTAAGCGAAGAAGGGGCTCAGTATTAGAAGTCCTTAAATTAAATCGCCATTTATCGAACGACACACTTAAACCATCCACATTCTCCATACTGACTACGGAATCTACATACTCATAATGCTTTTTAATCAATGAAACACAGGCATGAGGGTCTTTTACACGAAAGTTAATTTCACCACTACATGGATATAATTTTGTGTACTCTCCAACTAATCTCGACAAGCTAGACCCTGTTACACTGATTAATTCAGAAATCAACAACCACGGAATCATCCCACTATCACAATATGCAAAATCCCTGAAATAATGGTGTGCGCTCATCTCACCACCATAAATAGCATTTTCCTTACGCATTCGTTCTTTAATAAAGGCATGTCCAGTTTTCGATTGAATGGGGACGCCACCATTCTTTCTAACTATATCTATAGTATTCCAGGTCAGTCGTGGATCATGAATAATTTTCTCACCAGATGATTTTTTCAAAAATGCCTCTGCCAAAAGTCCTACAATATAATACCCTTCAATAAACTCCCCATTTTCATCAAAAAAGAAACAGCGATCAAAGTCTCCATCCCATGCAATGCCCATATCAGCCCCGTACTCTATTACAGCTAACGACGTTGCCTCGCGTTTTTCCGGGATTAACGGGTTAGGGATACCATTAGGAAAATTTCCATCTGGTTCATGGTGAATCTTGATAAAGACCACTGGTATATTTTGTTTTTTAAAACGAGACTCTATCGCATCAATCACATGACCAGCAGCACCATTACCTGCATTAACAACCAGTTTTATGGGTTTAATGTTTTTATAATCAATAAATCCCAAGACATGCTTTACATAAGCATCAAGGATGGAAAGTCTCGTTAAAGAACCCCGGGAAGTAGGTGTTATAAAGTCCTTATTTTCAGCAATTCTTTTTATTTCATTTAACCCACTGTCGCCGCTAACTGGCTGAGCACCTCTCCCTACAAATTTCATACCGTTAAAGTCGATCGGGTTATGGCTGGCAGTGACTTCAATGCCACCATCCACATCCAGGTGAAAAGCTGCAAAATAAATTTCCTCAGTTCCTGTCGTACCGATATCAATGACATCAGCTCCTGCATCCATTAGCCCTTTTGCCAGAGCTAATTTCAACGGTTCGCTAGTCAGACGAACATCACTACCCACGACCACTTTTTTAGCGTTTAAATATTGAGCAAATGCACGACCAATCTGATAGGCAATATCTTCGTTTAACTCCGCTCCCAGCCTACCGCGGACATCATACGCCTTGAAACAAGTAAGCTCTGTCATTGAGTTCTCCCGTAAAGATCATCAAAGCGAACAATATCGTCTTCTCCAAGGTAACTGCCTGTCTGTACTTCAATGAGCTGTAGAGGAATTTTCCCTGGGTTCTCAAGGGCATGAACTTCGCCAACAGGAATATAGGTTGACTGATTTTCAGTCACCAATAGCTCCTTATTGCCAAGTGTTACTTTTGCCGTGCCACTGACAACAACCCAATGTTCAGCCCTGTGGTGATGTTTCTGAACCGACAATTTTTCACCCGCATTTACCGTAATACGCTTTACCTGAAAGCGTTGTCCGGTATCAACCGAGTCATAAAACCCCCAGGGACGATAGACTTTTCTATGCATCTGAGTTTCAGGCCGGTTGCTTTCTTTTAGTCTTTCAACGACCTTTTTAACATCTTGTACGCAATCCTTATGGGCTATCAACAGGGCATCGTCGCTTTCAGTAATAACGAGATCCTGGACACCAACTACAGCAATAAGGCTTTTTTCTGAATGGATATAACAATTTTTTACATCGTTTAAGATCACATCCCCCTGGATTGTATTGTTGTTCTCGTCTTTCTTACCAAGCATCCAAAGTGCTGACCAGGAACCAACATCACACCAGCCTGCATCCATAGGAACAACTACTGCACTACTGGTTTTTTCCATCACAGCATAATCAATGGAGTTATCGGGGCATTCATCGAAGCTGCCCTTATCAAGTCGAATAAAATCTCGGTCTTTTACAGCAGATTGATAGGCATTGACACAGGATTTGTGCATCACAGGCTGAAGGGCTTGCAACTCATTCAGGTACTGTCTGGCACTGAACAAAAACATTCCAGAATTCCAGTAGTAATCACCAGATGCCACATAGCCTTCTGCTGTTATTTTGTCTGGCTTTTCTACAAACTTTTCAACCAGTTGAACGCCACTTTTCCCTTTGGCTTTTATATACCCATAACCGGTTTCAGGCTGGTCGGGTATAATGCCAAACGTAACCAATTTACTTTCCAGAGCTGACTGTTTTGCAAGGAGTACTGCGTTCTCAAACGCTCTTAAATTTTCTATCACATGATCTGCTGCCAATACTAATAACAGCGCATCTTCTTCAGCACCCATTGTTTCTAATGCATCAAGGGCTGCTACAGCAACTGCGGGGGCTGTATTACGTGCAACAGGTTCAAGAATAATATTGTTCAGTTCGACTCCTGCATCACGGCTTTGCTCAGCAACAATAAACCGATGTTCTTCATTGGCAACCACAACTGGGGCAGAATAAAGGCTAGAGTCACTTACTCGCTCCAGCGTATTCTGTAGCATGGTTTTTTCATTAACTAGTGCTAAAAACTGTTTTGGGTACAGTGCTCTGGACTGCGGCCACAGGCGGCTTCCATTGCCGCCTGATAATATTATTGGTGTTATTCTCATGGCCATATATTTTTTGTTAATTATTTTTTTATTATTAACAGCAAAGAGAGGAATGATGGCTGATAATGCCCAACAATAATGACGTACATCTGGCAACTAGTGATCAGTCATTAAAGCCGCTACCGTCATAAACGAACCAACCACCAGAAGACGATCCGCATTGCTTACCATTTCATCAGTGATAGAGCATAAGGGGGAAGGTGGGTGAGTATTACATGAGATCACGCTACCGCCACAAGCCACCACAGCATCCTTCAATTCAGACGCAGGCAGAGCCCGTGGCGAGTCGAACTCGCTGACATACCACTCATCGATTACAGGCGCTAAAATGTCGACTACAGACTTATAATCTTTGTCTCTGTACATCGCGATCAGCGCACGGGTTTTGCCAGGCACGGGGTCTTGTTTTAGTCGTTCTCTCAGTTTACGGGCAGCTTGCGGGTTGTGGGCCACATCAAAAACTACCTGTACGGGGTCGTTATTTTTATTTTCTACTACAACCTTCGTATATCTTCCTGAGAGACGCGCTCTGGCTATCCCTTTACATAGTTGATCATACGACACTGTATATGGCAATAGTTTGACCGCCTGAACAACTGTTGCTGCATTATCTATAACCAGTTGAGGTGCTGGTAATTTTTGGATACTTTCTTCCAGCCCTCGCCAGTTCTTGCCCTGCCAGCTCCAGGTTGTTTTTTCGACAGCAATATCAAATTCAACACCTCGTCGGTAAAGTGGCGCTTCAACTGCGATAGACTGCTCAATAATTGACTCGGGAATCGACGGGTCGCCATAAATAGCAGGCACACCGGGTCGCATAATGCCTGCTTTTTCCCTGGCTATCTCCTCAATGGTCTCACCCAGCCAGTCCTGATGATCCAGGTCAACGGTGGTAATAATGGATAAATTGGGATCAATAACATTGGTGGCATCCAACCTTCCTCCGAGGCCCACTTCCATCAGTGCAATCTCGACCTGCTGCTTTTTGAAGCAATCCGCTGCAACCAGAACAGCAAACTCAAAATAAGTTAACCAGGTGTCACCACGGTATTGATCAACCTTTGCAAACGAGTCACTCAGGGCTTTGTCGGCTACTTCAGTGCCATTAATTTTCACTCGCTCATTAAATCGATGGATGTGAGGCGACGTGTAAGTACCGACCTTGTAACCAGCCGCCAGCAACACCGACTCAAGCAAGGCCACAGTAGAACCTTTGCCATTAGTTCCTGCCACCGTTATGACATAAGGGGCAGGTTTCAGCAGCTCTGCGGCAGTGGCTACTTTTCTTATACGACTAAGGCCCAGTTCCATGTCCGTTTCGGGTCTGGTCGTTTCAAGCCAATCCAGCCATTCAGAAAGCAGTTCAAATTTAGGGTGATAATCGTTAACTCTTGACATCGTTTTACAACCTTAAGCAGGAACAAATCGTTAGTAGTTAATTCAATTTATTTTATCTGAACGGATAACCAGCAGCCCTGAAGCAATGCAATACGCTTAAATAATGGCTAACTGGCTACTGTTGATAGAAGTGTTAGTACGAAATGGGTACTGGATTTTATGGAATATTGGGAAGGATAGTCACTGGGTATCATTTGATGCTTTTAACATAAGCGCATCACCATCTTCAGACAAAAGATGGTGATGCAGGGGATCGATCAGGATTCGGCCACAATAACTTCATCGTCAAAAGCGCTATCCACCTCTGGTTCAAAGGCTATTCCCCCCATCTTTCGATAGAGTCGGGCGATGGTCGCACGCATTTCACAACGATCAACGATCATATCAATAGCACCATGCTCCATAAGGAACTCACTGCGCTGAAAACCCTCAGGCAACTTTTCACGAACGGTCTGTTCAATAACACGGGGGCCGGCAAAGCCAATCAGTGCAGCCGGCTCAGCAATATTTAAATCGCCCAGCATTGCCAGTGAAGCTGACACCCCACCGTACACCGGGTCAGTCATTACCGAAAAGTAAGGAACCCCTTTCTGGCGCATACGCTCAAGCGCCGCACTGGTTTTTGCCATCTGCATCAGGGAGAACAAAGCCTCCTGCATACGGGCTCCGCCACTGGCAGAAAAACACACCAGGGGAATACGCAGTTCCAGTGCAAGTTCTGCAGCCCGGGCAAACTTTTCACCCACAACAGATCCCATGGAGCCACCCATAAAGGCAAACTCAAAAGCACAGGCTACAATCGGCAAACTCTCCAGTTCGCCCTTGAACACAACCAGCGCATCTTTTTCACCGGTTGCCTTCTGCGCGGGAAGACAAACGATCTTTGTATTTTTTAGAGTCGCGGAATTTCAGCTTGTCGACAGGTTCAATATCTGCAAACAGCTCTTCACGGTTTTCCTTATCCAGAAAGTAATCCAGACGTTTGCGGGCAGATATGCGCATATGGTGCGAACACTTGGGGCAAACATCCAGGTTACGCTCCAACTCAGGGCGATAAAGTACGGAGTCGCACTTTACACATTTTCGCCACAACCCTTCAGGCACGTTACTGCTGCGTTTCTCACTGGAAGAACGCGACAGTGAAGGAATCAGCTTGTCGACCAACCAATTACTCATTAATGCTTCCTGTCTGTTTTTCTGAGAGGGTGGCTGCCGGTCCTGGCAGCCAACCTCTCGACAGCAGGGAACACCTGCTGCTTAATGTCCACTCTGTCAGCGGTTATCCATGGCAATACGCATCTCAGACACCTGAGTACCTACACGTTGCAAACAGGCTTCACCTTCCTGGTCAAACTTCGCCAGTTCGGAAACCAGCACAGTCCCCACAACCACAGCATCTGCCGCCTGACTGATGGCAGCAGCCGACTCTCCATCCCGGATACCAAAGCCAACACCCACAGGCATATCAGTAAACTGCTTAATGTGCGTCACACGCTGCTGCACACTGGTAATATCCAGTTTTGCAGAGCCCGTCACACCTTTCAGAGAAACGTAGTAGATAAAGCCTGAAGCCACTGAACAGATTTTCTTAATTCGTTCATCCGATGTGGTCGGTGTAATCAGGTTGATCATATCAATGCCTTTTGGCCTGATCTGCGCCACCAGACTATCTGCAAATTCTGGTGGCAGGTCAACGACCAGTACTCCATCCACACCGGCTTTCGATGCCTTCTCAGCAAACACCTCGTAACCCATTATTTCAATAGGGTTAAGGTAGCCCATCAGCACCACCGGGGTCTCATTATCGGTCTCCCGGAAGTGACTTACCATTGAAAAAACGTCATTCAATGTAACACCGTGTGATAATGCCCGCAGATGTGCCTTCGCAATAACCGGCCCGTCGGCTACCGGATCCGAAAACGGGAAGCCCAGTTCAATCACGTCGGCTCCGTTTCTCACCAGCTCATGCATCATTTCAACGGTTTTATCCGCCGGGTCACCGGCAGTAATATAAGGCACCAGAGCTTTACGGTTTTCAGCCTGCAGTCGTGCAAAACGCTGTTTAATTCTCACTATTACTGTTCCTTATCCCTGAAGACCGATGTCCAAACCATCAATTGTTGCCACAGTGTGAATGTCTTTATCGCCACGACCAGACAGATTGACCACAATCACCTGATCTTTTTTCATGGTCGGTGCCAGCTTCTCAACATAAGCCAGGGCGTGCGAGCTTTCCAGCGCAGGCATAATGCCTTCCATCCGGGTCAGGTTGCGGAATGCTGCCAACGCTTCATCGTCGGTGGCATACACATATTCTGCGCGTCCGATCTCGCGCAGGTAGCTGTGTTCCGGACCAACACCCGGATAGTCCAGACCAGCAGAAACCGAGTAACTTTCAGTAATCTGACCATCGTCATCGCACATCAGGAAACTACGCTGTCCCTGAAATACCCCCTTGCGATCACCTGCCATCCGGGCAGCATGTTCACCTGACTCTACGCCAAGACCAGCGGCTTCGACACCAAAAATTTTAACGTCCTGATCGTCGATGAACTCATAAAACAGCCCCATGGCATTAGAACCACCACCAACACACGCAACCAGCGCATCAGGTAATTTGCCAGTCATTGCCTGACATTGTTGTTTGGCTTCCCGGCCAATAATGCTCTGGAAGTCACGCACCATTTCAGGATATGGATGAGGACCACATACGGTGCCAAGAATATAGAAAGTTTCTTCCGGTCTGGCGACCCAGTCTCTCAACGCCTCATTAATCGCATCTTTCAACGTCTGTGAACCACTGGTTACCGGAATAACTGTGGCTCCGAGTAGTTTCATGCGATAAACGTTCAATGCCTGACGTTCAACATCCTTGGCACCCATGTAGACAACACACTCCAGCCCGAGTCGGGCTGCTACAGTCGCTGTTGCCACACCATGCTGACCAGCACCGGTCTCCGCGATAATACGGGTCTTACCCATATGTTTTGCCAACAACGCCTGACCTACAGCGTGGTTTATCTTGTGCGCACCGGTATGGTTCAGATCTTCACGTTTCAGATAAATCTGTGCGCCACCCAGTTTCTCTGACCACCGCTCAGCATGGTACAAAGGCGACGGGCGACCAACAAAATGGGCAAGGTCATAATCAAAATCTGCCTGAAATGCCGGATCCCGCCAAAGCTCCCGATACGTTGCCTCCAGTTCCTGCAAAGCACTGGTCAGGGTTTCTGCAACATAGCGACCACCGAACTGACCAAAATGGCCACTGTTATCCGGCTGCTGGTACGCTTCATTATCAAGAGTCTTTTGAGACTTGCTCTGATCCGACATTTTCTACCTACTATTTCTACCGGCTACTGCTTTCAGCGTTCATCTGTTTTACGCTGACCAGAAGCCTGATCATTCTCTCTCACGACCGCCCAGGCAAAGGCCCTGACAGCATCGTGATTTTTCTCTCCGGGCTTCAGTTCGACGCCACTGCTGACATCAACCGCGAACGGTGAAACCCTTTTGATGGCTTCGGCAACATTGGTTGCATTCAGCCCACCAGCCAGAACGACCGGTTTTTCCAGAGAGTCAGGGATTAAAGTCCAGTCAAACGACTCCCCTGTCCCTCCCGGAACCCCTTTACGATAGGCATCCAGCAATACCCCGCTGGCACCGGGGTATTGCGCTACTGCCTGTTTTACAGACATTTCCGGGCGTACCCGCAACGCCTTGATATACTGCCGGTTCCAGCGCTGACACCAGTCATCCGGCTCATTACCATGAAACTGCAACAATGTCAGAGGCACCTGCTCCAGCACAGCCTGTATATACTCATCCTCTGCATCAACAAACAGTCCCACAACCGATATAAACGGTGGCACACAGACAGCGATCTCACGAGCCTGATCTATGCTGACAGACCTTGGGCTTTTTTCGTAAAACACCAGCCCAATTGCATCAGCGCCCGCATCAACAGCAGCCACGGCATCCTCAACTGAGGTAATACCACACACCTTTATTCGGGTTTTACTAACCTTTTTTGCCAGGGAGCCCTGCCTGGTTAAAGATGGCTGCCTGGTTAAAGAGGTCTGCTTATTTAAGGAAGTAGTATCCAGAGACATTGCCTTACTGCAGATGGTAAAGAAAACCGATAGTAGCAGAAACCGAAGTTCCTTGTCTTCAATAAGAACTCTTCAATAAAGAGTTCAATAACGCGCCTTCAATGGCGTAAAAGGACTCTCTACGGCCAGGGTAACAGAGGCGCAACAAAGTGTGGATTAGGCTCACTGGCTGGCAAGCCGAATGTTTCCGGATAGCCCACATCCACAAAATACAAACCAAATGGCGGTGCAGTCACACCACCCTCGGTTCTGTCTCTTGCTTCCAGAACGGTCTTTGCCCAGTCAGGCTCATGCTTACCTGAACCAATGGTCATCAGTACGCCCGCAATATTCCGAACCATGTGATGCAAAAAGGCGTTAGCCTGAATGTCCAGCACAATCAGATGCCCATGCCGTGTCACCGTTAATCGGGAAATGGTACGAACCGGATTCTTTGCCTGACACTGAACCGCGCGATAGGAGGTAAAATCATGCTCGCCAACCAGATGCCGGGCGGCAGTCTGCATACGTTCTACGTCCAGAGGCCGATAATTCCAGGTTACGCCTTTAGGCAGGTGGGCAGGACGAATCGGATGGTTGTAAATCACGTAACGATAGCGACGCCACTGTGCTGAAAAGCGTGCATGAAACTCATCACAAACAGGTATGACCCAGTTAATGGCTACATCATCCGGCAGGTTGGTATTTGAGCCATAAGCCCAACCACGTTCGCTGCGAACAGAATCAGAATCAAAATGAATAATCTGGTTGGAACCGTGAACACCGGCATCGGTACGGCCAGCACACACCACAGAAACAGGATGGTTAGCCACTTTGGAGAGGGCAGCTTCAACAGCCGCCTGAACAGTTGGCAGGCCGCTTTTCAGGCTCTGCCAGCCATGGTAGTGGGAACCGTCGTATTGAACACTGGCTGCGAAACGGGGCATGAACACTCTACTTGAATACAAAAGCAGCGAATGTAATAACAGACGCCGCAATTTGCAAACGGGATTTACCGACAGTCAGGTCAACCGTCCAGCCCCTGAATCAGAGTCTGAGCTTCCTCTTTTTGTTCATCGTTGCCACTATCCAGCACTTCCTGCAGAATCTCACGGGCGCCTTCCTGATCACCCATATCCATATAAGCCCTGGCCAGGTCCAGCTTTGTGGACACTTCGTCTTCGTCGGAAAGGAAGTCCAGGTCATCGTCGTCATCCAGCGCTGCCTCGAAATCGGACATACTGTCCGAAATCGCACTGTCGCCAGCACTTTCCTCTTCGTGGTCAGAGTCAAAATCAGAGTCAGAGTCTGAGTCAGGATCAAAGCCAAGATCCAGATCATCCAGATCGGCATCACCCTGATCATTGCTTCCTTCAGCATCAGGCTCATCGATCAGATCCAGATCCTCAAGATCAAGATCAGGCAACTCTTCATCCCCTTCATCGTCTTCACTGAAGTCGAATTCCAGATCATCCCCCGGTTCTTCAGCTTCCAGGCCATCCTCGTCATCCAGCTCGCCAAGGTCAAACTCCTGCTCACTGTCAGCCTCTTCACTCAGATCAACATCACTCAGGTCATTAACAACCGGTTCGCCTCCTTCCTGCATGAAGGCATCAGTCGGGAATCGAGCTTTAAATACGTCGGCCTGCCGGTTAGCGTCTTCATTACCCAGAGCCTCCAACTCAGCTAACGCGGCTTTAAAACTATCCAGGTCATTGGCTTCAGCGTGAACTTCTAACAGTTTCAAACGTAAATCTGTACGCTCTGGCCCAGCCGTTATCGACTTACCCAACAACTCAGCTGCCTGCGGGAAACGACCATAAGCAATATAAATATCCGCTTCACTGAGCGCATCCTGAGTCTGCTGAACAGTTTCTTCAGGCTCGCCTTCAAACTCTCTATCACTCAGGGCCTCTTCATCAATCTCCAGAGTCTCATCCAGCTGCAGTTCTTCGTCGTCGGCTAAAAGATCCTCGCCCATGAGCGGCATCGCTTCCGAACCATCACCATCAATATCAAAATCGTCCTCATCCTGAGCCTTCTTGCGACGGCGATACACCAGGAATGCACCGGCCAGACCAACGGGGACCAGAGCGCCCAGAATCCAGAACAGCAGTCCACCCTCTTCCTTCGGAGGAACCATTGGTTTTGATTCCTGAGCAGGCTTGGGTTTGGGTTTGGGTTTAGCTTCAGGTTCATTTCCCGAAGACTGCAGTGCCGCCATCTGATCGTCTTTCAGAGTAATCAGCCGTTTCAGAGTGGCAATTTGTTCATCCAGGTCTTTCAGACGACTTCTCAGCTCATCGTTTTCACGGCTCAGTTCATCCATTTTTTCCTGAGTTATGCTGAGATCGTTCTTCAAAGCACCTGTGTCAGCGCTACCACTGCCACCACCCTGATCCTGGCCCGTCCCGGCTGCATTGTCTGAGCCGACAATGGTTAAACGACCATCTGCCACTGTACCATCGCCCGCCGTATCGGCCTTTGAACGACGACTGGCATCCAGTTGTTCCAGACGGGCCTGCCACTCACGATTCTGTTTTGCCACTTCGGCGACAGATTCCTGGTAACTCATGGACAGGATGTCGTCCTGAGTCGGAATACGCAGCACCTGCCCCTTCTTCAGCTCATTGATGTTTTCCCGCATAAAGGCATTCGGGTTATTGCGCTGAATAGCCACCATGGTCTGCTGAACCGACAACTCTCCCGATGGCCTGACAGCCCGGGCAATACTCCACAGATTATCGTTTGGCTGAACCTTATAACTTCTTACTGTGGAACCGGTTGTCGTATCATCCTGTGTCGTCTGCCGGGCGCTGCCAAATGGTCGCTCGGTGATTGGACGGATTTCGGGTTGCAGAGCCCGTTCCGGCGCAGGCAGGTAGTCATCGGTGCGCCTGTTATGAGGCTCAACATAAGGATCAGGCTGCTGAATCGGCGGACGGGCTGCGTAGGGCCGGGTTGTCGGAGGGCGAACAGGCTGTGCCGGTTGTTCACTGAATGAAGGAGGGTCAAGCAACAGGGTATACTCCCTGAGCAGTCTGCCGCTGGGCCAGTGTACTTCCATCAGAAAATTAAGAAACGGTTCCCGGACGGCGTCTGCACTGGTCACATGAATATACCCGGTACCGTCTTCACGAATCCTGGTTTTAAAACTGAGGCTGGACAGAGAGAAAGGCCGACCAATACCAGCCCTTTGAAAATCACTGCGACTGGCAAGGTTTGGCAGAATTTCGTTGCGGGTGAGATCCCTGAGTTGCAGTAGCTCTATTTCAGCATCCAGAGGCTGGTTCAGCGACGAATGCATGGTCACTTCTCCTAAACCCAGTGCATTAGCCAAACCCGAGCCCAAAGCTCCTGTCATAGCCATAGCTACTACAAGCTTCTGTAGTCTCATCATGAATCCTTGTTGTTTTTTGCCGGGAAAGCCAGCAGACGAACCTCAATCTCTTTCCCGGAACTCCACCTGCCCCTTTTACCATGCCAATGCCATTTTCATCACTCAAGGTAACGAAAACGGCATTTCATAATCACGGCTGTTTACTGCAGATGTAGTTTTCGTCGGCAATCAGGACAAAAACCACAGTCTGACTTTATTGTACCCCTTTCAAACAAGGACAATAAGGGAGCTTCACTGATAAAAGCTAAGTTATCATTTTAAAAAGTCTTTTAGCAATATTTCTGCCATGTCAATGGTGTTAATGGCTGTACGTCTTACCGGGTCTGCCACCAGCCACAGTGCCAGTTGTCCGGCAAATGCCGTCTGATGCCGGATTCGGCCCACCACAATGCTGTCATTTCCCGCAACGGTTTCAACGGTTGGGTGATCATCCTCTGTCGTTAACTCTACACCCTGAATACCAGAAAGCAGCTCTCTGACAGCGGAGGCATCGGCCTGCCTGTCCAGCTCCAGCTGAATCGACAGGCTGTCACCGAAAAACACCGGAACCCTGACGCAGGTTGGGTTTATTCGCACATCGCCACTGCCAAGCCCTTCAACCAGTTCATTAATAATGCCCTGTTCCTGAGAAGACACACCGTTGCTGTCCAGCTCTCCCACCTGTGGCAACAGGTTAAACGCCATACGACCGCCTGACACCGGCTTGCCGTTTAACAGCTCAATGGTCTGTTTGCGCAGTTCATTAATACCGTCATTGCCCAGGTCCGATACCGACTGGCACACCGTCACACTCACCGAGTCAATGCCCAGCGCTTCTTCCAGTGGTTTAAGGACGGGTAGCATCAGCGCCGCAGGGCTGGATGGCACAACCACGACTTTATTATCTCTGGCACTGTCCAGCTGATCCTCATTGATCCCCGGCATCATCATCGGCCCTGCCTGACTGCCCGGGCGTCCGTCAATAACCAGGCAACCAGACTCAGTTGCCCTGCTGACCAGTTCATCAGACGCTTTACAGCCCGCTGGCAGAATCAGCAGATCGGCATCGACAAATTCAAAGCCTTCCGCTTTGAGCACATCGACATCCTGCTCCTGAAAGCTCACGACGGCATCAGGCTCAGGATTTTCGGCAATGGCATACAGGCTTCCGACCGGAAACACACGTTCATCCAGCAGTGCCAGCAGGGCTTCACCATTCAGGCTGCCCGCATCGTATACCACTACATCGAACAGTTTGTTCATGCTTTCTCTCTATTACGTCTTGCTTGTCGTCGCGCAATTTATCAGAAGCTAACAGAAAAGTCGTGCCATGCGTTATGCTCTTCAAACTCAACACTTCAAACTCAACGATGGCTGAGTTTGAAGTGCGCCCTGCCAATGGCTACCGGTGCCGACGGGTCAGCCTGCCAGGCTTTTATCATCACATTGGCTACCCGGTTACCCTGCCGGACTACCTCGCAACGGGCAAAAGTATCCACCACCCGGGAAGAACGCAGATAATCCAGGGAAAAATCAATCATCTTCGGGGTTCGGGGTTCGTCCATAAACAACATCAAATGGGCAGCCGCCGCCATTTCCATAAAACCTCCCACAACGCCACCATGAATCGCAGGCAACATGGGATTGCCAATATTCTTTTCGCTGCCCGGTAACAGAAACAGCGCGCCCTCACTGTCTGACTGACAGCTCATACCAATCTTGCGGGCGTATGGGATGTGCTGGCATAACGGGGCGTAATCCCGACTGTTTCGGGCCTCTTCCACCGACTGCAGCAGTTTTTCCATATCTGCCATGATTACTGCCCTCCGGAGGTTTTGCTGCTGACCCGCATAAAGGTACCGACAGCATGCACGAAAGGCTGTGTATGATCGGTGTTAAAGGCATACCCCCGGGTAAATACAACGGAACGGGTAACCCGATAAGCTTCGGCAAAAGCATGAATAGCCCTGCCTGGCTCAGGCAACGCCAGATGATCCAGCCGTAAATCCAGGGTCGGACAGGGTTCAACTTCCGGTAGCCCTGTTAATGCAGACATGCCAGACACTGTATCCAGCAAAGTGGTGATAGCGCCAGAGTGAATGATACCGCTACCAGGGTTGGCTTCGAGGCCAGCCTGAAAAGGCATTATAAACTCCACGCCTTCAGGGCTGGCGGATACCAGACTGATATTCAGTTCCTGACAATGGGGAATGATCGTGAGAAAGCGCCGGGCCATCTCAGCAAATGGTGATTCTGTCATAGTACTTTTGTTATTATTCAAACGCTTGGTTCATAAAAACCTTGTTTCATAACAACATGGTACCGAACTTCAGGCTGACAATCCCTGTTTCTGAACAAATACTACGAATTCCGTCAACTGCGTAGCTGTCTGGCTGTCGCCCTGGACTCTTCTGGCACAATTTGTTCAGCTCTGTCAATCGCACGTTCCAACGCCTTTGCCAAACTTTTAACCGCTTGCTTGTGGTTTTTCACTTCGTTAGGAATAAACAGGGTGGTTGCTGAACTGAGCGAGACATCACCGGTCTCAATCCTCGGGTAATATGAGACTCCCGCCTTTTGCCTCTGCAGCTCTTCCGGGTTTAGTAACGCTTCCTCTGGCTCCTCAGCAATCATGACAGGTGTTTTGAAAAGCCCGTCACTCCGCTCAATTTTGGTCTTCAGATCCGGGTATTTTGTCAGCACTTCCGAAAGCAGCTCCTGAGCGCGTTCTGGAAACTGACTACCGGGTTTTGAACAAACCACACAATTTGGAATCTCTGTTGTAGACAGGGTGTCCCCCTGTTCCAATAATTTCTTAAAAGCCGTCATGGAAAAACTGTTCAGGTTATCAACGGCTTTGCGCTGATCTTTGGGAAAACTGCTCAGTTTTTTTCCAGTCCATTCAAACAGCAATGCCTCCGTGAGTTGTTCCCGGTTCATTTTTTCTGCAAACATCACGCTTTTTCTTTCCGGGATAACAGGCCCTGATTGCGTTTTCGAGGGCTTGTCCAATTTTAACAACCGGGCTTTAACCCTGAGAAAAAGTTTCTTAACAGGGTTTTTGGCGACTTTTCTCTGCCTCAATGATTTACCTGCCCTGTCAAAGCGTATTCCTTCTGGTATATGCCTGGTGCCAGATACCCGTTTTACCGATCCATCCGCACTTTGATCAGATGACAACTGGCTACTTGTCTCAGAAACAGGTTTTGACGGGGTTGCCTGAGATATTTTCATAATCCATCCTTGTCGCTGCTTCAATAACGGAGGAGACTGATTGTTCAACGGCTCCTCTTTGTGTGATTAGTTGTGCTTATGAGAGTCATCGGCAGAAATGCTTGAAAAGGAAAAACAGGGGCAACTTTCAAAGTACGATTTGTAAAACCTTGTGACAGAGAGCAGTTCAGATACTGCCCTCTGAATGGGGGGGGGTACTCACACAAGAATATTCAGCATCCGCCGCAGAGGCTCGGCAGCCCCCCACAACAGCTGGTCACCCACCGTAAAGGCTGACAGGTACTCATTACCCATATTCAGCTTGCGCAAACGCCCTGCCGGAATGTCCAGCTTGCCTGTCACCGCTGCAGGTGTCAGCTGTTGTAGGGTTGCTTCACGGTCATTGGGTACAACCGATACCCAGTCGTTTGATTCAGCAATAATGCTTTCAATATCCGACATCGGAATATCCCGGTTCAGTTTCAGGGTCAGCGCCTGACTGTGACAGCGCATGGCACCGATACGGACACACACGCCATCAATGGGAATAATGCCACCGTTGTATAAACCCAGAATTTTGTTGGTTTCCGACTGCGCCTTCCACTCTTCCCGACTCTGACCATTGTCCAGCTGCTTATCAATATAAGGAATCAGGCTTCCCGCCAGCGGTACACCAAACTCACTCTGAGGCAGATCACTGCTGCGCAGCAGATCCGAGGTTTTTCGGTCAATATCCAGAATGGCACTGGAAGGATCAGCCAGTTCACCGGCAACATTGTCGCGGATGCAGCCCATCTGGTTGATCAGCTCACGCATATTACGCGCCCCGGCTCCACTGGCGGCCTGATACGTCATGGCACTGACCCAGCGCACCAGCCCTTCACGGAACAGTCCACCCACAGCCATTAACATCAGACTGACGGTGCAGTTGCCACCAATATAGTTTTTCACGCCAGACTCCAGAGCCTGATCAACCACATGACGGTTAACCGGGTCCAGAACAATAACACTGTCGTCATTCATCCGCAGTGAAGACGCGGCATCAATCCAGTAGCCGTCCCAGCCACTGTCACGCAAAGGTTGAAACACTTTACTGGTGTAGTCACCACCCTGACAGGAAATAATAATATCCATCTCCCGCAATGCGTCGATGGAAAAGGCGTCCTGCAAAGGCTGAACCGGCTTACCAATATCCGGGCCGGGTTGTCCGTGTTGTGAGGTGGTGAAAAACACCGGGTCAATGCTGGCAAAATCATTCTCTTCCCGCATACGCTCCATCAGAACAGAGCCTACCATGCCTCGCCAGCCGACAAGTCCTACCTTTTTCATACTACCCTCCATGAATCATCATGAACCACTGTCATGAATCACTAATACTTAATTTCACTGCAAACAGTTTACGACCGCATCACCCATTTGTGCAGTACTGACCAGACGACAGCCTTCAGACGCAATATCCCCTGTACGCAATCCCTGATCCAGCACATCACCAACGGCCTGTTCAATGGCATCTGCAGCCGCCATTTCGCCCAGAGAATAACGCAACAGCATCGCCAGAGACAGTATCTGCGCCAGCGGATTCGCCTTGCCCTGCCCGGCTATATCGGGCGCGGAGCCGTGTACCGGTTCATACATGCCCTGAGTCTTTTCATTCAGGGACGCTGACGGCAGCATACCAATAGAACCTGTTAACATGGCAGCGCAGTCGCTGAGGATATCGCCAAACATATTGCCCGTTACGATCACGTCAAACTGTTTTGGCTTGCGCACCAGCTGCATGGTGGCGTTATCCACATACATATGGCTCAGTTCAACATCTCTGTAATCATCGGCCATGCCAGACACCAGCTCACGCCAGAGTGCAGTCACTTCCAGAACATTAGACTTATCAACCGAACAGAGTTGTCCATTACGCTTCTGCGCCGCTTCAAACGCTACCTTGGCAATACGTTTGATCTCGGACTCACGATAAACGTAGGTGTTATATCCTTCCCGCTCACCGTTTTCCAGAGTGCGGACACCACGGGGCTCGCCAAAATAAATACCGCCGGTCAGTTCGCGGACAATCAGAATGTCCAGCCCCGCCACCAGCCCGGCTTTCAGGCTGGAAGCTTCTGCCAGTTGTGGAAACAGAATGGCGGGACGCAGGTTGGCGAACAGGTCCAGCTCTGAACGCAGACCCAGCAAACCCTTCTCCGGGCGGTTGGTCATAGGCTGGTCATCCCACTTCGGGCCACCCACGGCACCAAACAGAATGGCATCGGACTGCTTTGCCAGTTTCAGGGTTTCAGCGGGCAGAGGCGTACCTTCCGCATCAATGGCAGCTCCCCCCACCAGAGCGTGACTAACCTCAATATCCAGACTGAAACGTTCTTTGACGGTGTCCAGTACCTTCAGTGCTTCCGTCACAATCTCCGGGCCAATACCATCTCCGGGCAGACACAAAATCTGGCGACTCATTATTCTTCTCTCCAGGCAACTTCTTTAACTAAACAGTTCTTAATCAAACAGTCCTTAATTAAACAACCAGGGCTGCGCATCATTATGCTTTTGTTCAAATGCCTTAATGGCATCGCTTTCCTGTAACGTCAAACCAATGTCGTCCAGCCCCCGCAACAGACAGTCGCGACGGAAATCATCCACAGTAAACGGCATTTCCTGCCCATCTGCCAGTACAACCACCTTTCGTTCAAGGTCAATGGTCAGCTGGTAACCTTCGTTGTTTTCCACCAGGCTGAACAACTGATCTACCTGCTCTTCTGACAGAGTGATGGGCAGCAGGCCATTCTTGAAACAGTTGTTATAAAAAATCTCGGCAAAGCTGGGGGCAATCACGCTGCGAATACCAAAATCATCCAATGCCCAGGGCGCATGTTCACGACTGGAGCCACAGCCAAAATTCTGGCGAGCCAGTAATACAGAGGTTTCCTGATAACGCGACTGATTCAGCATAAAGGTTTCATTTAAAGGGCGCCGACTGCAATCCTGACCGGGCTGACCTTCATCCAGATAACGCAACTCATCAAACAGGTTGGGGCCAAAGCCGGTACGCTTGATGGACTTGAGGAACTGTTTGGGAATAATCATATCGGTATCGACATTGGCACGATCCAGCGGTGCTGCAATACCCTGATGAACAGTAAATGCTTTCATCGTTTAAACACCTTGCTCCATTATTGTTCGATTATTGTTCCATCAATTCACGGACATCAGTGAAATGCCCCGTCACCGCAGCGGCAGCAGCCATAGCCGGACTGACCAGATGCGTTCTGCCACCAAACCCCTGACGACCTTCAAAGTTGCGGTTTGAGGTCGAGGCACAGTGCTCACCGGCACCCAGCTTGTCGGCATTCATAGCCAGACACATGGAGCAGCCCGGTTCACGCCACTGAAGCCCGGCTTCTGTAAAGACGGTATGCAAACCTTCCTGTTCAGCCTGTTCTTTAACCAGACCTGAGCCGGGTACCACCAGCGCCTCTTTCACCGTGTCTGCCACTTTACGACCTTTTACGACAGCAGCCGCCTCACGCAGGTCTTCAATCCGGGAGTTAGTGCAGGAACCAATAAATACACGATCAACCGGAATATCACTAATTTTCATACCACTGGCCAGCCCCATATACTTCAGTGCGCGGGCATAGCCTTCAGCCTCGTCAGCTTCGGGTACACAGGCATCAACGGGCAGAACCATCTCCGGAGACGTTCCCCAGGTGACCTGAGGTTTAATCGCCTCACCGTTCAGAACCACGACCTGATCAAACACCGCGTCCGCATCGGAGTGCAGGTCAGACCATACCGAAACGGCCTGCTCCCACTGCTCACCCGCTGGTGCAAACGGACGACCTTTGACGTATTCAAGAGTGATATCATCCACGGCCACCATACCGGCCCGGGCACCCGCTTCAATTGCCATATTGCAGACGGTCATACGGCCTTCCATGCTCAAGGCCTGAATCGCTGCACCGCCAAATTCAATGGCATACCCTGTGCCACCGGCGGTGCCAATTTTACCAATAATTGCCAGCACCACATCTTTAGCGGTAACACCAACACCCAGCTCACCATCAACCCGCACCAGCATGTTTTTCATTTTCTTGGTCACCAGGCACTGGGTCGCCAGCACATGTTCAACCTCAGACGTACCTATACCGTGTGCCAGCGCACCAAAAGCGCCATGGGTCGAGGTATGGGAGTCACCACAGACAACTGTCATGCCCGGCAACGTAGCCCCCTGCTCCGGGCCAATCACATGGACGATACCCTGACGGCGATCCTGCATATCGAACTGTGTGATACCAAAATCAACACAGTTCTCATCGAGTGTTTTCACCTGAATTCTGGAAATCGGGTCAGCTATGCCATCAATACCACTTTGACGCTCCACCACTGTGGTGGGAACGTTATGATCAGGCGTTGCAAGGTTGGCACCGGTTCGCCATGGCTGACGCTCTGCCAGACGCAGTCCTTCAAAGGCCTGTGGCGAAGTCACCTCATGGAGCAGATGGCGGTCGATGTAAATCAGGGCGGAACCGTCTTCCCGCTGTTTGACGAGATGGCTGTCCCACAGTTTGTCGTACAGGGTTTTGCCTGACATTGTTGTTCCCCTCGTAAATACTGCTTATCATTCTATGGGCTCATCCTAGAGCCAGAACGTTAATTACTCAAATTCATCTTTTTTATGTTATTAATAACAATCAGGAATAATCAGAGTTCAGCGAGACACCATAACCTTTATGGACATCCCCAGCCTTACTGCTTTCCTGACTGTTGCGGAATGCGGGTCCTTTTCCCTTGCCGCAGAACAGTTGCACCTGACCCAGCCAGCGGTCAGCAAACGCATAGCCAGCCTCGAACAACAGCTGGGTACGCCCCTGTTTGACAGAAAGAAGTTCGACAGAAAAAATACTGCCAGTCGCCGCACCCATCTGAATGAAGCGGGTCGAACCTTATTACCCAAAGCCCGTCAGATGCTTGAACTGATGAAGGATACACGACAACAGATAAATAACCTGAAGACCCAGATCAAAGGACCTCTCAGTTTAGCCACCAGCCATCACATCGGCTTACGGCGTTTGCCGGATATCCTGAAGACCTTTGCCAGAACCTACCCGGATGTGACACTGGATATTAAGTTTGTGGATTCAGAAGCCGCTTATGAACTGTTGCACAGGGGAGAGGTGGAGCTGGGAATTATTACTCTGGCACCGGGAAATCCGGAAAACGTCCTTTCCCGCAAGCTCTGGAATGACCCGCTGGTGTTTATGGCCTGCCGGGAACACCCGCTGGCACAGATAAAAGAACAGGTATCGCCCGGGGCACTCTGCCAGTATCAGGCTGTATTGCCGGGTACCAGCACGTTTACCTACCGACTGGTACAGAGCCTGTTCGATCAGCAGGGGCTGGCTCTGCAAACTGCCATGTCATCGAATTATCTGGAAACCATTCGCATGCTGACCGCTATTGGCATTGCCTGGAGTATATTGCCAAAATCCATGCTGGGAGACGACCTGGCAGAACTGCACACCGACTTTCAGCCACCGGTCCGGGAGTTAGGCTACATCCGACACGAACACAGAACCCTGTCGAATGCAGCCAGAGCTTTTCTTGAGCTGCTGGATAACACTTAGAGGGAAGTCACCACTACCGACACATTATCCATAGACTCCGCTTTATAAGCCAGTTCCGCGAGCTGACCAGCTATCCCGGCATTACTGGCTTGCCGTTTGGCAGACTGATGCACAAACCCACCAACCACATCACTGTTGGCTACATCAAAAAGCCCGTCACAGCCCTGCACCAGCCTGAACCCTTCCCTGCTCTCTGCAGGCAAGGTGCGTTTAATGACCTTAGGTCTTCCGCTCATGGCACCGTAGGCAAAATGCCCCCCCATATCACGGGCAACCGCTGCGCCACTCACCCGCCCTTTATAGTCAATCTCTCCACCACGTTTCTCTATGGCTTTTTTATAGCGCTCATCCGTTGGTTTAGCGTCTTCACTCAGCTGTACTACTTTACCGTCAGGATCAAGCAAAAACGCCCTGGAATCTCCAAGATTGGCTATCCAGAGATCATCACCTATCTGTAAAACAACATTTCCCGTTGTACCGCATTTAGGTTTACCTTCAGGTGGAGTAAAGCTGTTGCCTGTGTCCACAAATGCCAGCTTCAGCGCATTCATTATCTGCACATCATCCAGAGATTCAGGGTTTCCGGCTTCAAGTCGTTTTTTCAGGTGGTGTATTATATTGTTTTTGGCAAACTCGGATGCAATATCTCCTCCATCACCATGACCATCAAATACGCCGGTCAGTTTGATTTCAACCTCTCCTGACTGAGTCTCCACAGTGAACCGGGTGCAAAGCACTGCATCGTCCATGCTTTTACGCCTACCCGTACAATGGCCTACGCCAGAGTCAGTTTCAGCCTCAGTATGGAAATCAGAAGAACGGTCATAAAGTGTGACCGGATCGGCGTCATCCTCCCTGAGTTCGACATGCCGATATTGATCCAGAGAAACACTGCCTTCCTGCTGTTGATACAACTCGTTGATGGACGTCTGATCACTGATAAGACTGTCTGACATGGCTTTAAAATCCAGCAATCGCCTGTCCTCAAATTTCTTTATTGTCTCACCTGAACTCTGTTTCTTCAGAAGCTTGTCAAAGTCCTCAGCCGACTTTTTCTGCTGCTGCTCAGCAGCCAGCTGTTCAGTTTCCAGCTTTTTCTGTGTATCCGAGTCACTGGTATAAACCCGATACTCAAGCTCCAGATTATCCTGAAGCGTCACCAGATCCGGATTATCTTCAGGGCTTGCACGCCAGTCGCCCGCTATTGTTGGTGGTACAACCCAGCTGCTTTTGGGCGCGGTGGAACGATTTGACTGATTATCTTTAATAAACTGCACGGCTCTTGCAACGCTGACGGTGCGCTCCGTCAGTGCTGTGGGTTTATTGTCGGAGTTCAGCACCATATTGTTCAGATGCCTCACCGCCGCCTGTTGCTGAGCTTCGGTCTCATGGCTATATCTGTGCAGTGCTTCATCCACATAGTTTCTTAAAAACGGCATAAAAAACGCTGCTACGCTGAGCGCGCGCCCCCGCCATTTACCCACCTCACCCGTCTTGAAATGGCCGTCTTCAAGTCTCAGACTGGCTTCCGGGCTCTCTGAAACCCATTTCGACAGTTCCTGAAGCTCTGCGACATCTTCTGCAAACTCCTGCCGAACAGCAGGAGAGCCGGTACCGGGCTGGATCATCATTATCTCCTTATAAATCAAATACTCTTCTTATTGAATCTAGCCTCATTCTCAGAGCCCGGTAAACTTATGAGCCTTTACCTTATCCGAACCTCTGTCACGGCATTTCTCTCTTGATAAGGTCCAGGAATCCTGAGCTGGGGCGTACTATCAGGTAGCGCAACATAAATGAATATTTTTATCAGCACATTCAACATTTTTTTTCAAATTTTTACAGATCCCTCTACCATTAGCGCAGCGACCAGATTATAGTCATTGCGCAATTTATACACATGGAGTCTGTCGCATGTTCAAAGCACTCGTTCTTGAACAACAGGACAAGCAAACATTGTCTTCCATCCAGCAACTGGATGAATCCGCCTTACCAGAAGGTAACGTTCTGGTAGCAGTCGATTACTCATCCCTGAACTACAAAGACGGACTCGCTATTACCGGCAAGGGCAAGATTATCCGTGACTTCCCAATGGTGCCGGGGATTGACTTTGCCGGTACAGTAATTGAATCGTCCAGCAGCGACTTCAGCGAAGGTGACAAAGTCGTATTAACCGGCTGGGGCGTTGGTGAAAACCACTGGGGCGGCATGGCAGAAAAGGCTCGTGTCAAAGCCAGCCAGCTGGTTAAGCTGCCTGAAGGTCTGGATGAGCGTAAAGCCATGATGATTGGTACAGCAGGTTTAACCGCCATGCTGTGTGTAATGGATCTGGAAGCGGCAGGCATCACCCCGGAAAAAGGTGAGGTTCTGGTGACAGGCGCCAGCGGTGGCGTTGGCAGTGTTGCCGTTAACCTGCTGGCAAAACTGGGTTATGACGTGGCTGCTGTTTCCGGTCGTCCGGAAAACACACCAATGCTGGAAGCACTGGGGGCCAAGCGCGTTATAGCCCGCTCCGAATTTACTGACAAGGTTCGCCCACTGGATCGTCAGTACTGGGCAGGTGCCGTCGATACGGTAGGCAGTTCGGTGCTGGCTAAGGTACTGTCTCAGGTTAATTACGAAGGCGCGGTTGCAGCCTGCGGTCTGGCTGGCGGTTTTGACCTGCCAACCACGGTCATGCCGTTCATTCTGCGTGGCGTAAAACTGCTGGGCGTCGATTCGGTGATGTGTCCACTGGCCAGACGAACCGAAGCCTGGAAGCGTCTGGCTGAACTGCTGCCTGAATCTTACTACGAAGCTGCCTGCTCTGAGATTGCCCTGGAGCAGGTCGCTGAACAGGCTGAAGCCATCACCCGTGGGCAGGTGACTGGCCGTACCCTCATTCGTCTGAAGTAAATCGCCTGCCAACATGGATTGAATGCATTACCCAATGCATTCAATCCATAAGCCACATCCTGTTTTTTCCTCTAAGATTACCCACAGACGTTTACCCTCTAAAATCCCCAAAGTCTGCGCACTATCTTTATGCACAGACTTCCCTTACCTGATGCCCGATAATGAACATTCGCCCCGTTCTCTATGTAATTGGTCTGTTTCTGGCAGTGCTGTCGCTGCTTATGCTGGTGCCTGCACTGTACGACTTCCTTATTCATGACCCGGGCAAGCTTGCCTTTACATGGTCTGCAGCCATCACCCTGCTCTCGGGGCTGATCTTATTCGTCTGCTGTCGAACAAAAGAATTCAGCCTTAAATCCCGGCAAATATTTCTGCTGACCAACCTTACCTGGGTGACGCTCAGTGGCTTTGCGGCTCTGCCACTCTGGATACAGCTGGATATCAGTTACACCGATGCCTACTTTGAAACCATGTCAGCCATTACCACAACCGGCTCCACCGTTCTGTCGGGGCTCGACTCCATGAACAAAGGCGTACTGTTGTGGCGCTCACTGCTGCAATGGCTGGGCGGGATAGGTTTTATCGTCATCGCCGTAGCCGTACTGCCCTTTCTGAAAGTCGGGGGCATGCGTCTGTTCCAGAGCGAGTCGTCTGACTGGTCAGAAAAAGTCATGCCCCGCTCCGGCAGTATTGCCAAACGCATTGTCTGCATCTATCTGGGTTTAACGGTGTGCTGTGCTTACCTGTTTTTTCTAGGAGGCATGACCGGTTTCGAAGCCATTAATCATGCCATGACCACCCTGTCCACCGGTGGTTACTCAACCTCAGACAATTCCATGGCACAGTTTTCTAATCCCTTTATTCACTGGACTGCCACTCTCTTTATGTTACTGGGTGGATTACCCTTTGTGCAGTTTGTGAAGTTCTTAAAAGGCGATCACAAAGCCCTGACCCGTGACACTCAGGTCATTACCTATGTCCAGTTTCTTCTGATCGTCTGGGGCGGACTCAGCATCTGGCTCTTTACGCACTCCAGTTACAGCTTCTGGGAAGCTCTGACACTGGTCGCCTTTAATACAACATCTGTCGTAACAACCACCGGCTATGCCCTGACCGATTACACCCTGTGGGGAGGTTTTGCCGCTACCGCTTTCTTTTTCCTGACCTTTGTCGGTGGCTGTTCCGGCTCCACCGCCGGGGGGATAAAGATTTTCCGCTTTGAAATAGGGGCAAAATTACTGATGATCCAGCTTAAACAGCTGGCACACCCGAGAGCCTGCTTCGTGCAAAATTACAACGGGCAGCAGATCGGCAGTGATATTTTGCGTTCCCTGATCGCATTCAGCTTTTTCTTCGGTCTGCTGGTGAGCCTGCTAACCCTGCTGCTAAGTCTGCTGGGGCTGGACCTGATGACCAGCATCAGTGGTGCCGCCACGGCTGTTGCTAATGTTGGTCCCGGACTCGGAGATATCATCGGACCGGCGGGAAATTTCGCCTCTCTCCCCGACTCTGCCAAGTGGTTGCTCAGTCTGGGTATGCTGATGGGCAGACTGGAAGTTATCACGGTGCTGGTATTGTTCACGCCCCAGTTCTGGAAAGGGTGACGTTCAGGTCAATCCCACACAGTCAAAAAGTCGTTACAATCCCGGGTCGCTACCCCAGCGCTGTCCGTCATTCTCAGGAACCTTATTTTGCCCGCGAACAGCCTCAGGTACCATTGGTTCGCAGGTTCCTGAAAATAGTCACTGCATATCTCCTTACCCGCGATCGACCAGCGACTTGACTGCACTATTGCCATTGGCCCGTACATATCCAGCCTGCAATGAATATTAAACCATGGGTCGCACACCCATAAATCATCGTTCCTGTACTGATTGAACTCTTTCAATGCCAACTCACTTTTCAGTTCGGACTCATTGGCCAGCACCAGAAACACATGACAGTCATGAACTGCCAACCATATATTTGGAAACTCCATAGCCATACCTAACTGGAGAGAAACGCAGGTGTACTCATTACAGTTACCCGCCTTCTCCTCCAGAGGGGCGGAGCATAAAAGCGATAACGCGTCAATATTGTTATATAGCCTTGACCTTCTTAATGCCGCAGAGGCTTTTTTGGCATCATCAAGACGTTTTTGTTTTCTCTCTGGAGAGGCCAGCCCATAATTCATGGAGAAGACTTTATTATCTGTCTTTAAAGACCCTTTAAAAAAATTGCGGGCATAAGTCAGCATCAGTTGTGCATTTGTCATCTCATTCATAAATGCATCGTCCTCTCTGCAACTTTCATCACCCCCCGGTGATGAAAGCGCATTTTTATAGCAAAGAACATCCTGTTACAAATGTTACAGGGCCTTACCTCAAAAAATGACCTAAATCATGCGGGATTCTGATGCTGTCCTGTAGTATCCTTGCCGAATTCTTACTATTGATGTTGTATTTTCATTCGCTTTGAATCGCCGTGAAAATACGCTGCAGACTGAGTCCCTCAAGCGAACCGATGAACAATATTCACCCTACCCACCTGGTCAGCCAGTTTCGTCAACGTGCGGAGCAACATCCTGATAACACAGCCCTGCGCTACGCCCGTGATGGTCGCTGGCATGAAACCCAGTGGGGTCAGTTCCTTGAATCCGTTGACCAGACCAGTCTGGCACTGTTGAGTGCAGGACTGCCAGTACAGGGCAATATTGGTCTTTGGTCACGTAATATGCCGGAATGGACCATTACTGACTTTGCCTGCATGCAGGTACGCGGTGTCAGTGTCCCACTGTACCCGACCAGCACCCCTGACCAGGTGTTATACATCATTGATGAATCCGAAGTGGAGATCCTGTTTGTAGGCGAACAACCACAGTTCGACGGCGCTCTGGAACTGCTGGGCAAAGCCAGCCATCTGAAAACCATCATTGTTTTTGATGAAGGCGTCGACCTGAAAGGCTGTGACAGCGCGCAGTACTTCAAGGATTTCCTGGCATCTGCCCGAACAGAACGTACCGACCTGAAAGCCCGTATCGACAATCGCTGCATGGACGACCTGTTCACCCTGATCTACACCTCCGGCACGACCGGCAAACCCAAGGGTGTCATGCTGGACTACTCCAACATGGCAGCATCTTTCGATGCCCACGACAAACTGATCCACGTTGACCACACCGACTCCTCTCTGGCCTTCCTGCCACTGAGCCATATCTTTGAACGCGGCTGGTCTAACTATGCGCTGTGTCGTGGTGTGGTCAACAACTACATGCGTGATCAGGCAGAAGTAGCCAGCATGCTGCAGGCGGTAAAACCCACCGTTATGTGTTCTGTTCCACGTCTGTTCGAAAAAATCTATACCGGCGTTCATACTAAAGTCAGTCAGGGTTCAGCCGTCAAGAAGCAGATCTTCAAACTGGCCGGCAGCATCGGTTACAAAGCGATGGAATACCGTCGACAGGGCAAACCGGTTCCGGGTTATCTGAAAAATCTGGAGAAGCTGGCAGACAAACTGGTCTTCAGTAAGATCAAACAGGGGCTGGGCGGCCGTATCCGCTTTATGCCCTGTGGCGGCGCACGACTGGACGACGAAATCTGCAAGTTCTTCCATGCCATGGGCATCAACGTCAAAATCGGTTACGGCATGACAGAAACTGTCGCCACCATCACCTGTTACCGGGACACCGGTTTCCAGTTTGGCAGCTGTGGCAACCCACTGCCGGGCGTACAGGTAAAAATTGGCGATGGCGGTGAAATTCTGGTGAAAGGCGGAACCGTTATGCGCGGTTACTACAAGAAACCGGAAGAAACCGCAAAAACCTTCGATGCCGATGGCTGGCTGAAAACCGGCGATGCCGGCCTGATTGACGAACAGGGGCAGCTGCGAATCACCGACCGCATCAAGGAACTGATGAAAACGTCCAACGGCAAGTACATTGCGCCTCAGTATATTGAAGGCACTTTGGGCAAGGATCGTTTCATTGAACAGATTGCAATCATTGCAGACGCCAAGAACTATGTCTCTGCCCTGATTGTTCCGGCGTTTGAAGCTCTGGAAGAATACGCCAGAGAGATGAACCTGAAATACGAAAACAAGATGGATCTGATTCGTAACACCGACATCCAGAAACTGTTTCAGGAACGTCTCGACAGCATCCAGGACGAACTGGCCCGTTTCGAGCAGGTCAAAAAGTTTACCCTGCTACCCCGTGAGTTCTCCATTGAACTGGGCGAGATCACCCCAACCCTGAAGCTGCGCAGAAAGATTATTATGGAACGTTTCCAGAAGGAAATTGATGCCATGTACGGGAAACCTGCAACCAGTCACTGATTGTGTTATCAACCAGCTTTTAAGGCTCTGCACACGTGTGCAGAGCCTTTTTTGCGTTCTCGTCCCTATGATTTGTGAAATAGCGGTAATCGCTACTTGAACACAAATGCATCGTCCCCTATTCTCCGCGCCTTTATATTTTTGTTAGGCAACAGGCAAACAATATGACCACTGTGAAGAAGTACAACTTCACTTACGAAGATATCCACAGCACCATCAAGGACGCATCCCACGCCATCAACGAAGCCGGTTACCAGCCAGACTACCTGCTGGCCATTGGCGGTGGCGGTCTGATTCCTGCCCGCATCATGCGCACTTTTATCACCCGCCCGATCCTGACCATCGCTCTGTCCCGTTACAGCGACGAAATTGGCACTGCGCCAGCGGATACACCGATCAAGCTGCAATGGCTGGAAGGTGAGGTGAACCTGGACGGTAAGAAAGTGCTGGTGATTGATGAAGTTGACGATCAGCGTACAACGCTGGACTTCACCCTGAACGAACTGATTGAGCACTACCCGGAGACAGAGTTCTCTGCGTTCGTCGTTCATAACAAGCTGAAGGAAAAGAAAGGCCAGCTGCCGGAAAAACTGAAACACTTCTTCATTGGCAGGGATATCAAGGATTACTGGATCAATTACGCCTGGGATGCTGAAGACATCTCGACGTTTGGTCAGTGATTTTCAAAATAAAGCCCGCGTAATGCGGGCTTTATTTTTTAACCGCTGACAGAAGGTGCAATCAACGGCGCATGACTGACAACCTCTGCATTCTGCGCCCTGTGTCGCATAAAGTGATCCATGACCGTGATCGCCATCATTGCCTCGGCAATGGGTACAGCCCGAATCCCCACACACGGGTCGTGACGACCCTTGGTGACCACCTCCACAGGCTCACCGTCAAGGTTTACAGAACGTCCCGGCGTGGTCATGCTGGAAGTGGGTTTTAAGGCAATGTGTGCAATCAGGTCCTGACCGGAGCTGATTCCCCCAAGCACACCACCAGCATGGTTTGACAGAAAACCTTCGGGGGTAATTTCATCGCGGTGTTCTGTACCTTTCTGCTCGACACAGGCAAAGCCATCACCCATCTCAACCCCTTTCACCGCATTAATGCTCAGCAACGAGTGTGCAAGGTCGGCATCCAGACGATCAAACACCGGCTCGCCCAGACCCGGCTGAATACCGCTGGCCATCACAGACACACGCGCACCAATGGAGTTCCCTTCACGACGGAGGTCATCAATCAGCTGTTCCATCTCTGCCACCTTACCGGCGTCCGGACAGAAGAACGGGTTCTGTCGCACCTGTTCCCAGTCAAACTGTTCGATTTTAATCGGCCCCAGTTGTGACAGGTAGCCTTTAATTTCTATGCCCTGTGTCGCCAGAAACTTGCGGGCAATCGCCCCGGCCGCCACACGCATAGCGGTTTCACGAGC
This sequence comes from Endozoicomonas sp. NE40, assembly GCF_040549045.1. Classification (NCBI taxonomy): domain Bacteria; kingdom Pseudomonadati; phylum Pseudomonadota; class Gammaproteobacteria; order Oceanospirillales; family Endozoicomonadaceae; genus Endozoicomonas; species Endozoicomonas lisbonensis. Next base: position 4,403,386 of record NZ_JBEWTB010000002.1, on the reverse strand, counting down.
CGATGAACGACCACCACCACGGTAGTCACGGAAACCGTATTTGTGGGCATAGGTGTAGTCAGCGTGACCAGGCCGGAAGCGATCCATAATGTTGGAATAATCTTTGGAGCGCTGATCAACATTTTCGATCAGCAAGCCAATCGGTGTTCCTGTTGTTTTACCTTCAAAGACACCGGAAAGAATTTTTACCTGATCCGGTTCACGGCGTTGCGTCGTGTATTTAGAGGTACCGGGTTTACGCAGATCCAGATCTTTCTGAATATCTTCTTCCGTCAATGGCAGCCCGGGAGGACAACCATCCACAATGCAGCCCAGCGCAATACCATGAGACTCACCAAAAGTGGTCACTCTGAACAGTTGACCTATGCTGTTCCCCGCCATCGTAACTCCCGTCAGGCTGCCACAGAGAGGGCAACCCTTATCTTGTTTTTAATAAACTTGTTTTAGGCTCAAGCCGTCATACGGCTTTTAAAAATATCCTGATGTTCACGACATTGTTCAGCCGTCAGCACCAGAACACCATGACCACCTTCGGCAAATTCCGGCCATACAAATGACACCTCAGGATAGACTTCCTGCAACGCCCACTGACTGTTGCCCACTTCCAGCACCAGCAAACCATCCTCAGCCAGAAAGTCTGCCGCCCTGGCCAGAATAATACGGGCCATATCCAGGCCATCATTACCGGCTGCCAGTCCCAGCTCCGGTTCGTGACCAAACTCTTCAGGGAAGTCCGCCATATCCTCCGCATCCACATAGGGTGGGTTGCTGACAATCAGCTCATAGCGTGGACGTTCAGGGCTGGCATCAATGGTCTCGAACAGATCAGACTTAACGGCCTGTACCCGCCCCCAGAGTTCATGCTGGTCAATATTGATATGCGCCACATCCAGTGCATCATCGGAAATATCCAGCAAATCCACCGATGCCTCCGGCCACTGGTGCGCCATGGCAATACCTATGCAGCCAGAGCCTGAACACAGATCGAGGACACGATTCACTGAAACGTCGCCCAGCCAGGGCTGAAAATACTGGTTAATCAATTCTGCGATCGGAGAACGGGGAACCAGAACCCGCTCATCCACATAATAAGGCTGACCACAGAACCATGCCCGGTTCAGCAGATAGGCCAGCGGCCTTCGTTCCCGGATACGACGTCTGACCAGTTCTGCCACAGACAGCTGTTCTTCCGGCGTCAAACGACAATCCATATAAGATTCAGGCAGGTCCCAGGGCAGCTGCAGCACTTGCATCACCAGGTGCATGGCTTCATCCAGGGCGTTGTCGCTACCATGCCCGAAAAACAGTTCTGCTTCATTAAAACGGCTGGCAGCCCAGCGAATAAAATCCCGGATACTGGCCAGGCCATCGTAAGACAGGCTATCAACCTGTCCGCCACTGTTTTCGCTGTTGTTTCCGCTATTTTTCCCGCTAGTGTGTCCACTGTCTGTGTGTCCACTATGGGGCGCTATGGATTGAGTCACAAAGTCTCCTACGGGAGGTAAAACACCAGGGCTCTGCATAGCATTGCAAAGCCAAACCTCCCATCTCAAGGCAAGATGCGCCAAGATAGCATAAAGCAACATTTGACGGCAGTGTTTTCACTGCATCCAGAGAGGCAAGGCGCGATTAAAGGCATGAGAAACACGACCCATACCTGACGGATAAAAGTGTTCCTGTCTGTAAAAAACGGCACAGATCAAGGTACAATTCCCTGATCCAGATCAAACTGCTAACGGCCTATTTGTTCCCATGTCCGATCACGACAACGATGAAGACCCACAGCGCCTGTTCGAACAGGCGATGCAGGGCGTACAGCCAATCAAGAGTAAAAAGCGCCACGACCAGCAGCGCAGACCTTCTGCTGACATTCCGGAAAGCACATTGAATACCCGCCGTACGGCAGCACAGCGGACTGAAAGCGGAGGTGGTGCGGCCCTGTCAGAAGCCTGGGTCGAACCGGTTGACCCGGAACAGCGAATCGACTTTTCCCGCCCCGGACTGCAACACACCCGCCTGCGTCAGTTACGGCAGGGAATGATCCCCGTTCGCTATCAGCTGGATCTTCATGGCTATAAAATTGAAGAAGCCAGGGAGCTGATCTCAGAGTTCCTGTACTTCAGTAAAACCCAGGGCTACGCCTGCGTCCGTATCATTCACGGCAAGTCTCATCGCAGCACAGATCGACAGAACACACTGAAGAGCCATGTAAACCACTGGCTCAGACAGATTCCCGATGTACTGGCATTCTGTTCAGCCCCACCTTCTGAAGGTGGGACAGGATCCGTTCTGGTGCTTATCAGAAAAAAATAGTCATTTGTCTCTATTCAGCTTCTGCTTCCGCTTCAAGCAGAAGCTGGATACCTTTGTTTGCTTCCCACTCATCCAGAGCCCTGATGGCCCTTTCCCGTCCCGTGGCAGCGACTTCGGTAAAGCGATGAAACTCATAGAACTGACAGATATTTTTAGGGACTGTCACCAGAATATCCGGTACATAACCAGCCATTTTATAGCGGGTCAGTGACTGCTGCATAAGCTCCATGGACTGGTTACTGACATCCAGCAGCCCCATGGATTTTTCCAGTCGTTTCTTTTCATTTTTCTGTTTGGGAACCCAGCGATTCAGTAAGCCGGTAAACAGGGAACCTTCCTCTTCAGGGCTTTCCTGTTGATCAAAGTCAGGTTCAGGCTCACCCAGGACATTCACTGCAATGACCAGATCGGCCAGGGCTGCGCCCGCTGGTGCAAGAGGCAGAGGGTTTAACACTGCACCATCCACCAGCAACTGACCATGCATTTTTACCGGTTTAAACAATGAGGGAATGGCGCAGGAAGCCCGAATTGCAGTGATCAGGTCGCCACGCTGAAACCAGACTTCCTTCCGGGCCGTCAGACTGGCGGCTACTGCCGTATAAGGGACCGGCAGCTGCTCTATACGACAATCGCCAACAATTTGCCGGATGCGGTCAAACAGCTTGTCGCCTTTTATAACCCCAGGATCCAGCAGGGAAACATCCAGCAGCCGGACCATATCGAGATAATCCAGCTTCTCTGCCCATTCGCAGTATTCGTCCAGTTTGCCAGCGGCCCAGACACCGCCAATCAGCGCCCCCATTGAAGCGCCGGAAACCGCCGTAATCTCATAACCACGACTGAGCAACTCACGAATAACACCGACATGGGCAATACCTCTGGCACCACCACTACCCAGAACCAGGGCAACTCGCTTGGTCATAACGCCCTCAATAGTGTTTTGTTGAATTTATACAGCGGTCATCATATATCATTCAATCATTAAGTACCCCTGCGACGGAAGGCGGGAAGGCGGGAAGCCCGGTACCGAAAAAAGGCAGTATTCGCAATCACAAACGTCTCTATGATCAGCGTGGCACCCAGTGTAATAGGGTTTTTTACTGTTCCCGGGATCGCTGAATGGGGTTTGTAGCGGAACTATTTCTTGATCTTTTGGTCGAAAGATATAGGAAATTATCTGTCTGGTGCTGGATTCATAAGGGAGTAAAAAAATGAAATATCGAGTCGGAAATAATGTTATCTGTTCAATTTTGGTGGTTGTGATATCCGCGTGGGCTGGACTTGCCTTTCCTGCGGAGCCAACTTATAACTTGACCCATTTTCTCAAAGCTACAGACCCCGTTAAGTTGCCGGCTTCTGAGAGCATTGGAACAAACGGCGAAACAATTGCGCATAACATTCATAACGCCCAGTGGGATGCCCCTTTGTTGAGAAGCCCGGAGGGATTTGAAGCGCTTCGGTACGCTTATGAACATCAGTTGGTCGATAAAAATGAATTTCTGGATGCACAGGATTATCTTCAGATTCAGGCAGATTTTGCCGCTCCGGAGACAGAAGCTTTTCAAATCCTGGTTGATAAAGGTCAGCTTCCTGTCAGGGTGCCGGCAGTCAGTGTGAAGCGTGTTTTTTATACGGCTGTAGCCGACGAGAAACAGCCCCCTATCCTCATATCGGAGGGGGCTCTTGCCGGAGAGCAGTTTGGCTGGCTGACCGTTATCCGCGTCGATTCGGGTTTTTTCTCAAAATATAAAATGTCAAAAAACACCTTTTTGCCGGATAAGCGCGATCGGTGGGGAGACATACTGAAATTACTCAACCGCAAGCTAGGAGATAAACGCCAGCAGCTGTTGTACTGGTATGAATTCCTTGAAGCAAACATGCCAGAGCTTATGAGTGTGAGGAGTACTTCAGATGAGGGAGGGGCGGAGATTGTAATGGGTAGCATTCCTTTGTATCTCGCTTATATCAAGAAAACCAGCGAGCATTTTCTCGACTTTACACCGCTCTACGGTCAGCTTGACTGGAATAACCTGATCGAAATGCGCGTTGCTGGTGCGAATCCCGGTACCATCTACCACCCGAATGTTACTAATAATTATTTTTACCCCCATCATTTATACGGTGGAGCATCGGCTTTTGTTAGACATGACCTGAAACATCATCTAATACTTGGGATTTTTTCTGAAAGTCACAGGCGGTTTATGGCATGGATGCATCAGCAGGAAGAAGTCATCCTGAAAAAAATGGATAGTGCTTTGGTGGATTTTAACAAGCAAGGTTGGCACGATAAGGAAGTCGTTTACAACGAGACCAGAGTTTCGGGAACAGGAATGTTGGGGAGTTTGTGTCATTCAGAACAGCGGGCGCACAGTCATTTGCGTACCCTGCTTCCTTTAAAGCACTACTGGGCAAAACCGGGCAATCACAGAACGCTATTCCCTGGTTCATTCGCTGATAGTGCTTTCTCTCGTTCAAGGCCCTTGTACCCACAGCTCAGCGTGTTGGGGTTGGAAGCCTGGTCCCCATCTGTCGTTAACTGGCGCCATATTTTTCTAGACCTTCTGACGAATCAATGTGCGGATGCTGGCTATTACTTCAGCGCTAGTTTCGATCTGTATCACGCCCTTCTGGAGGAAGTGCTAACAGAAAACCGGTCTTATATTTGGGATACGTTTGGAATTAATGTAGAAGAGATACTCAAGTAAGCGAATGATTCCTGAACAGCCTCTGAAATTGCGCTCATAATTTTACTGACGCATTTCTCCTGTGGCATGAATATGGTAGTCTCTGCCCGATTACAGTATCGGGCTGATAGTTTCCGGTTCGGACGTTCTTATAAAGTTATAGGCGGTAATCTCTACATGCTGAATAAATTTCTGAACCAGTAGAAACGAAAGAAAAAATGACTTACCAATAAAGTCGATGATAAGCCAGCTGGAATGCTTGAGATCAAGGATCTGCCCTGTTTTACGATAGCTTCTCCAGCCTTTTATCAGATGAACAATCGGAGCCAGAGAGGACATGACTCAGGCCATCACCGATGCAAAATCAAAGTATATATGACTCCAGCGCGAAGGAAGCTAAGCTGACTCCGTCGTAAACTGGCTGTGAACTGGCTGCGTAGCTCTCCCATAAGTAGTGCTTCCATAAACCGGGATATCAAGCCTGCTCTCCAGAGTGGCAAAGAGTGATTCGCTGTCATCCATAACGCTTTTCAGAGCCTGATATTTTTCTTCATCAATGACCACCGATCCGTTGACCACAGAGTTCATACTAAAACCCTGAGCTTCAAGGGCATTTATTTTCTTCTGTAACCGCTCCACGCGATGATGAAGACTAACGTCAGCTTCCACTACTGGTCGAACGATAGTACCGTTAAAAATCTTCAGAACATTAATTTTTTCTTGAGGAAGAGAGCGGGCTGGCACCATCAAATGAAAAAAAGAGAAAAACAAAAACAGCAAACATTGCCTGAATAGTGTTTTCATAAGGATTATCCAGATATTAATGGCTGAGCCAAAAATATAGACTTCAAATAAAGCGAACATTTCACGTAATCTGTTAGGGAAATCTCCTTAAATTCACTAAAGCTCAATGATTTTGAACAATCGTTCTGACACAATGCACCTCCGGCACAGTTGTTCAAAATTTCAGCTATCAATAAGCGTGAACGGAGTTTAAATGTCGGAAATTGCTCAGGACTTTGCACACTCAACCGTACCGGAGTCGTCTCGCAAAGGATTTTTTCCCATTCTTGTGGTTATGGTGGGCTTCACGTTCTTCTCTGCCAGTATGTGGGCGGGCGGAACTCTGGGCCAGGGCCTGACATTCAGTGAGTTTCTTCTGACAGTGATGGCAGGTAACCTGCTGCTGGGTATTTATACTTCTGCTCTCGCCTATGTTGGCAGCAAGACCGGTCTTTCCACCCACCTTCTGACTCAATACGCCTTTGGCCGTCTGGGAGCGAAGTTCACCTCCCTTTTACTGGCATTTACTCAGGTAGGCTGGTTCGGCGTAGGGGTTGCCATGTTTGCCCTGCCAGTCAACAGAGCAACCGGCATTGATGTCAGCACACTGGTTGTGGTGTCCGGCGCATTGATGACGGCGACTGCTTTCTTTGGCTTTAAGGCACTGACCATTCTCAGCTTTGTGGCCGTACCTGCCATCGTTGCGCTGGGTGGTTTTTCCGTCAGTCAGGCCGTAGCAGACGCAGGTGGCCTGCAGGGGCTGTTCGCTATCACTCCGGAACACGGCATTGGTTACGCGGCCGCCATCAGTATCTGTATCGGCTCATTTATCAGTGGTGGCACACTGACCGCCGACTTCACCCGCTTTGCACGCACCCCGAAAATTGCCGTATCCGCGACACTGCTCGCTTTCTTTCTGGGGAACACCCTGATGTTCAGCTTTGGTGCCATTGGCTCCATGGTGGTTGGACAGGCTGATATTGCTGAAGTAATGTTTATCCAGGGACTTATTCTGCCTGCGGTGATCACCCTGGGCCTGAATATCTGGACCACAAACGACAATGCCCTGTACGTATCCGGCCTTGGTCTGGCATCCATTACGGGTAAAAACAAAAACCTGATTGTTATTATCAACGGCGCCCTGGGTACTGCGTTCGCTATCTGGCTGAACAACAATTTCGTTGGCTGGCTGAGCCTGCTGAACCTGACCCTGCCACCCATTGGCGCTATTCTGCTGGCGGATTACCTGTTCATTCGTAAAGGCCATTATCCTGCATTTGAAAATAACCGGTTTGATGCCCTTAACATGAGCGCTCTTCTGGCCTGGGCCGCTGGCGTACTGGCTGCAGGTTATATTCCTGGCATTGCACCGATTAACGGTGTACTTGCAGCTGCCGCCTGTCATATCCTGATGCACAAGTTACCCCTGACCCGAAACTGGACTCTTTCTGATGCGTCTTGAAAACGTTCGCCTGCACCAGCAGGCAGGCTTGTACGACATTGTTATGGAGAATGGACTCATTCAGTCCATTACTCCGGCAGGCTCTGACCGCACTGCACCTGTAGATTCCATAGATGTCAGTGGTCGTCTGGCTCTGCCACCGTTCGTTGACCCTCATGTTCATCTGGACACCTGCCTGACGGCAGGTGAGCCGGTATGGAACCGTTCCGGTACTTTGTTTGAAGGTATTCAGAACTGGTCAGAACGTAAAAAAACTCTGACCCATGACGATGTTAAATCCCGGGCCAGCCGGGCGCTGCAATGGTACATCGGACAAGGCGTTCAGCACGTCCGTAGTCATGTCGACACTACGGACCCGCGCCTGACAGCCCTGCATGCATTGCTGGAACTGCGTGAGGAGATGCGCGAGCTGATCGACATCCAGCTGGTTGCGTTCCCGCAGGAAGGCATTCCCTCGTTCCCGAATGGCAAACAGCTGCTGGAACAGGCGATGCAACTGGGTTGTGATGCGGTAGGTGGTATTCCTCATTTTGAATACACCCGGGAATACGGCATTGAATCTATGCATACGGTATTTGAACTGGCTGAAAAATACGATGCACTGATCGATATTCACTGCGATGAAATCGACGACGAGCAGTCCCGTTTTGTCGAAACCGTCGCCTGTCTGGCACTGGAAAGAAACATGGGGCAGAGAGTCAGCGCCAGCCATACGACGGCAATGCACTCTTACAACAATGCCTACGTGGTCAAGCTGATGCGTCTGTTGCAAAAGTCAGGCATTCACTTTATCGCCAACCCGGTGACCAATCTGAACCTTCAGGGGCGTATGGACACTTACCCGAAGCGCCGGGGCATTACCCGTATTGAAGAACTGCTCGGTGCCGGGGTCAATGCCTGCTTCGGCCAGGACGATATCGTTGACCAGTGGTTCCCGATGCAGGGTGGCAATATGCTACAAGTGTTGTTTACAGGACTGGTTGGCTGTCAGATGACCGGGCTTGACCAGATCAACCAGGGTATCGAACTGATCACCAGCAACAGCGCCAGAGCCCTGAACATTCAGGACCGCTACGGCATTGAAGCCGGCAAACCGGCAAATCTGATTCTGCTTGATGCTGAGTCTGTTTTTGATGCAGTACGCCGTCAGGCCGTTGTCACTCACTCCTTCCGCAATGGCAAACTGATCGCTTCGACCCGGCCAGCCACCACCGTTATTCATCATAATGGCCAGCAGTCGGTTGACTTTTATTACAACCAGAGCTGATGTAACAGACTGACCAGTGGTTATTACTGGTCAGCCCTCTTTCCGCCCCTCTGAAAGCCTGCTCACCAGTATCGAAAGCACTTCGCTGATTTTGAACTAAACTCCCTGCGCATAAAATAATCAAGAAGCAAGAGTTTATCCCAATGCACAGGCAGGTATCAGGCAACACCTCTCTCAGAAAGCTGTTCAAAAGCTTTATGTTTTTTTGTTTACTCTCACCATCCATACTTTATGCAACTGGAAAAAAGGATGAAATTGCTTTTGTGGGTGCCAGTATAACAGCCGGGGCGGGGGAACTACTTAATTTTAACGAGCCCTCAAGTCACTATTTTGAGCTAATTCGCTATGACAACTCTTTTAGTGTAAGTAATCAAAGCCCTGTTGGTAACTCGCTTGGGCTACTCAACATCATAAAATCCCCAGTCGATAAGTTGGCTGAGCAAATAAAAAAAGCTGTTCAGCGCGCTCCAAAAATGATCATAACAATCGATGGACTGTTCTGGGTCGTGTATAAGTCTGAAAAGGATGCACTGCAAAGGCTGGAAAAAGCTCTGACACATATGACCCAAGCAAAGCAAAACTTTGTTATTTCCCTTTTACCTGTTGTTTCTGTACCACTATTTGGCAAATACTACAGCGTCTCCTCAAAGACGATTAATGATGTAAACAAACGGCTGAAAGAGTGGAGCCAGGATCAAAATAAAAAACACCCAAACCAGGGGCAGGTTCTGCTATTGGACCTGACCAGCTACTTTGGAAAGGAGCCAGGTGTTAACTGTGGCAGAACACTGGGCAAAAAAACCAGAAAAGAGGTTATGCCTGAAGGTCAGATACACCCAACGAAATTCGGGCATCTATGCCTTACTGGAAGGCTGCTGGAAGAGCTATCCCAAAGTAAACTTTCACAATTCAACTTGATAGCCTCCCATTTCAATAGCACGAAACTTCTCGACTTGCCAGAGGAGCCATCCCAAAGTAAACCTTCACAGCTCGACCTGAAAGACATATTGGCTATAACGAAAAACATAGCAAAAAAGTTTCTACACACGCAGCATGATGAACATTAAAAACTACAGGGAAAGTCTATCTGTAACATACCTTATACCAATCGCAATAATTAGCTATTCTATTGCGCTGATTTTCTGGGCGGTTATTCTGCGTTGGTGATCGTCGCCATAGCTACGGCTATGACTCCTCACACCGCCTTGCCTAACCGCCCAGAAAGTCATGCTCATAACGAAGCTAATTATTTTGATTGGTATTAGTCAGCTGTGTAATAGTCACTAAAATGGCTATTTTAAAAATACGATGACCAACCACAACAACAATCGTTTACTCATGCAACAAAACAGCTGGCAATCCCGCTTCTATACCATACGCTCCAACAAGGTGTTTGAGCTTCTGGTCATTTCCATCATCATCTTTTCCGCTCTGGTGACCGGTGCAAAAACCTACGAGATTCAGGAGGATGTCTCGTGTCTTAGGGCTGACATCATCGGTCCATATCCTCACGACTTTTGGGTCTCAGAACACTGAAAAATCCCCGTTTCGACCCTATTGGTTAAAACGAGACAACAGGTGATGACCTATGCTGTCAGACGCTATTGCCACAGATTCATGGGGTATGAAAACATGGTGCGTAATAAAATATGCAGTGCGTTTATTTTTATGTGTTGCTTCGTCCCGTTTCCCGGCCTTTTTGCTGTGGATTCCATTTTGGGTACAACGGTTGATCAATTTAATTTTTACACTCAACCCAGGGGCGATGCCAGGGTTCATGAACTGGACCGGAGGTTAACCTTTATACTGGATAACTATATTCCCGGTGGGCCTCAGCGTGTCACGGCATACAATCAAAGAGGGCAAGAGAGTTTTGACTTGCCCGAGTCGCTCGCAGATTCATTTCCCAACTTGCCTGACAGTTATAGAAACTATTACGGTGATTCTGAAAACAGTTACAGAATGGCTGCCTTGCTACTGCTGGTTTATTACGCCCGATTTTTCCGCGTCGAGCCAAATACCTTCGCCATACGATCCGGCTTAGTCGACACCGGAGCAATGTTTAACTTCACATCAAGAGCCTTGTCCTTTGATTTTCAGGTTGACATTCAACTCGGCAGTGGCAGAAACGCGGCTTCAGTGGCTGTTTATAATGCTAAAAAAGGGGGGAAAAAATTTGGAAAAAACTATTTCGTGAAACTGGCAACCTACGCACCTCCGCATGCAAGCAAAAAAAAATACCCAATGAACTCCGCAACCTGCAGACCTCACTACAAAGCCCCCCCTTCACGCGACGATGACGATGACGATAACGATAGCAGGAAAGAGCCTTCATGCTGCGGTTGTTCTTTTCCGGGAGTACTGCTGAAACATCTTAGAAATCCTCTCACCACTCCTGATGAACGCTCAGGACTTATTCAGTAAAGGCACCCCGGCCTGCCCAAAATACTGTCGTTTAAAAATGCTGTCATATTTTTGTGGCTATAGCCAAAGCAGGATTATTGACAATGATGGACGAACCATAATTTCTTGCCTTTGGCAAAATCAATGCGACAAACATCTTACCCCACCTTGAAATCTGCAATATCAAGGTGCCTGAATATGGATAATGCCTTTGTCTGCGTGAGTAGAAATTATATGGTCGGTCAGATTATTTCTTTTGTACCAGATAAAAACTCAAAAAGAGTCGATCTATACTATTTTTGTTATTTCTTACAGGCTGGTTACGAACGGGAACTGTCTTCGCAGCCGATGATAAGGACTCCTTTCAGGCAGATGTATTCCTCACCAAAAGGTTTAAAGCATTTAAGCCCGTCAGTAGTCCGAAAAAGGAGAATCGACCATTAAGTACTCAACCATATGAAACGGCTAAGCGTCCTTTTGATGTACATGTGTGCGGTGCAGTCACAATTCAGGAGTTGGCTATGGCTCGAATATTTGCCCTGACGTTATTTCTTCTGTTAACGCTCAGGTGCTGGGGGCAAACAGAATACCCTGTCACCATGGGTGGTATGTATACCTTCAGTTTTTTGGATTTATTGATCCTGATCTACAAACCGTTTACCAAACCCCAGGGGGTTGGTATTGGTACTATCCGATTAAATGACAGCCCACTCTGGGAAAACTCTTCTTTGAAAATGGTTCAGAAAGAAAAGGAAGTATTCTTGAATTCGTGGTGGCTCCATTCCAGCAAACCCTGTGGGTACAAAAACTGCCAGCCTTCGATTGAAGTGCCTTCAGAGAACGAGCCTGAATCTGAACTGGTTGAAGGTGCGCCAGACGAGAATCTACACAAAAGTAGGGCTATTACGTTTTTCTCTCTGAAACAGGTCGGTAAATTTCAATGTTCCCTGTCTGATAAACCTGACCGAATTAACTTTATTTTTTCCGGTAGTCGCAAAAGTAGCATTAAGAGTAGCGCCCCTTATTACGATTTATACGGAATGGGTCAACTGCCGATGGACATGTATCACTTATGCTCTTTTTACCGGATTCAACCGGTGAGAATAGTCCAAGTATGGATGTTTCGTCACGATAGTGGTTCTGGTCACAATAGAGACTCTGGTCAAGATCAGGCGAATCCCGGAAATCCATTCGCTGTTTATACCGAGGTTGATCCACAAAACGTTCCTTCTGCGAATCCAGAACCATTCTCTCCTGATAACATTCCACCGGGTGTGCTGTCTCTTGCAGTAGGGGCTGTTGCGCTGGGGGAGGATGGGTTCGGGGAACTACTGAGGATATCAAATAGCCAGCAAGAACTGATGGGACGAAGGAGAAACAGGCTGACGTCAAGTGATGTGAGAGATAATCAGGATCGCCGTGTGGACGTGGCATTACAGGGATTGATGACTTTAACAGGCGTTACTCCCGTCCAGCACGACATACTCGAAAGAGAGTTTCTGGCAAATGCTGAGCCCTCTGAAGACACTATTCAATTATTAAGTCTGGCAACAGGTTTGGACCAGGAAAAGATTAAACTCTGGTTTATGGAACGTAACAAGTTAGCGAGTGAGCTAGAAAAAAAGTACCTCCTGTATCAACTACCCGGGATACAACAAAAGGTCGACGAGATTGTGGAGTACACCGAACAACAATAGAGCAATGCTATCACTTTTTAATAAGATCGATGTGATGTATGAAACCATGAAAGTCTACCCCCTCAGCTGGGCATACTTCCTGAGTTTCATATTTTTTACGGCCTTTGCCTTCCTGAATATGATCATAGGCATAGTGGTCAATGTACTGGAAGAAGAACGCCAGAAAGACCGCAAAAAAGCCCGGGAAGAGAGGGGCGAACCCACCTTAATGGAGTTACAGAAGCAACTGGTCGAAATCAAACAGCTGCTGCATAAACAAAAAAACGATGGTCAGCTATGAATCAGTTTTTTGGTCTGTCTCTTGATTAGTTTCACTGAACACCTCAACCAGAGACTCCCGGCCTAACTGCCCCTGCAGATCACCATGTTTGTCGACAACCGGCAGGTGATGGTCTGCTTCCAGCGTGTCTGGCAGCGCTTCTTCAATCAGCATATCAGGCGCAATGGTTGGCCAGTCCTCAAACAAGTCTGGCATCAGCTTGCCGTCTGCATTTTTTCTGGCAGCCTGCTCCAGGGTTTCCTGCAACAGCCCTCCCTGATAGCCTTCTTCCGTCACATAATACCCATAATCCTCGGGCAGCTTTTTCATCTGCTCAAGGGCTTCACCAATGGTTCGGGCGGTAATACGGGCAATGGGTGGGTTCATCACGGTTTCAACCGTCAGGGCGCGCGCCCGGTTCACGTCCCGAACAAAGGCTTCCACATATTCCGTTGCAGGCTCAAGCAATATGGTTTCCGGCTTACCAACCTGCTGGATAGCCCCATCCTTAAGAATGGCGATACGGTCGCCAAGCCTCAGGGCTTCATCGAGATCGTGGGTGATAAAGACAATGGTTTTATGCAACCGGTCCTGAAGCTCAATCAGCAGGTCCTGCATTTCACTGCGAATCAAAGGGTCAAGCGCCGAAAAAGCTTCATCCATCAGCAGAATATCGGCATCGTTACACAGGGCTCTTGCCAGCCCTACCCGCTGCTGCTGACCACCCGACAGCTGCGCCGGATAGTGTTGCTCATAGCCAGTCAGGCCAACGGTTTCCAGCCATTGCTGCGCCTGTTTCTGCCGTTGCCCTCTGCTGACACCCTGTACTTTCAGACCATAGGCAACGTTTTCCAGCGTCGTAAGATGTGGCATCAGGCCAAAGCGCTGAAACACCATGGATAAACGATGACGGCGAAACTGAACCAGTTCTTTATCAGACAGCTGTATGACATCTTTCCCCTCTATACACAGCTGACCACTGGTTGGCTCAATCAACCGGTTGAAATGCCGGATCAGGGTCGACTTGCCAGAGCCGGACAACCCCATAATGACAAACACTTCACCGGCAAAAATCTCCAGATTAATGGCCTGCAGCGCCAGGGTATGTCCGGAATCCTGCAACAGGTGTTCTTTATCAACACCCGATTTGACCTGCTTAAGCGCCTGTTCCGGATTCTTGCCAAACACCTTGTACAGATCCCTGATTTGAATCAGTGGCTCAGCCTTATTGATCAAGCTGCTGTCCTCCATACTGCTGCGAGCGCTTTGCCCAGGACTGGGAAACCCGGTCAAAAATAATAGCCAGGGCGACAATCGCCAGCCCGTTTAATAAACCAAGGGTAAAGTACTGGTTAGTAATCGCTTTCAGTACCGGCTGCCCCAGACCTTTGACACCGATCATGGAAGCAATAACCACCATGGCCAGTGCCATCATAATGGTCTGGTTTATGCCTGCCATAATGGTTGGCATGGACAGGGGTAACTGCACCCCCACCAGACGCTGCCAGGCGGTTGCGCCAAAAGACCGGGACGCTTCCAGCACTTCGCGGTCAACCAGACGAATGCCAAGGTTTGTCAGTCGAATCACAGGCGGAATAGCATAAATGATGACGGCGATCAGTCCGGGGATCTTGCCGATACCCAGCAACATCACCACAGGAATCAGGTAAACAAAGGCTGGCATCGTCTGCATAACATCCAGCAGCGGCGTCACGATTTTCTGCATTCTGTCCGACAGCGCCATGGCAATACCCACCGGTATTCCCAGCACAATCGCCAGCAGGGTACACACCGTTATCATGCTTAACGTGCGCATGGTGTCCTGCCACATGCCAAAATAGCCAATCAGCAGCAGAACAGCAGTCACCGCCGTCGTGAGTTTGACTGACCGGCTGGCGAGATAAACAATTCCGGCAATAACACCCAGCACCAGCCACCAGGGCGACCCCGTGAGTAACTGTTCAAACCAGACGAGAAAATCCAGCAATGGGTCAAACAGGGCTTCTATCGAGTCTCCGTACTCTCTGGAAAAATCACGGTACAACCCGTCCAGTGTCTTACGAATAGACAACAACTGTTCACGATCCATCTGCGGGAAGCGACTCCACCAGGAATAGTCAGCCATCGTACGCTTCTCCGCAGTTTATAAACGTTTTAGAGCCTGAACGACCTGCTCAGCCCGGGCATCCGTCAGCCAGGCCTGCCACACGTCCTGATGTTCCCTGAGAAAGTATTCCATGGCCATTTCACCATCAGCCTGACTGTCTTCCATCCAGGCCAGCAGCTGGTTCATCTGCTGGTTGGTAAAGGAGCGCCTGCCAAGGTAAGCCATCGCTTCGGGGGACTGTTCTGCAAACGAGGCAGTCACCAGCGTATTGACCGGTGATGGTGGGTACATGGTCACTTTCGGGCTCAGGCAGTCAGCCTGCGTCGTACAGTTCAGAAATTCTTCAACATCAGGCTTCACCCCAAAATCGACTTTAACCATTTTATATTTACCCAGCACGGCGGTCGGCGCCCAGTAGTAACCAAACCAGGGCTCCTGTCGTTCATAGGCACGGGCAATAGAGCCGGACAGTGCAGCACCGGAACCGGGGTCAACCAGATCAAAACCCGCCTGTTCCAGCTTCAGGGCTTTAAACAGGTTGCCCGCAGAAATCTGGCAGTTCCAACCTGCCGGGCAACCATAAAAAGCAGACTTGTCGGAATATTCGGGATGGCTGAACAGTTCCGTGTGTTTAAGGACTCCCTCAATGCTGTTCAACTCCGGGTATTGCCTGACCAGATATTCAGGTACCCAGAAACCTTCTTCACCGCCTTCAGACAACGTTTTCCCCGCCACCATCAGGCGCTGCTCCCTGATGCCCTTGTCAATCGCCTCTTTCATGGAGTTGCTCCAGAATTCAGGCGCAATATCCGGCTCACCTTTTTCAATCATGGATGCCCCGGTGGGCATGGTGTCGCCGGGAACCAGCTCCGCTTTGCAGTTAAAAGCATGATTCAGCACAAACTGATCGATATGGGCAATCAACGTTGCGGAATTCCAGTTCATATCCGCCAGCGTCACCTTACCGCACCGGTCTTTATCGGAAGCAGCTGAGAGTTGGGCAAATACAGACAGGGAAAGGGAGAGGCCGGCAAGGTAGGCAAATTTCATAATGGAACCAGATGTGCTTTTTTATTTTTTTAGACAATCTGGCTACCAATTTACCCATCAAATAGATTTTATTCAAACAATTGCTACTCCCACTGTAAAAACAACAGACATTTTTTGTCAGAAAAAAGAGCGCAAGGAAATATATAGTTTGACCTTTAATGATTTGACCTATAACATTTCGGCCCCTCCACTGCGGATAGATAATAATACCTACACCACTCTGTCCATTGGCTACTTACTCCCTTCATCAGGCAAATCCTGAATTATGCAAAACGCCTCATCATCAAAACCCATACAACACACATTAAATCCGCCCGTCTTTTTTGGCTCAGCCGCATTGATATTTGTGCTGGTTGTTTACGCAGTCACTTTTCCCACCCATGCCGGCGAACTGTTTTCCCAGATACAAGCCAGTATCAGCAATAACGTCAGCTGGTTCTATGTTCTGGTGGTTGCCCTGATCCTGCTTTGTGTCACCTTCCTCGGTATTTCCCGTTATGGCGAAATCAAACTGGGACCGGACCATGCTGAACCCGATTTCAGTTTTGGTTCCTGGTTTGCCATGCTGTTTTCTGCCGGCATGGGTATTGGCCTGATGTTCTTCGGGGTATCCGAACCCGTTATTCATTTCATCAACCCACCGGTCGGCGATGCGGGTTCACTGGAAACCGCCAAGCAGGCAATGAACCTGACGTTCTTTCACTGGGGTCTGCACGCCTGGGCCATTTATGCCATTGTTGCCCTGATACTGGCATTTTTTGGCTACCGCCACGAACTGCCTCTGACCATGCGTTCCGCGCTTTATCCGATCATTGGCGACAAAATTTATGGGCCAATCGGTGATGCCATCGATATTTTTGCCATTCTGGGTACAGTATTCGGCGTTGCCACCTCGCTGGGACTGGGTGTTATGCAGGTAAACTCCGGTCTGAATTACCTGTTTGACCTGCCCGTCAGCCCGACAGTGCAGGTCGTCCTCATCATCTCCATTACTGCGCTCGCCACTCTCTCTGTAGCCACTGGCCTTGAAAAAGGCATTCGTCTCCTTTCAGAGGCTAACCTGCTGCTGGCACTGACTCTGGTTGTTCTGATTATCACCCTGGGGCCAACGGTACTGCTACTGCAAATGTTTGTGCAGAACACCGGTGGTTACCTGTCCGGTATCGTCGATAAAACCTTTAACCTCTACGCTTATGAAGGCAATGACTGGATTGGTGGCTGGACGCTGTTCTACTGGGCATTCTGGCTGTCCTGGTCCCCTTTTGTCGGTATGTTTATTGCGCGTATTTCCAAAGGCCGGACCATTCGTGAATTTGTGACCGGTGTCCTGTTTGTCCCAACCGGGCTGACCTTTTTGTGGATGACAGTTTTCGGTAATACCGCTATCCACGCCATTATGAATGATACCGCCGGACAGCTGGCCACCGTCGTTCAGGAAGATGCCTCCCTGGCACTGTTTACTTTTCTGGAAATGTTCCCATTCTCTGAAGTACTGTCGTTTATCGGTATTCTGATGGTGGTCATTTTCTTTGTCACTTCGTCCGACTCCAGCGCCATGGTGATTGATATTCTGGCGTCCAACGGTAACGACCATCCCCCCATGTGGCAAAGGGTTTTCTGGTCTGTCCTGATCGGTGCCGTGGCGATGGCACTGATGCTGGCCGGCGGACTCCAGGCTCTGCAGGCAGCAACCATTGCCAGCGCTCTGCCATTCTCCATGATTCTGATGATGGCTACCTACGGACTGCTCAGGGCTCTGGCGATTGATGCAGCGAAAAAAGAGAGTCTGAGCCAGACCAACCTGGCTCCTGTTATGTCACAGAAATCTGTATCGTGGCAGACTCGCATTAACAACCTGGTGCATTTCCCACGCCGGGCTCACGTTAACCGCTTCAATGAAAATGTTGTTATTCCTGCCATGGAAGCCGTTGCCGGAGAGCTGACCAGCCAGGGCATCAACACATCCGTTGAACTGGCTCAGGAAACCAGCGCCCCGACACTGAATATCCTGCATGGTGAGGAAACTGATTTCAGTTATCAGGTATTACCAAGAGCTTACCTGCAACCCAGCTTTGTTCTGGATGAAGAAGACGAGGAAGAACGCAAGTATTTCCGTGCAGAAGTGTTCCTCAGGGAAGGCGGGCAGGATTATGACATTATGGGCTGGAGTAAAGAGCAGGTTATTGCTGATATCGTCAGCCAGTATGAAAAACACCTGCACTTCCTGCATATGGTGCGATAAAACCACTTCTTGTTGTGAGACAGGGTCATTCCTGCGAGTTCATATAGATTCGCTTGGCTCTGTCTCGTAACCACTGGTAATTTCACGCAGATTAACCGAAACCTGCTGATACAGGGCATTCGCCCGGGCTGTGGGTTTCACTCCTCTTTGCTGCCCCCGTCATGCTGCCTGCTTCCATAACAGAACAAAAAACCGTCAACCGGTTTAAATCAATAGCTGGGATAGCCATAGACACTTCCGGTTCAGACATTCAAGATATTAGAATTTTATATATCTCACTTCAATCTGGCGAGAATATTTTGAACACTGCCCTTTAGTAAAACAAGAGAGAATGATTCTCATTAGCGCAAATGCATGCTAAAGTCGTCCTCATTAGACAACAGGTGCAATATGGCAAAAAGCAATTACCGAAAGATTAACGTTATCTCATCTGAACAAATCACCGAAAATATGCAAAGAGTCGTATTTAATGGTGATGATCTGGGGGACTTTCCTCATGATTGTGCCAGTGGTTATATCAAGATTCTTTTTTCTCCCGATGGTAAAGCCCTGACTGAGAAAACCCAGGTTGAAGCATTATCACCCGCCAGACCGTTGATGCGAACGTACAGCATTCGAGCCTTCCATCCTGAACAGCAGGCAATGACAGTGGATTTTGTCCTGCACAAAGACAGTGATGGCCCCGCTTCAAAATGGGCGCAATCCTCTAAGTCTGGCGACAGCCTTGTCATCGGCGGCCCCGGGCCGGTAAAGCTAGTGAACAATGAGGCAGACTGGTTCTTTATTGTGGGTGATATGACTGCCTTGCCCGCCCTGAGCTGCAATCTTGAGCAACTGCCGGACAGTGCGAAAGGCTATGCATTTATTGAGGTCATGAGCGAGCTTGATATCCAGGATCTCAAGGCACCGGCCGGTGTCAGCATCAGCTGGATTATCAATCAAGGCCTTAAGTACCCTGAACGGTTGCTGAAGGCTGTTTATGAAGCACAATGGCTGGCTGGCAAACCTTATATCTGGTGTGCCTGTGAATTTAATGCCATGCGCGCGCTGAGAATGTATTTTAAAAACGACCGCAAGATTGAAAGTCAGAATATGTATATCAGCAGCTACTGGAAATCCGGCAACACGGAAGACCAGCATAAAGTGGCAAAACGCGAAGATACCAGACAAGCATAAACAAAAACATACGTTTTTCGTCACCCCGGTGATGAAAAACGTGTTGCCACAACAATCAATCCTCTGCTTCTCCAGTCCGTCACTGAAATCCTGTCATCAAAACAGCCGGTTAATACCATCCAGTGCCGCTACCCGGTAAGCTTCTGCCATAGTCGGATAGTTAAAGGTCGTATTCAGGAAGTAACGAATGGAGTTGGCTTTACCTTTCTGTGCCATCACAGCCTGACCGATATGAACGATCTCCGACGCCTGGTCACCAAAACAGTGGATACCTAACACCTCCTCTGTTTCCCGGTGAAAGAGAATTTTCAGCATACCTACTTTTTCTCCGGTAATCTGCGCCCGGGCAAGGCGGGAAAACAGCGCCTTACCTACTTCATAGGGAATCGCAGCAGCCGTCAGCTCTTCTTCCGTTGCACCCAGCGAACTGATTTCCGGAATCGTATAAATGCCAGTGGGTACTTCATTCACATAACGCCATTTCCGGGAACTGCCAGCATTACCGGCAGCAGAACGCCCCTGATCATAAGCGGCACTGGCCAGACTGGGCCAGCCAATTACGTCACCGGCAGCAGAAATATGCGATATATTGGTTCGGTACTCCTGATCAACCTCAAGCTGCCCGCGACTATCAGACTTCAAGCCTATCAGTTCCAGCCCCATATTCTGGGTATTACCGGTTCTGCCATTGGCCCAGAGCAGCAGGTCGGCCTTAAGCTTCTTGCCACTCTTCAGATGCATCACTACACCGTCGTCCAGCGGTTCCACCTTCAGGTATTCTTCATTGTGGCGGATGATAACGTTCATCTTGCGTAGCTGATAACCCAGGGCATCAGAGATTTCAGTATCAAGGAAAGACAACAGCCGGTCACGGGTATCCACCAGATCAACCAGCACTCCAAGCCCTGAAAAAATAGACGCGTATTCAGAACCAATGACTCCGGCACCGTAAATAATCATACGACGAGGTGGTGTTTGTCAGTTCCAGAATGGTGTCACTGTCAAAGATTCGGGAATGGCTGAAATCAACATCGGCAGGACGATAAGGGCGGGAACCGGTGGCAATAATAATGTTGGCTGCATGCAGCTTTTCAATATTGCCCCCCTTTTCAATCACTTCAATGGTGTGTTCATCCACAAAGGTTCCCCGGCCAAAGTACAGGTCAATACGATTGCGGGAATAGTACATGGTGCGGGACTGAACCTGCTTCTGTATAACTTTTTCAGCACTTTTCAGCACCTTGGGAAAACTGAACCAGCGGGGATCACCGATCTCACGAAACAATGGATTGGTGTTAAAGTCCATAATCTGCTTGACCGCGTGACGCAAAGCCTTGGATGGAATGGTCCCAAGATGGGTACAGCTGCCACCGACAAACGGACTCTGCTCCACAACTGCAACCTTCTTTCCCAACTTGACCGCATTCATGGCGGCACCCTCTCCGGCGGGACCCGATCCCAGGATCACCAGGTCGTAGTTGCTCACTCCCATCCTTTATACCCCTTGAGATTGCCGTTTTATCGTTATTTTAAATTCACGTATCTGATAATACGCTTTTTTATTATGCATACCCTGTCATTGGGCGGGCAGTGAGCCCACTACCCGCTCAACCGTCAGGCTTTTTTGTGCGCCGTAGCGTCGTAGAACAGTTCATCCATATCTACCTCCTCAAAGGCATCACGGAACGCTTTCTCTTTCTTGTCGCCACCACCACAGATGACGCAGCCATCTTTCAGCCCCAGTGTGCTGAGACCGCCACAGGAACCCTTGATGGGCTTGTTGGAAAAAATAACACCGACCGCCATCATGGCAATCAGCGCCAGAAAAACACAGAATGTGACCAGCATTGTCGTCATAGCCAGTACCTCCTAACTTGAGACAGAAGGCAGTTACCTGCCTTCATCATAATTTATCCAGTTATGTTTTACGTCAGTCTTGCAAATAAGGTTTAAACGCCTCACTGCTCACTGATTCAAACCCGCCATCCTCTGAATGATAGGTAAAGTAAGCGGCAATCCCTTCGCGATTTGCAAGCTCCAGACCTTTTTTATCCCCCAGCACCATAAACAGGGTAGCCAGCGCATCACCGTCTGCCGCCGTGTCTGCGATCACCGCCACTTCGGCCAGGCGGCTGACTTCCGGACGGCCAGTATGGGGGTTAATCATGTGGGAGAACTTCTGGCCATCAATCTCAAAAAAGTTCAGGTAGTCGCCAGAGGTCGCCAGAGCCCGGTCACCAATAGTCACCACCAGCGCTGGCATGCCGCCCGCCGTCATCGCAGGGCCGCGAATACCCAGACGCCAGGCGTCACCGTCCGGCTTACGACCACTGACCAGCACCTCGCCACCGATTTCAACCATATAGTTATTGATACCGCGGTCCTTAAGAGTCTGGCCTACCCTATCTACCCCATAACCCTTGGCAATGGAGCTGAGATCCACAAACAGGTCTTTCTCGCGTGTCATGGTGTCACGAGCAGTATCAACGATCAGATACTGATACCCGACACGATCCAGTGCCGCATTAATGGATTCATCACTGGGAACTTCTGTCGGATAGTTTGCCAGCATCCAGAGTATCGGATCAACACTCTCATCCTGACCAGCGCCACCCTGATCAGCAGGCATCTTTTTGTCAGCCTGACCACTGTCTTTTTCAGAAGGGCCAAAGCCCCAGAGGTTAACCAGCGGCCCCACCGTCACATCGTAAGCGCCGTCTGAGATTCTGGAGAAATACAGACTGCGATGAACCAGGTCGACCAGTTCATCTGATGCTTGGAACGGTTTGCCAACCGGCGCGCGGTTGAACTGCATCAGTTCAGAGTCAGGGCGATAGGTCGACATTTTGTCGTTAATAGCCTCCAGCGTCCGGTCTACATCGGCCTGAACGGCTTTCACCGGATCAGAAAACAGTGTCGCAGCATAGGAAACACTGTAAGTGGTTCCCATGGTATGCCCCTGAAAGTGCTTGAGTCTTGGGCGGGTACCCATGACATAGAATGCCGCTATCAGCAGGACAATGCCCAGTAGCAGCGATCGTTTATAAGATCTGGTTAACAACATCTCACCTCTGCGTTTACATCCCGCTTTATCCGGTGGCGCAGTGTAACATCGCAATGCAAGAACCGTCATCCGTACAGTTAACAGCGTTTCCGTCCACCATTTTTCCACTCATAAGGTCAGCTCTTCCTGCAACTCGTCCAGCACCTGCCCTGCTTCATCAAAGTCATAATTCTCAACCCGCCTGCACAGTTCATCCAGCTGGTCCTGCTTCACCATGCCTGACAGCCCGCGCACCAGTTCAGGCAGAGAGTCTGCAGCATCCGCATCACCTTCCTGCAACAGAGTCTGCATATGGCTTAACAGGAACGACAGACGTTCGGTTTCCACCATGCCTTCGCCATAGCTGTAAGGCGTTGGTTCAGCCTCTGCCCTGAAGGCTTTCAGTCCACTCATCACCTCGGTAAACCGGTCACGCAGAGTTTCCAGCAGAGCATCGGAAGGTCGCTGCTCTGAGCTGCGCAGCTCAGCCTCAACAGCACCCGCTGCTTTATGGAGATCCTTAGCCCCAAGACTTCCCGCAGCCCCTTTCAGTCCATGGGTCAGGAAACGAGCCCCTTTCCAGTCCTGCAGTTCCAGACAGCTCTCCAGTTCCTGCCAGTCGGTATGCTGATCCTGATAAAAATTCCTTAGCAGGCGATCATACAGTTTGCGATTGCCCATCACCCGGGCCAGCCCCTCTTCTTCATCAATACCAGGCAATCCCGCTTTTTCGCCCTTTGCATCAGAATCCGCAGCGTCTGGTTCAGACCGCTCCGGTTCCACATCAATGACAACATTTTCTGTTCTGGCTGCCTGCTGCAGCCACATCTCCAGCTTACTGCTCAACTCTTTGGGGTCGAGCGGCTTGGCAATATGGTCATTCATACCCACCTGCAAACAGCGCTCCCGGTCTCCGGTCATGGCGTGAGCCGTCATGGCAACAATCGGCAGTTCGCTCCTGCCGGGCAGTCGACGTATGATCCGGGTCGCCTGATAGCCATCCATTTCCGGCATCTGAATATCCATAAACACCAGATCATATTGATGCTGCTCAACGGCGTTAACCGCTTTCTGTCCGTTATCAGCCAGAGACACCTGCAGCCCGAAACCTTCCAGCAGTTCCCGGGCCACCTGCTGGTTGATATCATTGTCTTCTACCAGCAACACATGACCTCTGAATGCCTTGTCAGCGGCTTCATCCAGACCGGAATCCCTGCGGGACAACATCTGTTGACGATCCAGTGTCCGCAGCATGGTCTCCATCAGCACAGAACTGCTGACCGGCTTGATCAGGAAAGCATCCACCCGGCCGGTCGCCCTGGCCATCACTTCTTCACGCCCGTAAGCGGACACCATAATCAGTGAAGGACAAACAGGCAGATTCATATTTCGTATATGTTCTGCCAGCTCCAGGCCATCCATGTCGGGCATACGCCAGTCCAGCAGCGCCAGAGTAATCGGCTTGTTTTCCTGAAGACCGCCTCCCTGAAGATCATCTCCCTGCAGATTGTGCTCTTTCAACAGTGCCTGTGCCTGCTGACCGTTTTCAGCCACGAGCACATGACAGCCAAACACCTCAAGGTGACTGGTCAACAGCGCCCGGGCATCGTCTTTATCATCAACAACCAGAACTTTCGAACCCACCAGGGCAGAGGCGGAAGATTTGAGCGAAACGCCACGCCCCAGATCAATAGAGAACCTGAATGTGCTGCCAACATCCAGTTCGGAAGCCACAGAGATTTTGCCATTCATCATTTCCACCAGACTGCGACAGATAGCCAGACCCAGACCGGTGCCTCCAAATTTGCGGGTAGTCGATCCATCAACCTGGGAGAATGATTCAAACAGTCTGGACTGATGCTCAGGACTGATACCAATACCCGAGTCTTCTATCTCAAAGCCAAGCCGGACGTTTTCGTCATCGCCGGACTCCAGCTTAACGCGCACCTGAACACTCCCTTCCTGGGTAAACTTTACAGCATTATGGGTCAGGTTCAGCAGTATCTGCCCAAGGCGAAGCGGGTCCCCCTTCAGCAGCCTTGGCACATCCGGTGCGATGTCGTAACTCAGGTCTATGCCTTTCTCATCCGCTTTGACGATGGCGACATTATAGAGGTCCTCAAAAACATCCCCGAGATCAAAATCAATACACTCCATATTCAGCTTGCCTGCTTCAATACGGGAAAAATCGAGAATATCGTTAATGATGCCCAGCAGGGCATGGGCAGACGATTTTATCTTGCTGATGTAATCGTTCTGCTTGTTACTCATTTCGGTCTTCAGAACCAGATGGCTGAGACCAATGATGGCATTCATTGGTGTCCGGATCTCATGGCTCATATTGGCCAGGAAATTACTCTTGGCCTGGTTAGCCTGATCCGCCGCTTCCTTGGCTTTATGCAATGCTTCTTCCGCCTGCTTGCGGTCAGTAATATCCCGACCGGTCGCAAACAGAAAGCCTTCCCCTTCATACTCCATATAGTTAGCTGTCACTTCCACCGGAAATACACGACCATCCCGGGTCTTGCGCAATGTTTCATAGGTCAGTGCCTTGCGCAAGGTCAGCTGATCCCACAACCGGCTCCATGAACTGGCCGTCACCGCCGGATTGATATCCATAATGGTCATGTCCATCATTTCATCATGGCTGTAACCCAGAACCTTACATACGGATTCGTTGACATACTTGTGGGAACCATCCCGGCGGAACCAGTGGATATGGTCACCGGCATTATCCAGCGAGAAGCGCGCCATGGATAACTCCCGTTCACGAATCCGCTGCTCGGTAATGTCAATCAGCGTTCCAACGGCCCGCAGTGGCATACCCCGGCTGTCACGGAACACTACCTTGCCTTTACTGCGCACCGTGGCGTAACTGCCATCCTTGCGGCGTATGCGGTATTCACACTGAAAGCTTTCATCGGAATGGCTGAACTGGCTGTTAAAGAAGTCCAGTGTCGCCTGCTTGTCATCGACATGAATCTGACGACGCCAGGCGGTTGGTGTATTGCCCAGTTCACCCGGCTGATAACCCAGCATGGCCTGGTATCTTGGACTCAGGTAAATACGCTCATGGGTAATATCCCAGTCCCAGAGACCATCAGAGGCAGCATCCATCGCCAGTTCATAACGTTCTTCACTTTGTCTCAGTGCATCATCGGCCTGCTGCCGGGCTCGTGCTACGGCAATCAGCTCACCACCCCGGCGCAGCAATTCAATTTCATCGGCCTGAGGCAGGGTACTGCTGTCACGGTTCAGCAGACATACCCCCCCAACGTCATCACCAAACAGCACCATGGGGACATAGACAACATTCTTTATCTTCTGCGCGTCCCATATGGCTTTACAGTCATCCGGCATTCTGGAGTTATCGGTTTTATCACTGGCATACAGGATGTCATCACCCAGTAGATGCAGATAGTCTTTTATTTCGATAGCGGCTGGCATCGGCGTAGGCACCGGGGTCAAACGATGGCAGCCGGGACCAGAAGTGCTCAATGCTGGCTTTTGGGTGACTGCCCACCACCAGCAGGCAACTCTCAAACCCAAGGCTTTCACCAACGCTTTTCAGGAAAAAGTCGATGGAGTCATCCACCGAATTATCCATAAACTGTCGTGAAATATTACTGAACAGCCGATCAAGGTCGGCACGGGCTTTTAACTCTTTCTCTGCCCGTTCACGATCGGCTATTTCCAGAGTCAGACGACGATTCCAGTAAATAATCAGTATCAGGGTGACCACCACCAGCAACAGACCTATAAACAGCTCCTTGTCCGGCGCCCAGCTGATGGTACTGACACTGATCCAGCGGGATTGCAGTGCAGACCGCTCCTCGCTGGTGAAAGAGTTGACAGTTTTATCGAGAATACTGCTCAGCACTGGCCAGTCATTACGGCTGCCAGTGGTGTATTCAAAGTTATACCCGGCCTCGCCAACAATATGGATATTGGTCAGTTTTAGCCTTTCCAGCTGATAGCTGGCGGTTGCAAGGTTGAGAATGATGGCATCCAGAGAACCGGTAGAAATGCGGTTTAAACCACTGGCCGCAGAAGGTACCGGCTTGAAGTCAATCTCCGGCATACGCTCCCGGAAATATTCATAGGATGCATTGCCAGGGATATACCCAACGTCTTTTCCTTTCAGGTCAGACAGCGACCGGATTGATGTATCGGAGCTGCGAGCCAGAATAACCGTGGGTACAGTAAAGATCGGTGCCGTAAGGTCCAGGTAACGCGCCCGCTCATCGGTACGCTGAATCATTGGCAATATGTCCAGTTCCCGACGATAAGCCCGGCCCAGGATTTCGCTCAGGTTATTACTCTCCTCAATCTGGATAGTAATGCCCAGCCGTTCCTCAATCAGCCGCATGAAGTCTACCGCAATCCCCTGATAGTCCCCATTTTCATCTTTGAACGACAACGGAGGATTATTGTTATTCAGCACAGTACGCAACACATGGTGCTGGGCCAGCCAGTGTCGCTCCTCTTCCGTCAGGTTGACGGCAGCTCTTGGACGGTTGAAATAGCGGTTATCGCTATTGGGAATCCAGCTCTCTTCAATGGCACGAAACTCATCGGGAGTGATACTGTTTAAGCCTTTATTAATCAGGGTCAGCAGTTCATCCCCCCGCTCTGCCAGTACAGCGGCAGCAACGGCCTCGTTCATATTAATGTATTTGCTGGAGGACACTTCACCCACCAACCCCGAGGCACTCAGGGCTGACTCCACGACTTCAGGCTCCGCCAGAAAGACTTCAATCTCGCCACGAAACAGCAGCTCGATCAGGCGGGACACATTGTCTGCCGGAACAGTAATGGCGTCCGGAAACCAGGTATTCAGGAACTCTTCATTACTGGATTTACTGACCACACCGATCTTAAGGTTATCCAGGTCTGCCCCCGGGTCCCGCTGACCGGGCTTATTGCGGAAGTAGAGCCTTGATACCAGGCCGTAATAAGGCGTTGACATACGTAACCATTCACTGCGAGCACGGGATGGTGACAAGCTGCCATGGAAGTCGGCTTTGCCTGTGCGCAGGTCGTGGATACTCTCATCCCGCTCTCCCATACGAAAGCGTACCGGCATGCCCGTTTTTCGGGACCAAAGCCGCCAGATATCGACAAACATCCCCGCAGGGCGCCCCAGCGCATTAATAAAAGACAGTGGTGCAGTATTACTGCCAAGGGCTATCACCAGACTCTCTTCCTGGGCAGAGACACCAAACCATTTCTGCGATAGCTCCTCCCAGCTCTCCTTACTGATTTCATCCAGCCCCCGCTGAATCAGGGAGCGAAGCGCCAGACGACTCTGGTCAATGGCAGCAACCAGCCCCTGCGCCGGATACTTGGCTTCTGTGTCTATGGTAAAGTCAACATTAATTCCCCTGGCACTAAGGTAATACCTCAAAACATCGCTGTTGCCAAAAAAGACGACCAGCTCACGGTTGGAAATGCTTTTGATCATCTCATCCAGCGATGGGTATAACCTGACACTGGCTTCCGGATACTGGGATTTAACCAGATTTGCACTCACACCATCGTCGACCACACCCACTTCATAAGCCGTCAGCGTTTCCATCAGGGCTTTTTCTTCCAGGTCATTCCGGACAAAAAAAGCAGGTCGGGTTGTCAGCATTTCCTGCAGTTCCAGCTTGCTGTCCTGCACCCTGCTTTCAGGGCCAAGGCTGGCAATAAGATCGATATCACTGTCCTTTAAACGACGTATCGCCTGCTCCCGGCTCATGGGATAAAAACGCAGTGGAATACCTACCGCTTTGGACCAGGCACGCCAGACATCCAGCATAATGCCATCCGGCTCGCCTGCAGCGTTGGTAAAGCTCCAGGGAACGTCATCAGTCAGGTAAGCGACTTTCAGCGGTGAGAAATAGGTGCTGTCTTCAAGAGACTGAACGGACTGCCAGGGCAGCAGCGATAGTGTCAGGACCAGAACAGTGGACAAAGCAAATCCTTTTGACGGTTCCTGCTTTACACAGAAGACAGACAGGCGTCGCATCAGCAGCAGAGGTATCAGAGTCAATAGCAGAAAGAATTTTTTGTGTGGGGCGTAAGACATAACCGTCCAGAATGACCTTGCAGGAAAGCCGCTCTATTGTACTGTTTTTTTCTGGCAGAACCACTGCGTAATAGGCGAAATCCGCTACCACCGACCGTACAAACTCACAAGCTATACAAACAAACCTACTACCCCGACATGATCGACAGGAATCAATAGCTGTTCACTATTTTATCGACTAAGCTGATCGCGTTGTTTGCACCTCGACACTCCAAACCCATGGGTTAAGCCAGACAGTAAAGCTACAAAAAGTCTGCAAAGCCACCTAGAGGTCAGTGACTATGCACAATACTTTCATCCTTATGCAGGTATTATTCGCAAGAATTTGCAACCGCCTGCTATATCACGTCACCCCGGTTCTGATTCTGTCCCTGCTTCTGACACCGATCTCAATGGCTTTACCTCTGGGTAAAAATCCCAGTCAGACGGAGACCACTCCCGGCACGGCCTCGCCCCGCCATGACAACATTGTCTGGCCTGAAGACATCATCGTACTCGAGGAGCAGGACATGGTGCTGTACGTCACCACATCGGGTCCATCGTATCAGGAGAGTTCCAGACGTTTACAACTTACTGCCCGGACATTTACCAGAAACAGTCCACTGACCACTTTTGGTAACAATGGCGATGTGGCACTGGAGCAATTCTCGAAAGTTGATAGCGCCAGAGGTATTGCCAAAGATGGTAGTCTCTACATCGTCATCCTTGGGTCGTTAAAGGACACACCCGATAAACCGAAACTTCATATTCTCAGGTTCCGGCTGTTATCCGGTAAAATAGATACCTCTTTTGCCAGTAATGGCATGCTGAGTTTACCTGCAGAGCAATACAGCTACCTACCCGAAAAGCTTTTGATCCACAACAACAGGCTTCTGGTGACAGCGAACCTTTATTCTGAAGGAAGCCGTATTTACGCCTTTGATCTTGAGACCGGACAGCCCGATACCTCTTTCGCCGAATCCGGACAGCTAAGCCTCAGTAGCGAGAAGACTAAAGGCTACATAGGAAAATCCGTTCTGGATGGAGACAATCTGTACATCGGGGCTTCATTTCGAGATCCGAACAGTCTGGCAGAAAAAAAATACAGTAACCGCATAGCAGTTTGCAAAGTCAACCTTATCACCGGTCAGATTGAAGCACCCTTTGACTGCACCCGTGAAGCCTCCTGGCTGACCAGTCATTATGGCCACAACAACAAAATCAGGGCAATGACGCTGACCAGCAATGGCGCACTCTTGATGGGAGTGGATGAAAATACCACAGCGGTTCCCTATATAAAGAATGCAACAGTGGTTTACTCATTCGACCGCACAACCGGGGCCCTTAATCCCACATTTGGCACATCCGGAAGACGGGAAATAAACGGACAAGAAGAACGCCACATGCTGCGTTCAATTACATCTTCAGGAGAGCGCCTGCTGGTGAACATCGAGCGGCTGTCCCCCAACCAGACAGGAGAGCTGGAGTCACCATTCAGCGCTAACAAAGAGTCGACTGTTTATGCCTTGCACACACGCACCGGAAAAGATGACCACTCATTCGGCGACAATGGTCGCTTAAGTCTTACCGGAGAGGCACTCAGACAACTGACAACCCGTTATGCAATGCTCCAGCCGGATCAGAACCGTCTTCTGGTGGTAATGGATGAATCCATCGATAATCGTGAATTCAGCAAGGCGTGTAACGATATGATGGAAGTCCTTCGTAAAGGAGTAGAAAAGCTTTCATCACAACTGAACCAGCCGTTCCCCCCGGGCTACCATGTCGAGTTTGAAGCCAGTCTCAGTTTGCAGGCCAGACTGACTGACGAACACCAGATTTTTGATGCCAGATGGCTGGGACTGCCTGATTCCATTGACACCGATCTTTATAGCTATCTGGTCAAACTATGCCCTCGCCCTGAAATAACCAGGCAACTGAACGTTTTCGCCATTAATACTGAAACAGGCACACTGAAGCAGAACTTTGGCAGCTACAACGGCGAAACCATTATCAGGCCCGAACCTGGCGAGTCGCTGGTTGCGTATAAAGCTCATACCGCCAACAGCGGTGAAATGGTCCTGTTTAACCAGCTTTTCCAGGATAAGTACAACCGTACTCATCCCAGCAGTGCAGTCCTGTCGCCCAATGGTCACAGCAGCCAATACCCACTAACAAACCAGCTGTCTTCCCACGCAGACAGCCATTTAGCAGGGTACAAGATTCTCTTCGTTACACTGTTGATGAGCGCCTTACATGCCGTAGCACCCTGAGATAAGAACCGCTTTCGCCACGACTGCTAAAATTAGCTATGAACTGCAGGAACAGGCACTATGGACAGCGAAACTGAAGATAACGCCCGAAAAACCGTTGATGAAGGCAAAAGCGCCATCAAGGAAGCCACAAACCTGATGGAGCAAATGTCCAGCCTGCGCGGCAAGCTGAACATCAAGGATGGCGCTGGTCAGCGTTATCTGGAAAAAATAAAACCAAACATGGCGCAACTGCAGGAAGCAGAAAACGAAATCCTGGCCAACTACACCGGCAAACCTGCCGCCAGAAAGAAAAAGCAGAAGCGTAACATGATGAGCGCCCTGCATCGACACGGCCGGGCCTGATAGCCCTGCCGTGCAACTCTTTTCCTGATGCTACTCTCTTGACCTAACTCTCTTGATGTAACTCTATTGACAGTCCATGCTGTTGAATGATCCCATTTTCAGCAATCCAACAGAAAACTGTCATAAACAAAGTGTTCACTATCTACCACTCCAATCAGCTTGATGTGCTGAAAGACCTGCTGGTCGAGCTAATCCGGCGAGACCCTCAGTCCAATCCCTTAGAAGATGAGCAGATACTGGTGCAAAGTCCCGGCATGGCCCAGTGGTTGCGTCTGGCACTGGCTGACGGCTTTGGCATTGCAGCAGCCACCGCATTCCCCCTGCCTGCCAGCTTTCTCTGGGATATGTTTATCAAGGTTCTGCCCGATGTCCCCGGGCGATCAGCTTTCAACAAAGAAGCCATGACCTGGAAGATCATGACGCTGTTGCCAGAGATGATCGACCGGGACAGCTTTGCCGACCTGAGGCAGTACCTGAAAGATGACAAAGACGGTGTACGTCTGTTTCAGCTGTCAGAAAAAGTTGCCGACACCTTTGACCAGTACCTGGTGTATCGCCCCGACTGGATTGCAGAGTGGTCAAAAGACCGGACAACAGAGGGAAGTAGCCCGGACAGCGTTGCCTCTGAACAACCCTGGCAGCCGGAGCTATGGCGGGCATTAGTGAATAAAACCGAAAGCCTGGGGCAAAACTACTGGCATCGTGCCAATATGCACCACCGCTTCCTGGAAGAACTGTATAACGGCAACCATCAGCACAAACTTCCTAAACGCCTGTTCGTCTTTGGCATCTCCGCCCTGCCCCCACATTTCGTTGAGACCTTAAAAGCCCTGGGCGAACAGACCGATGTTCACATGCTGGTGTGCAACCCCTGCCGTTACTACTGGGGCGATGAGAAAGACCCCAAATACCTGGCGCGCATGACTGCTAAACAGTTTACTTCTGACCAGCTGGTTCACTCGCTGCCTGCGGTCAGTGCCAGCAGACAGGATGACTTCACCCGTGAAGGGTTATCCCCGGGCAATTCGTTGAGCGATCCGAACGCTTCCGGTAACCCCCTGCTGGGCTCTATGGGTAAATTAGGGCGAGACTACCTGCATCAGCTTCATGATCTGAACGCTCCTGAGATCAGTGCTTTTGTCGACGGTAATCACAACTGTCTGCTACACAGCCTGCAAAACGATATTCTGGAATTAAGAGAACCTGCCGACAAACAGCCGGTCAACCCTGCTGACCAGTCCCTGCATGTACACAGTTGCCACAGCCCGCTCCGGGAAGTGGAAGTATTGCACGATCAGTTGCTGGCACTGTTCGAGCAAAATCCCGAACTGACGCCAAGGGATGTGGTGGTCATGCTGCCCGATGTCGACCAGTACAGCCCCTGGATACAGGCGGTGTTTGGTGGTGTTGGCAGCCAGAACCCGGACGATCCACGCCGCATCCCCTTCTCTATCTCGGACCGCAGCGCCCGTAATGAACATCCGATACTGTCCGGACTGCTGCATCTGCTGGATCTGGATAACAGTCGCTGCACTGCGCCAGAACTGCTGGAACTGCTGGAAATCCCTGCCCTGCAGCGACAGTTCGAACTTACTGCCGACGATCTGGACACCCTGCGTCGCTGGGTCGATGAAGCCGGCATTCGCTGGGGACTTAACCCTGACCATCAGGCGCACTTCGACCTGCCACCCAGGGAGAGCAACTCCTGGCTGTTTGGCCTGCGTCGCCTGCTGCTGGGCTACGCTATGCCGGAAGCCTGTGGACTGTACGACAATATTTTACCCTTTGAAGCCGTGCAGGGCATGAGCGCCCGTCTGGCCGGTCAGCTGGCAGAATTTATTGACCACGCTGACCATCTGGCAAAGACCCTTGGACAGGATCGCTCCATTGAAGAGTGGACGGCTTACATTCATGACATCAATGAACGTTTCTTTCTCGCGGACGAAAACGACGAATACGCACTAAAGCTGGTTCATGAAAGCCTTGAAAACCTGCATCAGCAATTAAACGACGCTGGCTATAATGAACCGCTGACACGTCCGGTATTGCTGAGCTATCTGACCGACCGTTTATCCAGCCAGCGCAGCAGCCAGCGTTTCCTTGCCGGGCAGGTGAACTTCTGCACCCTGATGCCTATGCGCTCCATTCCATTCAAGGTGGTTTGCCTGCTGGGACTGAACGACGGCGCTTACCCCCGCAGTATTGCCCCAACCGGATTTGACCTGATTGCCCGACACACCCGTCGTGGCGACCGTTCCCGCCGGGAAGATGACCGCTATCTGTTTCTGGAAGCACTACTGTCCGCCAGGGAAAAACTCTATATCAGCTACGTCGGACGCAGTGTAAAAGACAACACTGAACGTGTACCTTCGGTACTGGTGACGGAGCTGCTGGATTATATTGATCAGAATTACACGATTAATGACCTCTCCATCAAACACCACCTGTTAACAGAGCATACCCTGCAACCTTTCAGCCCCGGCAACTTCCTGCCCGACAGGCAGTCAGCGGATAATCCTCTGTTCAGTTATGCCCGAGAATGGCTACCGGCAGCCAGACGGGATGAAATAAACACCACCGCCTTTATAGACACAGCCCTGCCCGAAGAAAAGGACAGACAGGATGTGCTGGAACTCAGCGAGCTGCTGCGTTTTTACAGAAACCCCTGCAAAAGTTTCTGCAACCGTCGCCTGAAGGTGTTTTTTGAGGACAGTGATGAGGCTCTGGAGGAAACGGAACCCTTTATCATAGGTGGACTGGACGCTTATCAGCTGAAGCTCCGGGTTCTTGACGACCTTCTCGAAAAGGGTCATACCGATGACGTGTACCGAACCCTGAAAGCCGTTGGGTGGCTCCCCCACGGTGCCTTTGGTGACCTGCTTCTGGAAGAGCAGGAAACCGGTCTGGCTGACCTGTCGGAACAGGTAAAATCCCGTACCCGCAAACCCGATGGCAATGAAAAAGAGGAAAGCGTCGAGGTCAACCTGAAGCTCGGTGAACTGCAACTGACAGGCTGGCTGAAAAACATTTACAACAACAGCCTGGTCCGCTATCGCCCGGCCAAAGTCAAAGGCAAAGACCTTATGCTGACCTGGATAGAGCATCTGTGCCTGTGCGCCTGTTCAGACCAGCCGGCGATCACCCACCTGCTAAGCATTGAGAAACCGATAATCTATCAGGTTGTCGAAAAAGAAGACGCTCTGGAACAGCTGCAGGAACTGATCAGGCAGTATCAGCAGGGACAGAAAGCACCTCTGGCATTCTTCCCGGAAACCGCCCGGAGCTGGGTATTCGCAGACGAAGCCAAAGCGGAAAGTGCGGCTTATAGCGCCTACGAAGGTGGTTATAACCATGATGGTGAACGACGGGATGCGTATATGAGCCGGTGTTACCCGACACTGGAACCCGTTTATGACGCCATGACTGAGCTGGCTCAGACGCTGATGCAACCCATGCAGCCTTATCTGGAGGAAGTAAAATGACGGAACAGACCCAGATAGCAGACAACACAGCCATAGAGCTTGATGCGTTTCACTTTCCTCTGCATGGCAACCGCCTGATTGAGGCCAGTGCCGGAACCGGCAAAACCTACACTATTGCCAATCTCTATTTAAGGCTGGTTCTGGGGCACGGTGATGATGATTCTTCTCACCCTGAACCGCTCAGTGCCGACCGGATTCTGGTGGTCACCTTTACCGACGCGGCCACCGCAGAACTGCGTGACCGAATTCGGGCAAGACTGCACGACGCCCGCATGGATTTTATTGCCGGGCAGTCTGATGACGAATTTATTCAGAATCTGATTACAAACCTTGACCGTCGGGAAGAACGCATTGCCCTGTTGCTTGCTGCTGAAAGGCAGATGGACGAAGCAGCCGTGTTTACCATTCACGGTTTCTGCCAGCGAATGCTCAAACAGCATGCCTTTGAAAGCGGCACCCTGTTCACCAGTGAACTGATTACCGACGAAACCAGCCTGCTGCAACAGACGGCGGCTGACTTCTGGCGTCGTCATTTCTATCCCGTGGACAAACCTCTTGCCAGCCTGACCCTTGACCTCTGGGATACACCGACAGACCTTCTGAACAGCATTCGCAGCTGGCTCGGCAAACACAATCTGGAAGTCATTCGGGGCGACCTGCCGGATTCTGTCGAATCTTTTCAACAGAACTATATCGACCCGATCATTGCCGTTAAGACACTCTGGAAGCAGGAACAGCAGGCCATTGAAGACCTGTTGCACGGTGCCGGACTGAAAAAGAACAGCAAGGCTCTGACCTATCTGGATGACATGAATGACTTTATTCACAGCAGCAGCCTGAATCCATCACTTGGAAGGAGCAAATACGGCTGGGAGGTATACAGCCCGGAAGCTCTGAAAAAAGACACCAAAAAGGCTGGCACACCGCCTGAACACAAAGTTTTTGAATTAATTGGCCAGCTGGCTGAACAGCCACTCTCGGTCAAACACGCCTGGAGCGGCATGATCCGGGATCAGGCGCTGGAAGAGATTCGCACAAAAGTCCGTGAACTCAAGCTACGAAAACACCAGATGGCCTTTGACGACCTGCTGGCCAACCTTGGCAGGGCGTTGGAAAACGATATCAACGGCACGCTGGCCAGTGCTATTCGAGAACAGTTTCCAGTCGCCATGATCGACGAGTTTCAGGATACTGATCCCCTGCAATACCGGATTTTCAGCCAGATATACGGCGATGGCAGTTCACAAGACGCCGGACTGTTTATGATCGGCGACCCGAAACAGGCGATTTACGCGTTCCGTGGTGCCGATATTTTCACCTATATGCAGGCTCGTCAGCAGGTATCCGCTCATTACACTCTGGGTACGAACTGGCGCTCCACCAGCAATATGATTAACGCTGTCAATACGCTGTTTGACCAGGTAGACGATCCATTCCTTTACGAGGATATACCCTTCCTGCAAGTCAAGCATTCAGACAGAGCAGACAACAGTCGCCTTTTGTTGGAAGGCAAACCCGTTACCGCCTTACAAATCTGGCTGCAACAGGATGATGAAAAACCTGTTGTGAGTAGTGGCCGTTATGAGTCTGCTATGGCTCAGGCAACGGCAAACCAGATCAACCGCCTGCTGACCGATGCCAATATTAATGAATGCGTCATTGAAAAGAAGGGTGAACAAACGCCCTTGCAGGCAGGCGATATCGCTGTTCTGGTTCGTACCGGCAGACAGGGGCTTATGATCCGTGACGCCCTGAACGCGCAGAATATTGCCTGTGTCTACCTCAGTAATAAAGAGTCAGTGTTCGACTGTCAGGAAGCCGTTGACCTGCAACGCCTGCTGGCGGCCTGTCTGGCACCCACCGATGAACGCACACTGCGCTCGGCGCTGGCAACTCCCCTGCTGGCTCTGTCAGCATCAATGCTTGATGAGTTGAACCAGAACGAGGAACTCTGGGAACAGCGGGTTGAAGAGTTCTCCCGTTATAAAGAGTTATGGGATCGCTATGGCGTCCTGCCCATGCTGCGTCAGTTGATTCACCAGAACCGAATCGCTGAGCGCCTTCTGGCTGACAGCACCCGTGGTGAGCGACAGCTGACTGACTTATTGCATCTGGGTGAACTGCTGGCCAGCGCCAGCCAGGAACAGGAAACACCCCATGCCCTGTTGCGCTGGCTGACGGAACATAGCCAGAGTCCGGACAACAATTCCGATGAACAGCAGCTGCATCTGGAAAGTGAGCGCAATCTGGTAAAAATTGTCACCATCCATAAATCCAAGGGGCTGGAATACAATGTCTGTTTCCTGCCCTTTGCCTGTTCCCATAGAGCTGCCACAGAGCCGGTTTTTCACGATCAGAACAAAGGCAGAACCCAGCTGGACCTGTCCGGTGATCCGGACGCCCTGAGCAAAGCCGACCACGAACGGCTGGCAGAAGACCTTCGCCTGATGTACGTAGCCATGACCCGGTCGGTGCATTGCTGCTATGTCGGCGTGGCACCCCTGAAAAAAGGCCCTTCAGGCAAAGACCCGGTGACTGACCTGCATAAAAGCGCTTTTGGCAAGCTACTGGACAAAGGCGACACCATTAAACCGTCAGACCTGACCGCCCGCCTTCAGGCAATGGACGAGGAACATGCGTTTATTGATGTGTACGAACCACCTCTGGAGCAACTGCCTGCCTTTCAGCCAGTAGACGATCATACTGAAACACTGGTGGCGAAAAGCTTTACGGGCAGCATAGAGAAAGACTGGTGGATGACCAGCTATTCGGCACTGTCAAAAACAGCGCATTCCAACTCAGGCCAGCCCCATACCAGCGCCAGCGACGAACAGCCGGGCATTGATATGGAAGTACAGGAAGAGTCTGCCGTAAAGCCGGAATCCCCGGCCGTTGAGCATTCTATTTTTACCTTCCCGAAAGGTGCCCGACCCGGAACATTCATGCACACTCTGTTTGAACGACTGACGCCGGTGAACTCAACGCCGGAACAGATGCCGCAGTTTGTGAATGAACAGTTGCAACTGGAAGGTCTGGGAGAAGAGTGGTGCGACACCCTGGTTACCATGCTCACTAACTGTCTGGATGCGCCTCTGGACGGTCAGCAGATGACTCTGCGCAGTCTGCCGGAAGAGGCCCGCAAGGTGGAAATGGAATTTTATCTGCCACTGTCCGAGCTCAAGGCTCACAAACTGAACTCCCTGTTGCAACAAGATGACCCGCTTTCAGCCAAAGCCGCGCCCCTGGCTTTCAGCACCCTGAAGGGCATGTTAAAAGGCTTTATCGACCTGACGTTTGAATACCAGGGACGCTGGTACGTTCTTGACTACAAATCAAACTGGCTGGGGGAACAATACAGTGATTACAGTCGCGCCCGTATGGAACAGATGATGATTGAGCATCGCTATGACCTGCAGTACCAGCTTTACAGCCTTGCGCTGCACCGCCTGCTGAAAACCCGGCTGCCCGACTACGATTTTGAACAGCATTTTGGCGGTGTCATCTACCTGTTTCTCAGGGGGGTGCAGAGCAATGACAGTGACCGTCACGGTATTTACGACACCCGCCCGAAACAGGCTTTGATTGAAGCCATGGACAACCTGTTTGCCGGTAAGCTGACTGGAGAGGACGAATAATGACAACCCATCAATCTCCGGTACTGCAAACCCTTGGGCAGTTGAAAACAGCCGGTTCCATCCGGGCGCTGGATTACCAGTTTGCCCGCTTTCTGCAGGAAATGGGCGGAGAGCCTTTAACAGTTCTGGCAGGCGCGCTGGTCAGCCATGAACTGGCCAGCGGCAATGTCTGTCTGTCACTGGAAGACATTGAACAGCAGACATTGTTTGGCATTGACCGGGAAGCGTTACAGTCTCTTGAACCACTGCTGGCGTCCGGCAACTGGCAGGAACAGTTATCAGGCTCCCGTTTGGTTTCCGATGGTTCTGAAGGTAGCACTCCGACACCACTGGTACTGAACCGGAATCGCCTGTACCTCTATCGTTACTGGCACTTTGAACATCGGGTAGCAGAAATTCTGAGAAACAAAACAGCCAGGGACGTTGAACCCGCCACAATCCGAACCATTCTCGACCGGCTGTTTCAGAGAGATTACAACCTGCTGCTGAACAGCCTTCAGAGCGAACCCAATCAACGGGCAGCCGTCGTTAAATGGCTCGATATCGTAAAACCGGACGGGCTGGACTGGAACGCTATCGGGCAGATCATTCAACAGGCAAGCTCCGGTAATGACCTCAGAAACCTGGACAACCTGATTCCCGAACACGCCTGCCTGAACTGGCAAAAAGTAGCAGCCGCCCTGGCCGCCACCCAATCCTTCAGCGTGATCAGTGGTGGGCCGGGAACCGGCAAAACCACTACCGTCACACGACTACTGGCCATGCTGGTTGAGCTGGAACAGCAAACTAAAGGCAAGGTACCGGTTATACGACTGGTGGCACCGACAGGTAAAGCCGCCGCACGCCTGACCGAATCCATTGGCGGTGTACTGGAAAAACTGCACTGCAGCGAAACCGTTC
The DNA here is from genome assembly GCF_040549045.1 of Endozoicomonas sp. NE40. Taxonomy (NCBI): domain Bacteria; kingdom Pseudomonadati; phylum Pseudomonadota; class Gammaproteobacteria; order Oceanospirillales; family Endozoicomonadaceae; genus Endozoicomonas; species Endozoicomonas lisbonensis. The sequence continues at coordinate 4,364,213 of NZ_JBEWTB010000002.1, read as the reverse complement.
GCAGTAATATTCCCAGCGAGGCAGGCACCATTCATCGACTGCTCGGCGTTATCCCCAACAGCACAGAGTTCCGCCACCACAGGGATAACCCTTTACATCTGGATATTCTGGTTGTCGATGAAGCGTCCATGGTGGATCTGCCCATGATGAACCGTCTGCTGGACGCTTTACCCACAGATGCCCGGATTATTTTACTGGGTGATCGTGATCAGCTGGCCTCGGTGGATGCAGGCAGTGTGCTGGGTGATATCTGTGCGGCTGCAGGCAACACGTATACCGAAAGGCAGCAAAAGCAGTTGCAGCAGTTAACCGGTTATGACCTCAGGACAGAACTGCCGGAAACCGATGCCAGCATTCACGACTGTTTCTGTCTGTTGCAGAAAAGTTACCGGTTCGATGCCTCTTCCGGTATTGGTCAGCTGGCAACCGCTGTCAACGGGGGAAAGGTCAAAAGCACTAAAGCCGTATGGGAAGCCGGTTTCCACGATATCCGGCGTCACCTGTTGAACGACAGCGGTTATCAAACCATGCTGCAACTCTGTGTCGATCAATACCGTCCTTATCTGCAGGCAATAAAAGAAGGCTTACCAGCCCGGCAAATACTGGCAGCCTTTAACCGGTTCCGTCTGCTGTGCGCCCTGCGGGAAGGAGCCTATGGCGTTGAAGGTTTAAACCTTGAAATTCGCAGCGCTCTCGCCCGCCACCGCCTGGTTGAACGGGAAACCCTGTGGTACCCGGGCAGACCGGTTCTGATCACCCGTAATGATCACGGACTTGGGTTATACAATGGTGATATTGGCATTACTCTGGCTGGCGCTGATGATCGCCTGCGGGTGGTATTTCAGTTGCCGGACGGCTCGCTGAAAGAGTTGTTACCCAGCCGTCTGCCCGCACACGAAACCGTCTATGCCATGACCATCCATAAAAGCCAGGGTTCTGAATTTGCCCACACCGCCATGATTCTGCCTGATAAAATCAATCCGGTACTGACCCGTGAACTGGTATACACAGGCATTACCCGTGCCAAAAAAGAGCTGGAACTATTTACGACAGATGCTGTTTTTAACCAGTCTGTTGCACGACCGACACACCGTTCTTCAGGTCTGAAAGAGCGCTTGCTCGCTTAGAGGCCGTCTTAAAATATCAACCGAACAGGTTCGTTTATGACTTAACCCGAACCTGTCCGGTACCAACACTGATCAAAACACCTCTCTGGTTTACACCTTATCGACCACTCTGCACCTGAAAACCAGTCTCTTTTATCGTTTTATCATACTCATTAACAGGTGAATTTTTACGTAACTCACCCCGCCAGACAGGTAGATTTCATAGGCATCTGCAAGTTTTCACTATTTACAAAATCGTTTAATTTTCAACCTTAACGCTCAAAAATTGACCTGTATCAAAAAGCAAAATCTTCCGATCATTTACGAAAAATTACATGACATAGATCAACATATAACCAGTCCTGTCCAGTGTGATAATTGACCTGCTACTACAAGGTTTTATGGAGTTACTCTTAATGCACAAGAGTTCTAAGCGTCTGCCGACTATGCTGCAGGTTTTTCTGGTACTGGGTACGTTCCTGGCACTGGCTTTTTCATTCACTGCCAAACTCGACCTGCCTATTCAGCTGGCGTTGTGTGCTGGCTGGTTCCTGGCGATGGGCCTGGGTGTCAAACTGGGTCACACCTATAAGGACCTGGAAGCCGCTGCAGCGGAAGGCATCTATAAGGGCATGGGTGCCATTCTTATTCTACTGGCTGTTGGTACTCTGGTAGGTACCTGGATTGCCGGTGGTATTGTACCCAGCATTATCTACTATGGACTGATGTCTATTCATCCATCCATCTTCCTGCTGGCCACACTGATCATCTGCTCCATGACCGCTCTGGCTACCGGCACCTCCTGGGGTGCGGCCGGTACCGCCGGTATTGCCATGATGGGTATCGGTCAGGGTCTGGGCGTTCCTGCACCCGTCACAGCAGGTGCCATCCTGTCTGGCGTTTACTTTGGTGACAAACTGTCGCCTCTGTCTGACTCCGTGATTCTGGCGTCTTCCATGTCTGAGGTTGAAATCGTCGACCACATCAAAGGCATGCTGCCGATCAGTGTCACTGCCTACATCCTGACTGCGATTGCCTTCACTTTCTACGGCTTCCAGTTCAGCGGTAACGCTGATATGGCACAGGTTCAGGCGGTAATGGAAGTGATGGAGTCGCACTTCAGCATTTCTCCGCTGGCGTTTGTACCAGTAATGGCCGTTCTGTTCATGCTGTCCCGCAAGATGCCTTCCTACCCGGTCATCATGTTTGGTTCCGCCCTGGGTATGCTTTGGGCGATCCTGTTCCAGGACCGTACCCCGGTTGAAGCACTGAGCAGCATGTGGGCGCCTCTGTCCATGGAATCCGGTAATGCCTTTATCGACAACATCCTGAACCGTGGTGGCATGTCTAACATGCTGGGTTCTGTTGCCGTTATCATCTTCGGTCTGGGCTTTGGTGGTCTGCTGGATAAAGTGGGTATTCTGGAAACTGTTGCCAAACAGTACGAAAACCGCATCACCAATGAAGGTAACCTGACTGCTTACACAGTCGTAACCGCCTTCTTTGCCAACGTATTCGGCAGTGCCATGTACGTGTCCCTGATCCTGACACCGAAGATCATGTCCGGCAGCTACGACCGTATGAACGTTGACCGTCGTATGCTCTCCCGCTCTGCGGAATTTGGCGGAACCCTGACCTCTGGTATGGTACCATGGAGTGATAACGGTATTTTCATGGCAGGCCTGCTGGGTGTTTCCACTTTTGAGTACGTTCCTTACATGTGGATGAGCTTTGCTGTGATTGCCCTGGTGATTGGCTTTGCGTACCTGGGCAAATTCCGCCCTGACGACAACAAGTACGTCAAGTCTGCACAGCTGCAACCTGCCTGAGTACTGTAACTAGCCAAGTTGTATAGTTATGCGCCCGGACTGACTGTTCCGGGCGTTTTTGCCTGAGAGAAGACGATGAAAAAGATCTACGTTGCCTACACCGGCGGCACTATTGGCATGAAGCCAACAGACTCCGGCTATGCGCCAGCAGAGAACCTGATGGGCCTGCTGGAAGAAAAACTGCCTGCCAATGTTCGCACCAGCCTGCCTGATTTTGACCTGGGTGAATACGAGCAACTGATTGACTCCAGCAATATCCGTCCGGACAACTGGAAACAGATCGCTAACGATATCGCCAGCAAATACGACGAATACGACGGTTTTGTGGTACTGCACGGCACCGATACCATGGCTTACTCCTGCTCCATGATGTCCTTCATGCTGCGTAACCTGAGCAAGCCTGTTATTTTTACCGGTTCCCAGATTCCCTTGTGCGAAGCCCGTACCGACGGCTTGGAAAACCTGGTCGGCGCCCTGAGCCTGGCAGCCGATGAGCGCATTAAAGAAGTCTGCCTGTACTTCAATGGTCGTCTGATGCGTGGCAACCGCTGCCGCAAACAGAATGCCTATCTGTTCGATGCGTTCGACACGCCAAACTACCCATGGCTGGGTCGCGCAGACATCAATATTGATCTGGATGAATTCCTGCTGCATAAGCCGGAAGGCGAGCCGAAATTCCTGCTGGACTGCGACTCTGAAACCCATGTCGGCATTCTGCAACTGTTCCCGGGCATTAACGCTGAATGGATTGAAAGCATTCTTCAGCAGCCAATGAAAGCCTTTATCATGCGTACTTACGGTACCGGTAATGGCCCGGATGGCGATCAGGCGTTCCTGGATACACTGAAGAAAGCGACAGACGCTGGCAAGCTGATTGTTAACCTGACCCAGTGCCACCGTGGTACTGTGCATCAGGGTAGCTACGCAGCCGGTTCCGCACTGGCCAATGCCGGTGTTGTGGGTGGACTGGACACCACCACCGAAGCCATGTTCTGTAAGCTGCACCACCTGTTCTCTAACGGTCTGACCGTTGAACAGGTTAAAGAACAGCTGGGACAGAGCCTGGCGGGTGAAGTGACTCTGCCTTAAGCCTGATAAGGGTTGCATATTCGAATGCAGCCCTTATTGAAAATAATTTATTGAACGACATCAGGCAAGCGCCAGTCGACAGGGTTGATCCCGCAGGAATTCAGGTAGTCATTGGCTCTGGAGAACGGCTTACTGCCAAAAAAGCCACGGTAAGCCGACAGAGGTGACGGATGCACCGACTTGATCACACAATGCTTTGAAGCATCAATAAACCGTCCTTTGCGCTGGGCATAACTTCCCCAGAGAATAAACACAATGTTTTCGCGTTTTTCATTCAGTTCAGCAATGATACGGTCAGTAAACTCTTCCCAACCTCGCCCCTGGTGCGACGCCGCCTGTTTATGCTGAACCGTCAGTACGCTGTTTAACAACAGAACACCCTGCTGAGCCCAATGCTCAAGAAAACCATGCCGGGCAGGTTCAATACCCAGATCACTGTGCAGCTCTTTGTACATGTTCACCAGAGACGGTGGAATGGTTATATCGGGCCGAACCGAAAACGACAATCCATGTGCCTGCCCCGGACCGTGGTAAGGGTCCTGCCCCAGTATTACCACCTTTACCTGTTCGAAAGGCGTCAGATTCAGAGCATTAAAGTATTCATCACCGTGGGGATAAATCGTTTTACCAGCCGCTTTTTCAGCCAGCAGAAAGGCTCTCAGGGTCTGAATGTAGTCTTTATCAAACTCGTCCTGCAGATGAGCCTTCCATGTAGGCTCAAGCCTAACTTCGCGCATGTACCTTCTCCAGAGGCTGCAGGATTAACCAGCAGCCACTTGTCAAAAAAATCAGACGGGATTATAAAACCAAACTTCTGTTTCAGCCACGCATTGCAAATGTTTCACAAACCACTCTACCCGAACCATTAACAACCATATCCTATGGCCGACAACTCTTTTGATTACTCAAAGGAGCTATTATGAAACGCGCTCTGTTACGCCATTTGCTGATGGTTGCCTGCTTTATCGCATCACCCCTGTTTGCCACAGACAGCGTCGAGCGACGCATGGTCATTGAAGTGGGTTCAAGCGCCATCAAGTACGCTATTGCGGACGTCAACAGCAGCAATGACACCATTCTGGAGATCAAAGACCAGGACAGTATCGCCTTCCGCTTACATGACAATGTGCTGAATAATGACTGGCACACCATCGATAAGGCTACCCTTGATGCCATGTCAGATATATTTCTGAGATTGAAAGATAAAGCCAGCTATTACCACACCGCTCATATCAAGGTGGTTGCAACAGAAGCCATCAGGATTACCAGCAACAAGGTAGAGGTTCAGTCAGCCCTGCAGGGTAAAACCGGTCTTGTTATGCAGATACTGACGCAGGACGATGAAAACCAGATAGACTATTTCACCGCATTGCGCGCCAGCAAAAAGCCCGGCAAACCCGTCGTCTGGGATATTGGTAATAACAGCTACCAGCTGATTGCAGACGATCCGGCCGCTGATACTATAGCTTACAAGGGAGATGCTGGTTCCCGGTCATTTTTCCGCTACCTGCTGGAAGTCGTCCAGGGGAAGGACTTGCAGAAGAACGACAACCTCCATCCATTAACCAGCGATCAGTTTGAAGAAGGGGTAAGGTTTGCACATCATCTGGCGGAAAAGATTCCCAAACTGGTTCGCTCACAAATCACTCGCAATAATGGAGAAGTCGTGGCAATTGGCAGCCTGTTCCAGTACAGCCTGCTGGAGGCAATAAAAACGGAACCAGAGCAATTGCTGATCACACAGCATGAAGTGAAGCAATTTATTGATCGCTCACTGAACCGTGAACAGACCGAACAACACCCGTTAGATAAAGAGCAACAGCTGAACCGGCTGGGCTATCGTCAGCACCAGGGGTTCTCGTATCTGACGTTGTCAAACGCCATTATGGTTTACGGCTTTATGCAGGAGCTGGGTATTCTCAGCCTGGAAGTCGCTGACAGAACCAGCACGGACAGCATTCTTGAATACAGCCCGTTCTGGCAATAGTCAACCAATCCGTATCTAACCCACTAGCATCAGGCTGATCTGACGCATTAACCTGCTGCGAATCAACCCGGTGTCAGGCTCGTCACCGGGTTGAACCATGCATTGATATTCAACCTGCATAATAACCGCAGAAAAGAGCTGGGCATCAATATCAGGCTTCTCTGAACCCACACGCCGGAAGAAGCTTTCCAGACTGTTTAACAGGTAAGACTGGTGATTAAATGCCACAGGACGAAGATTTTCATTACGCAGGCATTCAAGCTGAAACGATCGTTCTGCAATCAGATAATCCCGGTGATCCCTTAGCTGCGTAACAATATAATGCACCGCCAGATCTACCATTCTCTCCACAAACACCAGCCTGACTTCCTGACTGAGACTGGCTGAATCCTGTCCACCCAGCAGCGCCAGGGCCTCCTGCAGCTTGGAGTCAGACTCTTCCCAGAACGCCTTGAATTTTTCCGCCCCCATTTCCACAAACAACGTAAAGGTGTCTGTAATGAGATCTGAAATATCTTTGAAATAATAAGTGGTTGCAGACAGTGGAACCTCGGCTTCCCTGGCAACCGCGCGGTGGCGGACGCCTCTGACACCATCTCGCACAACAATGCGCAATGCCGCTTCAAGAATAATGCGACGTCGCTGCTCACTGTTGGCACGACTGGTTTTTCGTCCCTGATACTTCAGGGCTTCATTTCCATTTGACGATCCGCTGGAGGAAGTACCATTGTCTTTACTGGTCTGAGAAAGAGAGTCACTCACTACTTCACAGTTCGTTGCTTCCATGAGGAAATGCCTTATACCGTTTGCCTGTTAATCTTCTGTAATAAGCCCTCATCACTGTCAGGCGCTCGCTGACAACGGCTACATTGACTTATTGTTTGTCGCAATGCCCTCAATCGGGCATTGCCGGAACTCTCCCGCAGAGACTGCCTGAACACAGACCTGTAAAGCCCTGCCGGGTGAGATGGTGAAGCAGTATAGAATCTAACCGGCACTTATGCCCAAAGTTCGTAAAAAAGCCAGCCTCAGAACAGGGTTTCAAGAGCAGCATCCGCAGGCTCATGCATCCGTTCGGGACTGGACTATGTTTAAGCAGATTAACTGGACGGCTAAGACAAAAACCCAGACATAAACAGGGTTTTCTGACAGCAGACGAAAGGAGAGGCACAGCTGATCTGGCTCGACCAGCTGCACCGGCAGGCATTAAACCTGTGGACGCATGTGCGGGAACAGCAGCACGTCCCGAATAGAAGGTGCGTCGGTAAACAGCATCACCAGACGGTCAATACCGATACCTTCACCCGCTGTTGGTGGCAGGCCGTATTCCAGAGCATTGATGTAGTCTGCATCGTAATGCATGGCTTCATCATCACCCGCATCCTTCTCCGCCACCTGCTGACGGAAGCGTTCTGCCTGGTCTTCCGCGTCGTTCAACTCGGAAAAACCGTTGGCAATTTCACGACCACCCACGAAGAACTCAAAACGGTCACTGACAAACGGGTCTTCATCGCTGCGACGAGCCAGCGGAGACACTTCAGTCGGATACTGAGTGATAAAGGTTGGGTCGATCAGGCGCTCTTCAACGGTCTCTTCGAAGATCTCAATCTGGATCTTGCCCAGCCCCCAGATGTCTTTCACTTCGATACCCAGTTTCTTCGCCACGGCGGTTGCAGATTCGATATTGTCAATATCCGCCGCTTCCAGCTCAGGGTTAAAGTGCAGGATAGATTCAAACACAGACATGCGGGCAAATGGCTTGCCGAAGTCCAGTTCCGTACCCTGATACGTCACTTTGGTGCTACCGGTCACTTCTTCAGCCAGCAGGCGGAACAGGGTTTCGGTGTGATCCATCATGTCAATGTAATCCGCATACGCCTGGTAGAACTCAATCATGGTGAATTCCGGGTTATGACGGGTAGACAGACCTTCGTTACGGAAGTTGCGGTTAATTTCGAACACACGCTCGAAACCACCCACGACCAGACGCTTCAGGTACAGTTCCGGTGCAATACGCAGGAACATCTCCATATCCAGAGCATTGTGATGGGTCACAAACGGACGCGCTGTCGCCCCACCCGGAATGGTTTGCAGCATCGGCGTTTCTACTTCCATGTATTCATTCTTGTGGAAGTAGTCGCGGATCACCTGAATAATACGGGAACGCACACGGAAAGCATCACGGGACTCATCGTTCATGATCAGGTCCACGTAACGCTGACGATAGCGCATTTCCGTATCCGTCAGACCCTTGTGCTTGTCTGGCAGCGGACGCAGGGACTTGGTCAACAGCTCCACGCCTTCCATATCCACATACAGGTCGCCCTTTCCGGATCGTTGCACTGTACCTTCGGCGCCGATGATATCGCCCATATCCCAGGTTTTAACTTCTTTCAGGGTGCTCTTATCCAGCACTTTACGGTTTACGTAAACCTGAATACGGCCGGAAGCATCCTGAATCTCCATGAACGCACCACGGTTCAGCATGATACGACCAGCGACCCGGACTTTGTGGCCCGCTTCCAGCAGTTCTTCTTTACCGGCTTCTTTGTATTGTTCCTGCAAATCAGCCGCATAAGCGTCACGACGAAACTTGTTCGGGAAAGCGACCCGTTCAGCGCGGATAGCCGCCAGCTTTTCACGGCGCAGGGCAACCAGGCGGTTCTCTTCCTGCGCGTCGATCATTTGTTCTTCAGACATTGTTTTTCCAAAAAAAGTCTTCTCAAAAAAAGCCTTTTCAAAAAGTCTTTCTAAAAAAGGTTGTGATTACAGACCCTGCTTGAGGCTGGCCTCGATAAACTTGTCCAGATCCCCGTCCAGTACGGCCTGGGTATTACGGGTCTCAACGTTAGTGCGCAAATCCTTGATACGGGAGTCGTCCAGCACGTAGGAACGAATCTGACTGCCCCAACCAATATCGGATTTGGTATCCTCCAGCGCCTGAGCGTCGGCAGTACGCCTCTGCATTTCCTGCTCGTACAGCTTCGCTTTCAGCTGCTGCATCGCCTTATCCTTGTTCTGATGCTGGGAGCGCTGGTTCTGGCACTGCACCACAATACCGGACGGTTCGTGGGTAATACGCACCGCAGAGTCGGTGGTGTTTACGTGCTGACCGCCCGCACCACTGGAACGGTACGTATCGATTCGCAGGTCGGCCGGATTGATCTCAATCTCAACATTGTCATCAATCTCCGGAGAAACAAACACCGAAGAGAAGGAGGTGTGACGACGGTTGCCGGAGTCGAATGGGGACTTACGAACCAGACGATGAACGCCGGTCTCTGTGCGCAACCAGCCGAAAGCGTACTCGCCGGAGAACTGCACCGTTGCAGACTTAATGCCTGCCACATCACCGGCTGATACTTCAATAATCTCGGTCTTGAAGCCTTTCTGTTCGCCCCAGCGCAGATACATACGCAGCATCATATTGGCCCAGTCCTGAGCCTCTGTGCCTCCGGAACCGGACTGGATATCGAGGTAAGCGTTGTTCGGGTCCATTTCGCCGGCAAACATGCGCTTGAACTCCAGAATCTCAAGCTTCTGAGTCAGTTCATCCAGCTCTTCCACCACGCTGTCAACGCCGTCTTCGTCCTGCTCTTCCACAGACATATCAAGTAGTTCAGCGGAGTCTTCCAGACCGGAAGTCATGGTGTCGATGGTGGAGACAATGCCTTCCAGAATGGAACGCTCTTTACCAAGAGCCTGGGCTCGTTCCGGTTCGTTCCACACGTCCGGATCTTCCAGTTCCCGCTCTACTTCCTGTAACCGTTCGCTCTTGTGAGCGTAGTCAAAGATACCCCCTAAGCACGTCCGTACGCGCCGTCAGGTCTTTAATACGTTCCTTGATCGGATTAACTTCAAGCATGACTCTCTCGCTCGGTAAATCGCTCTACTGGATAGTTCTTATCGGTCTGCAGCAGGTTGGGTACCCACTGACCGACAAAATAGAAAAGTTAGCCGCCCATTGTAACTGATACGATCGGGACTGGGAATCACGGATCTCCCCACAAGCGGCTGATAACCAGTGTTTTTTCCATTACCCGGTAAATTCATCACCCAATCCACCGGGTAGTGGAAGCCTGAACAAAAATAAAACACTGAATATCCATTGCTATGGAACCTTTCCGGTACAGAAGTGTCAAACGCCGATGCATAAGAAGCAACAATATGAAAACTAGCAACAAGAGACGTTCACAATGAAGATGAAAAAACTGGCGGCTTTCGCCCTTCTGTTACCCCTTTCCATCATCAATCTGGCAGCCTTTGCCGGAGACGACGAACAGGCTGACGACAAAAAGGAAGGCCAGCGGGTAACGAACCTTGAATGGACCCTGGCTCATAATGACCACCAGACAGAAGATCAGGAAGAAGCTGAACAGCCGGAATCTTCTGAATTTACACTGTCAGAAAATGACAGTACTGAAGAGGCTGAAGAGAGTTCAACGGAAGAAAAGCGTGGCTGACTCTTTAGCTTCTAAAAAACAGGCGGTTTATTCAAAATTTATAGCCGCCTTGTTTTTTCCTTTTTATTCAATCAGTTAGCAACCTTAGTTGGCAATGACAGTTTTTTGTCTGTGCGCTTTTTATACACTCAATTCGAAATAAAACGTCAATCCTGCCCATCTAAACACAGGATTATGGCCTTTGCCATGAAAAATGCCTGATAGCCTCTTACTCTGAATAAAGGTAAGGACGCATTAAGCAGGAGTTTTCAATGAACGGATTTGATCCAAAATCTTCAAACGTCAGTGGGCAGTATCCGCAGCAGAACCAGACTCAGAAAGCTGATGGCAGCCGCAAACTCACTATTCAGGGCAAAAAAACCAATGTCAGCCGGCCCAGAAAATGGCTTAACAAACTGGTGTCAGCCCTTTTCGGCAAAAAAATCCGACATACGCCTTCACCAGGTAATCAACCAGCAAAGGCAAAGGGAACCCCGATCAGGGAGCGTACAGCCTCTCTGGCCAAAACCAGTGATAACCCTTACATCGGACGTCCACTTCCTCCAACCCCTGAATCAGCAAAACCAGCAAAGCAAACAAAAGTAACAGACCTGCCCAAGATTTATTCACTGGATCAATTTTCCGAAAATCTTGAAAATGGTATTTATGCTGGTCCTGACAACAACACTGACAGGAATCTGGCCAAGCAGCACTTGCGCCATCTTGACAGAGAAAGCTTCTTTTCCAGTTCAAGCTACATAAAAGCCTATAATGAATTACCAGATGACATAAAGACACTGGTGCAGGAAGTCCGTGCAGAAAAGGAAGTGACATTCGCGCTTACCCAATCCGCCGGACCAAAACAGGATAGAATGATTGAGTCATTTCGCAACAAACTGCTTGAAAGAGACGATGAGCATAAAGACACTGTCCTAAAAGAACTTGATCGCCAACTGGGATTTTCCGACCGTTGTTCATCAGCCTACAAGGCTTTAGATCAGATACCTCATGACCTTCAGGAGGAATTTGTCGACTTTAAGGATCCTGAAAGGCCTCTTACAAAACAAGAAAAAGACGTACAGACTAATTACAACAATCAACGTAGAAAGGATCCAAAGCTAAAAAACGTCTTTGACCCCAAAAATAACCCTCAACATGAACAGTTTGGCAAGCAGGCAAATCCCAAATACCGTGATATCCCCTGCGACATTGAAAGCTGTGCTGGAAGGAAAGGAAACTATGTTCATGCTAACTACGTCAGATTGTCAGAAGACCCTGATGAAACGCCATATATTGCCTCTCAAGGTCCTACTGAAAAAAATATACATCACTTTGCCCACATGATTAACGATACAGGCTCCAGAGTATCAGTTTGTCTGGTCAGTAAAAACGAACTGGATCCCGAAAACCCAACTCAACGAAAACGTACGGTGAGCCTGGGGCCTAAAGAGATCGGCAGCGAAGAAAACTATACGGGGGTTAAAGTCAAGCTGGCAGATCAACATTTCTTAGACGGTGACAAAGTCCGTATAGACAAGCTCGAAATCGATGGAAAAACCCATTTTCGCGTCTATGATACCGGCTGGGAAGACCACACTTCAGGAACGCCGTCCAGGCTGGCAGCCCTGGCAGTAGTGGTGGAACAGTTGAAACAGGAACCTGAACTCTCAGGCTATGAAGATAGTCCAATGGTGGTCAACTGCAATGCGGGGGTTGGCCGTACCGGCACTTTTATTACTCTCAGTAAAAGCACCCGGGATTACTTGCGTGATGGTACAGTTAATACTGACCTTGACTCTTCCATTCACAATGCAAGAAAAACCCGCAAAGCTTTTGTCCAGACTCCCGGCCAGTATAATGTCCTTAAAGCCCTGCACAAGGATTTACCTTCAGTACTTGACCCGTTAATTGATGCAGCCGGGCTGAAAAACCAAAATACTCAGTCACTTCCACCTGAAAAGAAAAAAGGCCCAGCGGTAGAAGAGAAACCCAAGCCCCAGAAACAGGTTAGTGATACCAATGCAAACTCTGGAGCAGAAAAAACTCAAACTGAGCCCCCACCGGTACCACCGCGTGCTCCCCGGGTACGACCGCAGCCCGCTCCCCGGGAACAAAGTAGCAGTACCGGTGCAAACTCTGGAGCAGAAAAAACTCAAACTGAGCCCCCACCGGTACCACCTCATGCTCCCCGGGTACGACCGCAGCCCGCTCCCCGGAAACAAAGTAGCAGTACCGGTGCAAACTCTGGAGCAGAAAAAACTCAAACTACAAAGAAAAAAGCCCCAGCGATAGCACCGAAACCGAATTCCAGGAAACCCCAAACTGGCTTAACAGCCAGCCAGTTAATGAGCAGCTTTAAATCCGGCTATTATCACGATCAGCCAGATTTTTGGGCAGCATTTGAACGGGATCTTTCAACCGTAGGCTCCAGCTCTCAGCTGACAATGCTGAAAAATGAGTTCTCTGAATATGCTAAATCTCATCCCAACGACAAAGACCAGACAGACTATGTACAGTCGCTAATTAAAGAGCAAATGGATAGGTTGTCCGGATAGTACTGTTGCTCTATATCAGTAACCTCTCATCTATCAGGTACAGGTTTTCAGAGACCTGCACCTGATTTCCACTTTCCCGCTACAACACCGCGTGTTCGACTTCCTGTTTAAACGGTGGCAGGGAATTCAAAATCATACGACCATAACGCTGGGTGACCACCCGCCGGTCCATCAGGGTAATACGCCCAGAATCCTGTTCTGTCCGCAACAGACGACCGCAAGCCTGTACCAACTTGATCGCCGCGTCTGGCACCGTAATTTCCATAAACGGGTTACGCCCCTGGGCTTCCAGCCAGTCAGCCAGTGCCGCTTCCACCGGGTCATCCGGTACCGCAAACGGAATTTTGGCAATGACAACATGCTCACAGTACTCACCGGGTAAATCGATCCCTTCTGCCAGACTGGCCAGACCAAACAGAATACTGGTGTTACCTTCATCAATGTTTTTACGATGCAGTTTCAGCAGTTCCTGCCGGGAATAATCATCCTGCAACAGGATCTGGTCTCGCTGGTTTTGCTCCAGCCCATAATAAACGTCATTCATCTGTCGTCTGGAAGAAAACAGCACCAGTGAGCCTTTACTGCCTTCCAGCAGCTCTGGCAGCATTTCCACAATTTCTTCCGTATGGGCATCGCTGTCACGGGGATTAGACTCCATGGCAGGAATCACCAGCCTGGCGGCGGTTGCATGTTGAAAAGGGCTGGGGACAACAACGCATTTAGATTCAGAAGGAATGCCTGAACGCATGCGAAACCGGTTAAAGTTACCCAGGGCTGCCAGCGTTGCAGACGTAACGATCGAAGCATAACCAGGGTTCCATAAGGTCTGCCACAACGTCATAGACGACAGAATAGGGCTGCTGAACAGTTCCAGTTCTTCACCAAAAGAACCTTCCGTCCATTTCACCCAGCGCGCACTGGGCGGCTCCCCTTCAGGATCAGGCAGCGAGTAGGTCAGCCACAGCTGGAACTGGCTCTCCATACGCATCTGCATAGCACCAATTTCCGGATACAGCTGCTCGGCCTGCCAGCGGTCAATGCCCGGAACATCACCGTCCATAGCATCGTTCAGGTCTTTGGCGACTTTTTCCAGCATACCGCTGCAACGGCTGAAGCCCGCCTTCAGCACTTCTGCCTGCTGACGAATAGCACCAGGCACCACCCCTTCAGGAAAACGGTACACCGCCACCGTTAAGTCACCCTGAACCCTGGGTTCGAAAGTGGCTTCCCTGTGCAACATCTGTCGTGCATGACCTAAAGCGTTAACCAGCTGGTCAAACTCTGGCTGCAGTTTTTCCAGCCGCTCTCCCAGTTCACCCGGCAAAGCATTTTGCCCCAGCACCTTTTGCAGATGTTTACCGGCTTTTTCCAGCCAGCTGGCCGTCCCTTTTAAACGACCATGACAGGCGAAATGGTCAATCGCCTTGTCCGGCAGATGATGGCCTTCGTCAAAAATGTAAATACAGTCTTTCGGGTCAGGCAGAATCGCACCGCCGCCCAGCGCCAGATCTGCCAGCACCAGATCATGGTTGGTTACCACCACGTCAGCCTGCTCCAGATCGTTGCGGGCTTTATAAAACGGACACTGGTTAAAATAACCACAGCGTCTGCCACTGCACTGGGCGTGGTCGGTGGTAATCAAACGCCACTGCTGATCTTCCAGAGCTTCTGGCCAGCTGTCCCGGTCACCCTGCCATTTCGAAGCGGCAAACTCTTCGAGCATATGCTGATAGAGTTTCAATGCCGTTTCATCCTGCTGCCCGGTTTGACCTTCACCAGCAAACATATCCATCAGGGAGGCCACCGACTGTTCTTCCTGCAACAGCCGGTCCAGCTTGCTCAGACAAGCATAGCGCCCACGCCCCTTCGCCAGGGTAAAGGAAAACTTCAAACCGGTTTTAAGAATAATATCCGGCAAGTCTTTGCTGATAATCTGTTCCTGCAGCGTCACTGTGGCGGTCGAGATGACCAGCCTTTTACCTGCCGCTTTTGCCATGGCCACCGCTGGAATGACATAACCAACGGTTTTACCGGTGCCGGTACCGGCTTCAATAACAGTAACAGACGGATCAGACGTTCTGCGCCCCTCACCGTCGGTATTAATATCACCCAGAGCCCGGGCAATTTCAGCGATCATCTGCTTCTGCCCAGGACGGGCCTTGAGCTGCTTACTTTTCAAAAAAGCACTGTAAGCCGTCTGGATGGTTTTTTTCTGGGATTCTTCAAGCACTATCTTCTAGCTCACCCTTTACACTCATCAGGAACAGCTGCTTCTGGCAGCTGTTTCATTAATGTCATCAAATGAAAACCGCCAAAAACAGTGATCAAAAGGCGATCTTTGACCGATAGAGGAGTTGCGTATCGATGCCAGCCAGGACAGACTGATGACAAATTTCCCCGCTTTCATTATGGGCTCCTGTTGGTCTTTTTCTGACAGAAAGTGTAACGAATTTACGCAGGAGTTTCCTGTTGGTGATTACAACAATTTCATTAAGCTCTGCCGGGGGGCGTTTACAGAATAGTCAGGCCAGCCTCTACGGGACTTCGTAGTTTGTCGGTGTCATTTTCAAATAAGTTTCACCACCATTCAGGTTTAGTTCAGCTACATTATACTCAGCAGAGTACTTCACTAACTTTAAAAGCCCCAAACATTTCAATAAATCTGCTATGAGAATGCTTTCAGGCTTTTCTCTAATCCTACTTTTTCTTGACTTGAGTTCATTTTTTAAACCGTGTTGACAGGAGCGCATGATCTCTATGTATCACGAAGTCAAAACCCGTTTTTCAAGAACCAAACGACACCTCTCATTTTTCGTTCTGGCGACATTGCCATTGATAAATACACCGCCAGGCCGGGCTGAGTTGACCGATTGCTCCCTTATCAGAAAACCCGGCGGCTCATCGGCTGGATATGGCCAATGCCCTGTCGCTAATCGCTGTAAGGGAGTATCTGGCTGCATACCTGAGTTCGGAGTTAAAGACAGCAATGACAATTTCGTTCCTGCAATACGCCAGTGGGGTAGTTCAAGACCCGATCAGGGGGGGCTGAAAAACCCTGTTGCAGTCGCTGAAAACCCCAACGCAAGAGGACAAATCTGGGCTTTAAATAGTGATGACAGTGTCACCATTTTTTACTGTCCGGGAATCAAGTCTGCTTCCTACAAACCAGAAAAGCGACGGGACCTGGCATCCTGTCACTTCATGCACCGTCCTACAGCCATTGCCTTTGGTGGAGCGCCAAGTGACGGGGACGCCCCAGACTTTGAAGGGCAACTGGCTCAAAACCTGAATACAACAGGAACCTTTCTTACTACAGGCGGCAGCTGCAATGACTATACAGCCTCCGCATTTATGGGAGGCGATTACTCACAGCGAACCTGCACCGACTTTATGGGGCCCTCGCTATGGGCGAATAACCTCAAAACCTTTGCCATCCAAAATAACGACTTTTTCCCGAATGATCTTTCCAAACAGCCCTTTGGTTCCCATCTGTCCATGATTCATCAACAGCCCTATTCAATGGGTGCGGCCTGGGACGGCGAGCAAGCCGGTTACTGGACATGGGACGCTGGCGCAGATTCTAAATATGGAAGTATCGTGTTTACCAGCATTACCCAATCCCACGGTTATGGCGGTCACAACCATAATGGTGCCTCCCTTTACCGTTATGAGGGAACCACCATGACAAGAAAAGCCGGAACTGGCCCTATTATACCCGGGCATATGGTTAAATATGGCAAGTTTTTGTTCGTGGCAAATCCGGCGGCAGGTAGGATTAACGTTCTAGATACCCAAAGCGGAGTAACAAGCGGCCATGTCAAACCCGAAGAAGAGTGGAGAGAAAAGTACACGACGTATACCAAAATAATCAATGCAACCTTCTCTGTACTAAATGTCAAAGACCTTAGGCTTGATACCCCCAGTGGTCTGACCATTTCTGAAGACCGACTTTTTGTGAGTGACGCAGCTACAGGAGAAATTCATGCCATTAAACTGGATATCACAACAGGAAACCATACTTTGATTGGCAGTATCAGAACACCTGCAAGGCGAATTGCAGGCATGACTGTAGACAAAATAACCAAACGCCTTTGGTTTGTTGATTCAATCAGTCACACACTTAACGTTGTTGAACCGCCATGCCAGAATGAAGAAGACTGTGACTATGACCCACCTTCGCCCTGGGGTAATCAGTGTGTTCCCGATACCAATGAAGAGGGTAAAACCGTTTGGCAGGCCCATCTGGATAAGTCAAAGAACCACAACAACTGGGAAGGTTGCGCCAGGTATTACTACCTTAATTGTCCGGGAGGCAATGTACATGAAAATAGCAAGCTTCCGGTTTGCAATGAGTACGGCGGCACCTGGAAAGACGCCCAGGTCAGCTGGGTTGCAGGAAAAAGTACTTGCCAATGCACCACACTTCAAAGCGTTCCCCTCTCAGGAGCCAGCGAAGCCATGTCCTCTCTAAAAATCCCCATGGTTATATTCTCAACTATTCTGAGTTATTTTTACTGGTAGAGTTTATGGGAGCCATGTGAATCATTACATGGTTGCCCTTAGCCCAGTATCAACACTGCGGTCTGCCTTGCCACCCTCTCATGGCACCTGAGGGTGGCAGGCTGATTTAACAACCGCAGCACTTTTTATATTTTTTGCCACTGCCGCACAGACAGGGGTCATTACGACCCGGCAATTTTGCCGGAATATCAGGATAGATAAAGTACCAGCGCCCGTTCTCCCGTATAAAGTCTGATGTTTCATGGTGAGCGGATTCACCGGCTCCATCTTTGTACCACGCCTTGAATTCAACGATGCCTTTGCTGTCTTCCGCTTGTCCGGCTTCGGTACGAACAACATCCAGGCGTGTCCACTCCGTTGTATCGGCCCGGTTCATAATGCCTGATTTATCCAGCCCGTCGTGTTGACGGGGCCAGGTGGTTTCCAGCAGGTAAGCAGCATTTTTCAGATAGTAGGCACAAAAACGGGACCGCATCAGCTTCTCTGCTGTAGGGGCGTTTTTCCCCGTATGAAACATTGCACAGCAGTGCTGATAAGTCTGACCACTTCCGCAAGGGCATAATGATTCGGAAGGTATGCTCTTCATTGACAGGTTCCTGAAAATCAATAACTCAAGCTGGACGGGTTCTACAAACCGGTAGCCAGGTTTATAAGTCTGGCAGAACACCCGTCCCAGGGGTGTTGCATACTATCATTTTTCGGTTTTATCGCCTTCTGTAGCAAGTCGCATGATCTTTTCTATACCACGCTTTATCATAACTGGATAACAGATGTCTTTATTCTGATTATTACTGATTCCCAGAGCGGCGCACTCAACAGTATTTTCTCCCGGAATTCTTGCCTCAATCGTCGAACCATCCCTTTCCTTTTTTTCAGTGTTGACTGTTGGCAAGGTTACAGCAATGTTGGACAGAAGCATTCTGGTTGCTACGATATTAGCCTCGGTTGCGTCGGCAAAGTGCTTTACCTGCATCAACAATACATCCGGGTTAAAAGAGCTGGAACCAATAGCTCCCGCACCTGTTGATCTCCAGAACTCTACGAAGTGCATCGTAAAACTGGATTCACCTTCTACATCGACACCTAATGAGACCCTTTTATGGGGTGGAATCATGCAAACAGCCACTACAAAGTCTGGTGCAGGTCTTGTGCCTCCATCTCTGGGCTTCGGCTCAGTTATTTTAATGGTGCAATGATTCGCTGAAACAAAACCATCAAACGATCCCTGAATAACACAATTACACCCTTTTTTAAGTGTAATTTTCTCGTACCCTCTGGCTTGTAATTCATATTTACTCAGAAAAAACTGTTGCCTGAACCGGTCTACCCGAAACTGCTCTGAGCTGTGAACCTGAGCGGCGCCCTTTAATCCTTTGCTGTATTTTCGTCGCTCGTACCATGATGACATATCTTACTCCTCAAGGACTGAAAGACCTGTCGTAAAGGTAAAAAATGCTGATCGTCTTCATATATTGCTACTTATATCAGACGACTCAAAGAATCAGGCGCTTCCATGACCCTATAAGGATAGCTCGTTTCACTTCATAGGAAGGCAGATATAAAACTAAAAAGGTAGCTGAATCTTTTGAAACATTGCCACAAGACAATTTAAAGGACAAAAAAAATATGATATACAACTGATGACTTGTAATCAGGTTTCAAATTCCCTGATGATAGAAATGGAATTTTTGTGGCAAACAGCCATGAACAGGCAATAGCAAGAACGATAATAACCACAACAGAGAATAGCCAATGACATTACTAAAAAAATTAAGTATGGCCATTTTTGGAGCGGGCATAGCAGTTTCAGCCGTCAGCGCCAATGCTCAAAACGTTCAACAGCAGTTTGTCACCATTGGTACCGGCGGGGTGACTGGTGTTTACTACCCGACCGGTGGCGCCATCTGTCGTCTGGTTAACAGAACCCGCAAAGATACTGGTATTCGCTGCTCTGTTGAGTCTACCGGTGGTTCCAGCTACAACCTGAACACCATTCGTGCCGGTGACATGGACATGGGTATTGTCCAGTCGGACTGGCAATATCATGCCACCAACGGCACCAGCAAGTTTAAGCCCAATGGCCCGGATAAAGAGTTGCGGGCAGTCTTCTCCCTGCATCCGGAAGCCTTCACCGTCCTTGCCCGTAAAGACGCCAACATCAAGACGTTTGAAGACCTGAAAGGCAAGCGGGTCAATATTGGCAACCCGGGTTCCGGTCAGCGCGGTACCATGGAACAAATGATGGCCGCCAAAGGGTGGACCACCAAAGCCTTCTCGCTGACCTCTGAACTCAAGTCCTCTGAACAGGCCAAAGCCCTGTGTGACAACAAGATTGATGCGTTTGTGTTCACTGCGGGCCATCCCAGTGGTTCCCTGAAAGAAGCCACCACCTCCTGTGACACCAACCTTGTCACTGTCAGCGGCCCGGCCGTTGAAAAGCTGCTCAGCGAAAATCCTTATTACCGTACCGCCACCATTCCCGGTGGCATGTACCGTGGTAACGACGCCGACGTACAGACCTTTGGTGTTGCCGCTACGTTTGTTGCCTCAACCCGTTTGAGCGATGAAACCGTGTATCAGGTGACCAAATCCGTGTTCGAAGACCTGTCCACCTTCAAGCAGATGCATCAGGCATTCGGCACCCTGAAGAAGGAAGAAATGATCTCTGACGGTCTGTCTGCACCTCTGCACGAAGGCGCTAAGCGCTACTTTATGGAAGCCGGCCTGATCAAGAATTAATTCTTGTCCGTCAATCATGTAATGACAAAACCCGGCTCGCCGGGTTTTGCTGCCGTTTACGAGTACTAACGATTAACGTTCAGGTCAGGAATTTCCATGGAAGTCGACACATCCAAAGAGGCTCTCAGGGAAGCCCGCAAAATAGCCGAACAGTCCGATCAGGGGGCGCGCAACCCGGTTGGTCTTACTGGTCGGCTTATTCTTGCTGTCACACTCTGCTGGTCGCTGTTTCAACTCTGGTATGCATCCCCACTGCCTTTTATTTTCAAAGCGGGTATTTTCAATGACACTCAGGCTCGCGCCATTCATTTAAGCTTTGCCGTTTTTCTCGCCTTTATGGCATTTCCTGCACGGCGCAAGTCGTATAGAAACCAGGTGCCTTTTTACGACTGGATAATGGCGCTGCTGGCCAGTTTCAGTTCGGCTTATCTGTATCTGTTCAGCACCGAGCTGGCTTACCGCTCCGGCGCACCAACCACCATGGATCTGTTTATCGCGGCTTCCGGCATTATTCTGTTACTGGAAGCCACCCGTCGTGCGTTAGGCCCACCACTGATGGTCGTCGCTTTGGTATTTATTACCTATGCCTTTGCCGGTCCTTATATGCCGGACGTTATAGCCCATAAAGGTGCCAGTTTTAATAAAGCCATGTCCCACTTCTGGATCACCACCGAAGGGGTGTTCGGGGTAGCGCTGGGTGTCTCCACCAACTTTGTCTTTATGTTTGTCCTGTTCGGCGCACTGCTGGAAAGAGCCGGTGCCGGTAACTATTTTATTCAGGTAGCCTTCTCTCTGTTGGGTCACATGCGCGGTGGCCCTGCTAAAGCGGCAGTGGTGTCTTCCGGCCTGAGTGGCGTGGTGTCTGGTTCATCCATTGCTAACGTTGTCACCACCGGAACCTTCACCATCCCATTGATGAAGCGGGTCGGTTTCCCTTCCCATAAAGCCGGAGCCATAGAAGTCGCTGCCTCCACCAATGGCCAGCTGACTCCGCCCATCATGGGGGCTGCAGCCTTTCTGATGGTGGAATACGTCGGCATTTCCTATCTGGAAGTAATCAAGGCGGCATTGCTGCCCGCTATTATTTCCTATATTGCCCTGTTCTATATCGTTCACCTTGAAGCGGTTAAAGCCGGAATGGAAGGTTTGCCACGCAGGCACACCCGCACCAAACTGCAGGCACTGCTGTCGTTTACCGGAACCTTTGCCGGGCTCTGCATTATGGGAACTGCCGTCTATTACGGCATTGGCTGGACCCGAAGCTATATGGGCGACTATGCCCTGTACATGATTGGCAGCGCATTGCTGTTGAGCTACGTGGGTCTGGTGAAGCTTGCCTCACTGCAACCCGACCTGCCCCGGGATACGGAAGCCACGCTCAGCCATACGCCCGAGCCCGGCCCGACACTGAAACGCGGTCTTTACTATTTATTGCCGATTGTCGTGTTGCTCTGGTGCCTGACCGTTGAACGCTTCTCCCCGGGACTGTCTGCGTTCTGGTCAACCCTGGTCATGATTGTGATCACCCTGACCCATAAGCCCCTGCTGTCCTTTTTCCGTAAAGAGTTCCGAAGCAAACAGCCTGACACCAGTGCTCTCAAACAGGGCTGGTTCGATATGCTCAATGGACTGTTAAGTGGTGCGCGCAATATGATCGGCATTGGCGTCGCCACCGCTACAGCCGGTATTGTTGTGGGCGCTGTTACCCTGACCGGTATCGGGCTGGTAATGACCGAGTTTGTAGAATGGATTTCCGGCGGTAATGTGATTCTTATGCTGGTGTTCACGGCGCTGATCTGTCTGGTACTGGGCATGGGACTGCCAACCACCGCCAACTACATCGTTGTCTCAACACTGATGACACCGGTGATTGTTACCCTGGGGGCTCAGTCTGGCCTGATCGTGCCTCTGATCGCCGTTCACCTGTTTGTGTTCTACTTTGGCATTCTGGCAGATGATACGCCTCCGGTAGGGCTGGCTGCCTTTGCGGCGGCAGCGATCGCCCGTTCCGACCCGATCCGGACCGGTATTCAGGGCTTCACCTACGATATCCGTACCGCCGTTCTGCCGTTTATGTTTATCTTTAACACCGAGCTGTTACTGATTGGGGTGGATAGCTGGCTACAACTGGTTCTGGTGGTGTCCAGCGCCCTGGTGGCCATGCTGGTTTTCGCTACCGCTACCCAGGGTTACTGGCTGACCAAAAACCGCTGGTATGAAACCGTTGGTTTGCTGTTGATCGCCTTTACCCTGTTCCGCCCCGGTTTCTGGTGGGACCAGATTTACGATCCCTATGAAACCTATGAAGGTGAGCAGATTATTGCCGGTCTGGAGAAGGCACCACTGGATGACGAAATCCGTCTATGGGTCTCCGGTGAAAATCTCGATGGCAGAATGGTTAGCAAGCTCAGCATTCTGCCGACAGGCTCTGAAGCAGGTGCCGAGCAACAACTGAGCTTTATGGGTCTGCAAACCTACCCGTCTGACGGCGAACTCAAGGTAGATATGATCAGCTTTGACAGCCCGGCAGAATCAGCCGGTATTGATTTTGACTGGACCCTTAACCGTCTGGAAATTCCGGTAGAACGCCCCCCCAGACAGCTGATCTGGATTCCTGCCCTGCTACTTCTCGGGTTGATATTTTTGGGTCAGCGTCGGCGCAGTGCAAACTATCTTCAATGTGCCGATATCTCCTGAGAGAAAAACGATGGCACACTATGGACAGTTTGATCAGACCCAGAGATATTGTCGGTGCATTTACCTGGCAGAAGCTACAGAAGAAAGGTACATGGCTGGACAGTAAAAATGAGGTTAGCGGACTATGGGGGTTACGTCGTCTGGTAAAACCCCTGCCGCTGTTGGGCAGGCTGGCTGAGCCGAAAGCCAGCCAGGCATCAATTAGTCGTATCAAACAGCAGCTGCGCAACCGGAATATCTCAGAAACGAACATCAGGCTGCTACTGAAGACAGCGAACATTATCAAACTGGGTTACAGCCGGGGCGTACTGACCGAAAAAGCCTACAAAGCCATTAATAAGGAAAACCTGGAGAAACTGGTCACTGCCGCGAATAAAAGCCGTGGTGAGCTGCTGGAGCTGGCGGCCAGCCAGAGTCGGGGCGCTTTAGCCAGATACATAGAAAAAGAACGTCAGGAAATGGGAGCTATCGGTTCTGCCCTGCCGGTTATCCCTGGTACGCAACCGGTAACACCCTATCTGCAACCAGCAGGTACCAGAAAAAAGCCCCGCCGTATTCCCATTACACGGCCCGCTATTACCGAAAGAGATGTCGCGCCTGAGCCACCTGTCCGCCAGCTGAACCAGACAACAACGAAAGCGACAGACGACGAGTCCCCCCGGAACCCACAGCCTGAAGAGATCGAATTCCGTCATCTGTTCACCCAGCTGCGACTTAAAGATGTCCGGTTAAAAGCAGAACATTTTCAGCCCCTGCTGGATGGGGGCATCATCAGGGCAGACAATCTCCATGGCAATAATGACAACGCCATTGAACAACTGACCCGACAGGCTTGCGAACACCTTGGGCTGGATCAACCGCAAACCTGAGACAAACGCCCGCCATCCAGCCGGTACACTGCATCCATTTTCTGCAACATACCCTGCTTATGAGTAATCATCATCACGGTTTTGTGCTGATAAGCCTCAAGAATACGGTTTAACAACAGTTGTTCACTGAAGCGATCCAGCCCTTCCGACGCTTCATCCATGATCAGGATATCTGCCTGCTTCAGCATGGCACGGGCAATAGCCAGACGACGCTGTTCACCACCCGACAAAGTGATGCCGCCCTGCCCCAGCCACAGATCAAGAATCTTTTCATCTCCTCGAGCCGCAGCTAACTGGTTTAACCCCGTCGTTTGTATAACCTCAAGCAGACGCTCATCGCTGGCAGAGTGATCAGCCAGCTTCAGATTATCCCGCAACGTCGCACTTAGTACATGGGTTTTCTGGGGAACCACAGCCAGCGCCTGATAAAGCGCCTGCTCACTGAAATCAGGGACTGGAACACCATCAATCAATACCTGACCACTGTCGCAATCGTTATAACGGGTCAGCAAACCAGCGAGTGTTGACTTGCCACACCCGGTTTTGCCCACCAGTGCGACGTGCTGACCGACAGGAATCGTCAGTGTCACCTGATCCAGTACCTGCAATCCGCCATAAGAAAAGTTGACATTTTCAAACTGAACCTGCCCCTTAACCTCAGGCTTCTGCTCACCGTAAATCATGGGTGGCTGGTCGATCACTTCTTTCAACTGCCCCGCCGCCTGTGTGGTAAAGCCCAGAAACTGAAAAGCCCCGGGAACCGGCATCAGAGCTTCAAACCCTGCCAGTACCGCAAACAACGACATCACCATAACAGGGCCGGAAATCCCCCCTGCCTGATATTCCCCCGCCGCCAGATACAGCATGACGACGGCAGAACTGCCCGCTGCAAACGTCAACAACGCAGAGCCCAGACCTTCCAGCTTTGAGAGCCTCGCCTGATGCCGGTGCAGCTGACGCTCCCGCTCGTCTAACTGCTGCCGGAAAACCTCTTCAGTACCCACAATCTGCAATTCAGCCATCCCTTGCAGATAATCCAGCGCAGCCTGCCGGAGCTGTTGCTGACTGACACCTTTCGCCTTACTGCTGTGTTTACCCAGCGCATAAAACAACGGCGGCAGCAGCAATAACCAGCCCCCCATCATCAGCAGCACAGACAACCCAAGCGTGGTACTGAACCAGCTCAACCCCAGTGAAAGAATCACAATCACCAGAACAGCCGCCAGAATCGGGCTGAACATCCGCAGGTATAACTGATCCAGAGCGTCAACATCCGCCACCAGCCGGTTCAGCAGATCACCCTTACGAAATCGCTTTAAACGATGCAGGGGAACCGGCGCAAGACGGGCGAAAAACCAGCCCCGCAACCAGGCCAGTAGTTTAAAGGTCGCATCGTGGCTGACCAGACGCTCAAAATACCGGGAGGCGGTTCGTCCTATGGAAAAACCCCGGACGCCAGCACCCGGCGTAAAGAAGTTAAAGTGTTGTGCCGTTGCCAGTGTTAATCCGGCAATGGCGGTTGAGGTGATAAACCAGCCAGAGAGGGCTAACAGCCCAAGGCTTGCCAGCAATGTGGTAATTGACAGTAATACACCTAATGCCATAGCACCAGGATGACGACGGTACAGTTTAATAAACGGCAGAAGGTTACCCATTGGCTACTCCTTTAGCGAGTCCTTTAGCGAGTCCCTGTTCCTGTTCCAGCTCAGTGACAAAATGTGAGAATCGATCGTTCGATGGAAAATGCCCCGACTTCAACTCGGCGGGCACACCTTCAGCCACCAGCTTTCCGCTTTCCAGCATCAGCACCCGATCCATGGAATCAATCTGTTCCAACCTGTGGGTCACGGTGATGACCGCACAGTCTGAAGGTATAGATTCAAGGGCATCCAGAACCAGTCGCTCACTCAGGGCATCAAGGCTGGCAGTAGGCTCATCCAGAATCAGCAATTTCACAGGTTCAGCGATGGCACGAGCCAGGGCGATACGTTGCGCCTGCCCGACGGATACATTGCCCCCCTGTTCCTGCAACAGCGTGTCGATACCCGCCGGCAGTCTTTCAATAAACTCCATTGCCTGAGCGTTATGCAACGCCTGTAACACCTGCTCCCGACTCAGTTCGCGACCAAAGCAGACATTGTCATAAACACTGCCATGGATGATTAACGGTTGCTGTCCGAGCCAGGCAATGTTCTTTCTCCAGCTTTCAGGAGCCACATCACGGAGTTCACAGCCATTCACCTGCAACTGCCCGCGATAGGACCAGAAGCCCATCAGGGTATTAATCAGGGTCGACTTACCGGCACCCGAGGGGCCGATAATAGCCAGTCGCTCTCCGGCTCTGACGGAAAAGGACAGATCACTCAGCAGGTTCTGACCACCCGGAGCATCCACCGACAGACCGGACACGGCGATACTCAACGACCCGGTATCAGGCAACGGCTGACTACCCTGCTGACTGCTGATCGCTTCCTGATCAAGCACCCTGATAATATCATCGCAGGCACCGATAGCCTTGGCCTTAGCGTGGTAGTGAGTACCCAGGTCACGCAGTGGCTGATAAAAATCCGGTGCCAGCAACAATAAAAACAGTCCGCTAAACAAGCTGACTCCAGCCCCGTAACTGCCAAAGTTTAGATACCCCAGAAAACTCATACCCAGATACAGCGCCAGAATGGCGATAGAGATTGAGGCAAAAAACTCCAGTACGGTAGACGACAGGAATGCCAGCCTTAACACCTGCATGGTTTTCACCCGAAAATCCTCACTGGCCTGTTCCAGCTGCTGCTTTTCATAAGCACTTCTCTGAAACAGCCGCAATGTTTCCATCGCCTGCAAACGGTCCAGAAAAAAACCACCCAGTCGGTTCAAAGCCTGAAAGTTTCGACGGTTGGCTTCTGCTGCTTTCAGCCCGACAAGAATCATAAACAGTGGAATCAGCGGTGCCGTGCCAAGAAATACCAGACCAGCCACCCAGTTAAGAGGAAACGCCACCACCACGATGACCAGAGGTATTAACGCTGCCAGCGCCATTTGCGGCAGATAACGGGCAACGAAATCATGCAGCTCTTCCACCTGTTCCACCAGCAGGGTGGACCAGCTGCCAGCGGGCTGGGTAGCGATCGTGGTTGGCCCCTGTCGCTTCAGCTTTTGCAAAAGGGCTGAACGAATGCTCTCCCGAACCTGGACACCGGCATTGAAGCCACAGACTTCACGTCCCCAGTTGCAGATCGAGCGAACCAGCAACACCAGCAGAATGCTGATCATCGCACCGGTCAGGTCCGTGCGTGGCACACTGTCCATGACCAGTTTATGAATACTGTCAGCCAGCAGGGCTGCCTGAACAATCAACAGGAGACCACTGAACAAACCCAGTGAAACGGAGGCAATCAACCACTTGCGGGCAGGCGAAACCTGTTGTAATAACCAGCGATAGGCGGCTTTTTCAGCCGTCTTATTCGTCGAACTGCTCATATCAGACGAAACTCACAAAAGAGAAGATAAACTTCGGAAAATACAGAGCTGCACTGTAACAGATACGACCATTATTACCACAGTACAAATTTTAATTATTTTTCAGACACAAAAGTTATATAAGGGAAGCCTGCTATTTTTCCTGGTAGCCATTTATGCGGGGCAGGAACGACATTATAATTGCCCACCTTAATTGAAATTCGCCCGGATCATGCTGTCAAATATTCGAATTATCCTGATTAACACCTTTCACCCCGGTAATATTGGCTCTGCCGCGCGGGCCATGAAAACCATGGGTTTAAGCGAGCTGTGTCTGGTAACTCCGCAACGTTACCCTGACCCCGATGCCGACGCAATGGCGGCTGGCGCAATGGATGTTCTGGCGAACGCCCGCATCTTTCCTTCTCTGGATGAAGCCATTGCCGACTGTTCGCTGGTGATTGGTACCAGCGCCCGCTCACGCAACAGCACCAGTAACCGTCCGATGCTGGAAGCCGATGCTTGTGCCGAAGCCCTGCTGAAAGAGTCTGTCAACCGCCCTGTTGCCCTCGTGTTTGGACAGGAGACCATGGGACTGACCAATGAAGAACTGGAAAAGTGTCACTTTCATGCCTGCATTGATGCTAATCCGGACTACCCGGTGCTGAATGTTGCTTCAGCCATTCAGATTCTCTGTTACGAACTGCGCAAGGCTTCGGTTCATTTTGACCGGACAACGATTCAACTACAGGCTCAGCCACAAGCAGAAGAGTACCCCCTTCAGGAAGAACTGGAGCGCTTCTACCAGCACCTTGAACAAACCCTGACGGATATTGATTTTATTATTCAGCAGCACCCGGGCAAGGTGATGAAAAGACTTCGTCGCTTATTTAACCGGGCCCGCCCGGAGTCAAAAGAACTGAATATGCTGCGGGGCATTCTGTCCAGCGCCCAGAAAGCCAGCGGTGTGAAAGACAACACCAATGATTGAAGAGCTGCAACCGGTGGCCTATCCACTGGTTAACCGTTTTTTCAAGGCCAATGGACACAAAGGCAAAGCCCGCTCCGGCGAGCGGGTGTTTGTCCTTCGCAGCGAAGGTGAGATAATCGCCGCGCTGCGAGCCTGCCCCCGGTCTCAAGGTTTTCTGCTGCGCTCTGTCTGTGTGTCAGTACCAAGACGCGGCTGCGGCTATGGGCTTCAGCTGGTAAAGGAAACACTTCTGGCTTTGTCCCCTTCCCGCTGCTGGTGTTACCCCTATCAACACCTTAAGCACTTTTATAGCCTTGCCGGTTTCAAAGAGCTTTCTTCTGAAAGTGTGCCGACCGAGATTTCCACACCCTGGCAGAACTATCAAAAAAGCGGTAAGGCATATCTGTTAATGGGAAGCAACATCATTTTCAACAGTTCATCATAATCATGAGACCTGTTTCGATCCACAGGACCAGCTTACTAAAGTCGCAGGAAGCTGTTTTCCTTTTGCAAAACTACCTAGTCACGTTGAGTGTCTTATCCGAGTTTATAGATTTCCCGGTTTGCCTGCCTTGTGATTTCAACTATTTTATTACTCGGTACTGAGTTGATTACCCATCAAAACAGTGAGAAACACTATGATCGATAAATCACTCCCCCTGACCGATATCCATCGACATCTTGACGGCAATACCCGGCCCCAGACTATTCTTGAGCTAGGTCTGAAAAATAATATTCAACTTCCTGCCAAAACACTTACAGATTTGCTTCCCCATGTTCAGGTGACTAATCAAGAGCCCGATCTGGTCAGCTTTCTCAGCAAGATTGACTGGGGTGTCAAAGTTCTTTCATCTTACGACGATTGTCGTCGAGTTGCCTATGAAAATGTTGAAGACGCACGGAATGCCCAAATCGACTACGCCGAATTGCGCTTTAGCCCCTGGTATATGGCAATGACAAACGGCCTGAACCCGGAAGGAGTCGTCGAAGCCGTGATTGACGGTGTACAGGCTGGTAGCAAAGACTTTTCAGTTAAAACCAATCTAATTGGTGTTATGTGTCGTACCTGTGGCCTACAGGGCTGCAAGAAAGACCTGGAAGCCTGCCTTACCCATAAAGACCATCTGGTCGCTATCGATCTGGCAGGTGATGAGGTGGGTAAACCCGGTGCGCTTTTTAACAGTCATTTTAAGCAGGTTCGTGATGCAGGTCTGAACGTTACTATTCATGCAGGTGAAGCCGCTGGTCCTGAGAGCGTATGGCAAGCTATTAACGAGCTGGGTGCAACGCGTATTGGTCATGGAGCCAAAGCCATTCAAGACCCGGAACTAATGGATTATCTGGCAGAACACCAGATTGGCATAGAGTCCTGCCTGACCTCCAACGTACAAACCAGTGCTTTCCCAAATATAGAGTCACACCCTCTCAAGCAGTTTCTGGCACACGGTATTTTAGCTACCATTAACACCGACGATCCTGCTGTGGAAGGCATAGACTTGCCTCATGAATATGAAGTTGCTGCTCCTGCTGCTGGATTGAACCAAGGTGATATTCGTCAGGCACAGGAAAATGGCCTGACCATTGCTTACCTTTCAGAAACAGAAAGAGCAGAACTGAAAGAGAGTGTAAAATCCAAGCACCAGCCTAGCTCGTGATACAGAGATATGTTTTCTCTACTTTAAAGGTTTCTGACATGGCATATTCAAAATATTGTGAGTATTGGCCTCCACCGGGAAGAGGCGCTAGAGTTACTCCAGGCCGTCTGCTGATGAAACCAGCAACTGATTTAAACGCTCAATTTCAGCCTTCAGAACCTTCACTTCATGCTCAAGCTCCTGAATACGCGACTTGTCGTCAGCCATGACCGTCACGGGGCTGGGTGGCACCTCAATATCGCCGGAGAACAGATGGGCGAAACGGGACTCGCGCTTGCCGGGTTCCTTTGGCAGCTGCCTGACCCACTCTTTTTCAGCCATGTCCTGCAACACGGTTTCTACCTGTGAAACGTCTGAAAACTGTGTCAGACGACCCGTCCGGCTGCGAATTTCACCCGGTGTCTGCGGACCACGCAACAACATCACGCAGACGATGGCACGTTCCTGCTCAGAAAACTTCAGGTCACTGAACAGGGTATTGCAGAACCGGTGGCGGTACTTGCTGGTGCGGGAGCCGCCTTCTTCACTGACCAGGCGTTGTTCGACCAGGTCATCCAGAGTGCTTTTGACGTCAGCTGGCGTCAGCGACAGCACCGGGTCCCGATTGCTTTTCTGGTTGCAGGCATTCAGCAGGGAATTCAGCGTCAGCGGGTACAGGTCGGGCGTTGTACTCTCCTTCTCCAGAAGGCAGCCAAGTACGCGAGTTTCGTTCAATGTCAGATTTAAATCCACAATAACCTTCCTGGACAGCGATGAGTAAAGACTATGTCGAAATGTATAGCAGGTTGGAAATAATTTACATCAATAAAGCAGGAAACAAGGACCCAGGAGATCAAAACGCCCGGTTAGACTAATTCCCAGCCATCTTCATTCCGGGCATCCGGTTTTTCAGCAGCCAGTTTTTTAAGGTATTCCAGATTATGAACAAAGCCTCCGCGGGCAATGGTTACCCGGTTGAAATACTCGTGAATGTCATCATAAGAACAAAAGCGAATGGCCTGACCAGAGGGTTTTACGCTCGTCGTAGTACCAACGGAAGCCGTGGCAATGTCGCTCTTGCCAAAAGCTTCTCCATAGGGATCATAGGTTAAAAAACCGTCTACAGTGTCGGAGCCTTTCCTGAGAGAGGCGGGACCCAGTACCGTTACAGCGTGATTGGTCGGGGTACCGGATGAGGCATTAAAAGTCCCCCGCCAGTCGCCCCTGGTACCCAGTATTACCGGAATGCCCTGTTTGATATTGAAACAGATCAGATCTTTAATCAGAGGTTTTTTCAGATCATCATCACGCGCGTCAAACGCATTCAGACTTTGTGGCTGCTGGAACGCAGGGCTTGGTGACGTTAGTTCAGGCATCGGTGGCAGCAGTTTAAAAGCCAGAGACATATCGATACGATCAAGCAGACAACTGTTTTTTTTATTACTGGTTATCAAGCGTAACAAGCCTTCAATATAAGACAAATCCTCTCCCGGCTTTTCTTTCTTCAATTGATCAACGTTGGCACTACGCTCCAGAAGCAACGCATGACACGCTTTCTCTATATAACCTGCCCAACGAGCACCGGAAGTATTGGCAAATGAATAACAATCCTTACCATGGCGATCAACGGGACGGCTGCTGGACACCACTACCTTGACACTACGTTCAGCCAGAGAGTCATCGTTTAAAGTTACCCCCACAAAACCTTCCGGATATAGCCGGATAATCTGCTGTAGCAAACGTTGTCCCAGTGGGGTTGCAGCATAAGCACCCAATGCACTCAGCAGAAAACAGGTCTGTCGCCTGTCCAGCTGTGCAATATCAAACGTATCTGGCACTTCACCATTGAACAGCACCCCATTGCCCATTCGATCGTACCATTCAGAACTGGAATCCATATTGTTCAGCAGTCTCTCGTCAGAGACAAACATATCCACCTGATTAGCTCTCAGCTCGTCTTGCCATTCTGATGCCGGAACACGCGCCTCCTTCCAATCAGGTACAGTGCACTGATCAGCGGGTAGCGAGCGTGTGACCAGCCCCCTCACCTTTCCCAGTGTACGCAGCAGCCTTTTCCCTAACGCTTGTTGCGAACCGGAAGCTTTTCTCATAAACGGCTTTAGCATGAACTGCATTTCCGCTTCATGCTTTTTAACACTGTGAGAACCGAACCGGGCTTTAAACTCATTATGGTCTCTGGCAGCGGCTGAATATTCAGGCTCCTGCGAATCTGAAACCACAAAAGACTCAAATGAGCCTGATGAGCGCCTTTTGGAGCCACTGGGAGAAAGAGGGTCTGCCATAAATAATAAGAGTATTTATATTCTTATGGCGATTATCGACGGCAGGCCGAGTTTTTACAGTGAAAAACTAAGAGGCAGTACTGCCTCTCGATATCAGTCGCTGCCTGAACGCTCAGATCGATCGCAGCAGGAAAAATAGTAGTTTCTACCCAGATAGATAATATGCAGAGAAGCCGCGAGGGGCAGCAGATAGAGAAAAGCTCCGACCTCAAACAACTTCTCAATCGCGTCGGCCTGATAGAGAATAACAATGGACGATATCATCCCCATCAGCGACAACAGGCGAATTTTGCCATCACAGATCATATTGGATTTTGGGTGGCAGATTTTGTAAACCAGCGCCAGCAGGGCAAAGAACCCAATCACGCCGCCCACCACCATCATGACCATGGTGATGGCCTGAAATTCCCCACTCAGGGCAGACAATATCCAGAACGGAACAAAAGCAATACCGATAATCAGGTAGCAGAGGGATGGGCCGTAACAGATCATCAGTTCCAGCAATAATAATAATTTACTGATTGGCTTCATGTATAAATAAACATCTCTTCTACTATTTGCCTCCCCAGGCTATTGGATTGAGCCGCTCCAGCGCAAAACAAGGCTACCATTGATCTGTAAAGTCGTCCATTAAGGCTCTTGTCCATTTTATCCTGCCAGCAGCACCGGGGTTATTACCCTTTACTCCGGAAAATGAAGCGTCGGGTTTACAACGTAGTTTCCCTTTCGACTACACCCTCTCGCAATCGCCTTGCCCTCAGACGCATCTGCGGGAAACCCTTTTCAGCGTCTGCGGTTAACTCTGCCAGGCATTGTTGAAACCGCCCCTCATTCCAGCACGGTTCAAAATGCGTCACCTTAAACCATGCTGTTTGCTGCAGAAAAAGATTTATGTACGAATGCAGCCACTGAAAACTTCCGGGGTATGGAATCGATACGTCACCTTGATTCGCATCGAAAAAAAATAATCTTTTTGTCCGATCAACATAAGCTGCAACAACATGTGGACCAAGGGCTCTATGGTAATAACTAAAAATGCTGATCCCATGAGACACAGAGACAAGATGGCTGACTTCCATGGCGTCAGCACTGGAAACAGATTTACCATTGTAATGAAATGGACGTACCATCATGATGCCTTTATCAATGAACAGCTGTGATAATCCCTGATCCCGATACGCCAATGCACTTTGGAGCATTTCTATAGTACTGGTTTCCCTGGAAAGAATCTTATTGCTATACATTCCTTCATGCGACAAATAATACCTTATCCAAACAATAGTCGCTCCCCCACAAATGCCTGCTTGAGCGACTGAACCCTCACCAAAAAAGAGATTAATATCAGGGCTGTCCATGCATTGAGAAAAAGATCGATAAAACACACCCCCGTATCTGGGTGCATCAGAAAACAACCCCATCACTTATGCCTCGTCATAACCCCACCAAACATCAGTTTTTAAAATAAATACGCCATCAGTTGTACTTCCTTTAACCGCCATTCTGCTTGCTTTGTTGCCAGTAGTCTTCCATTTCTTCCAGCGTCAGTTGCCGGAAATCCTGTTCATCAGCCAGGGCGATAGATTCCATAGTACGGAATCGTCGTTCGAATTTCCCCGTGGCTTGCCGTAAAGCCAGTTCAGGATCTACCTGTAAATGTCGGGCTAAATTCACACAGGCGAACAACAGGTCGCCAAACTCTTCCGTCATTCGCTCCTGTCCTTCGGTCTGGGCTTCCTTCAGCTCGGTAATCTCTTCCTGTATTTTTTCATACACCTGCGAGCTGTCAGGCCAGTCAAACCCTGTTTTTGCAGCCGCTTTCTGAATTTTCTTTGCCTTTTCCATGGCTGGGAGCGCCGCTGGCAGTTTGTCTGGCATGGCGGACAGCGGTCTGGATACCCCGGCCTTTTCACGCTGCTTGATCTTACTCCAGTTCTCGGTCACCTGTTCCGGTGTCGTCGCTTCCTCTCCGGTACGCTCAGAGTGTAAGCTTCCGTCAGGAAAAACATGGGGGTGCCGGCGAACCATTTTGCTGACCAGCCCGTGAATGACATCTGAAATATCAAACAACGTTTCTTCCTGCGCCATCCGGGCGTGAAAGATCACCTGAAACAGCAGGTCACCCAGTTCCTCTTTCAGGTTGTCGTAATCCTTACTGGCGATGGCTTCCAACACCTCACAAGCCTCTTCTAACGTGTAGGGAGCAATGGTGCTGAAATTCTGTTCCAGATCCCAGGGACAACCGGTAACCGGGTCCCTGAGTCGATTCATTAAATACACCAGGTCGTCGTAGCTATATTGCATCAGGCTTTTTACCTATGGCTTTTTATCTATGACTATTTCCATAAGTTTCTCCCATAAGCAGAGTCTTAATCTACTTACTTCTGGCTTCCTTCCGATGACGAACCGCCTCAATGACATTAGGCAGTTTATCCACCTTTGCCAGTACCACACCCAGCTGCTGCAAGCTGTTAACTTCCAGCAACAGTCGCATGGTCGCAATATTCTCTTCCTTGCTGGTGCGGGTGCTGACTTCGAGAACGTTCACCTTTTCATTCGCCAGTACAACAGTGATATCCCTCAACAACCCTGAACGGTCATAGGCCAAAATCTGCACTTCTACCGGGTAGCCATATTCAGGTGAGTGTCCCCAGTTGACCTCTATCAGGCGCTCCGGTTCCTGATTCTGAAGAATCAGGGCGTTGTTACAGTCCTGTCGATGAATGCTGACACCCCGTCCGGTCGTAATGTAGCCGATAATCGGATCGCCGGGTACTGGCTGGCAACAACCCGCCATCTGCGTTAACAGGTTACCAACGCCATCAATCGTGATGGTGCTGTCTGACGTTTTTTCCTGTCTTGGCTTGGTGCGGATCTCAAAGTCTTTCTCTTCTTCCGGAGACAGCTCACGTTGCGCCAGCGTTGTGATCTGTGCCACACGATAATCGCCGGCACCAATAGCAGCGTACATATCGTCCAGACTCTCGAATGGCGTATTTTTCAACAACGGCTGCAGATCCACACTGGTCAGGGCCAGGCGTTTCAGCTCGGCATCCAGCTGGCTGCGTCCGTCAACCAGGTTGGATTCCCTGTCCTGTTTCTTCAGCCAGCTGGTAATCTTCGCCCGGGCTCGGTTGGTGGTGACATAACCCAGATCCGGGTTCAGCCAGTCACGACTCGGACGGGCGTTGGAAGCCGTGAGGATTTCCACCTGATCACCGGTCTTCAGAGAGTGGTTCAGTGGCACAATACGCCCACCCACCTTGGCACCACGACACTTCAGACCTACTTCAGAATGGATGCGGAAGGCGAAGTCCACCGGGGTCGCCCCCACCGATAAATCAACCACATGACCATTACGGGTAAAGACATAGATACGGTCCGGCTCGATATCGGTGCGCCACTCTTCGGCAATGCCGCTCAGGTCGCCCAGTTCTTCATGCCATTCCATCACCTGACGCAACCACGCCAACTTCTCTTCGTAGCTGTCACTCTTGGCATTAACATCCGTACCCTTGTATTTCCAGTGAGCACACACCCCCAGCTCAGCTTCTTCGTGCATGCTTTCGGTGCGGATCTGAACTTCAAGGGTTTTACCGTTTGGCCCGAATACCGCCGTATGCAGTGAGCGATAGCCATTTTCCTTGGGCGTTGCGATGTAATCGTCAAACTCCTGGGGAATATGGTTGAACAGGGAATGCACCACACCCAGAGCGGCATAACAGTCCCGCACCTGATGGGTAATAATACGGAACGCCCGAATATCGTACAGTTCGCGGAAATCCAGTCCCTTGCGCTTCATTTTGCGCCAGATACTGTAGATATGCTTGGCACGACCATAAATCTCACCGTCAATGTCCGCCTCTTTCATGGCTTCCTGCAACTGTTCGACCACGCTGTCGATATATTGCTGTCGATCCAGACGCTTTTCATCCAGAAGGCGGGCAATCTTCTTGTAATCCTGAGGTTTCAGATAGCGGAAGGAGAGGTCTTCCAGCTCCCATTTGATGTAACCAATCCCCAGACGGTGCGCCAGTGGTGCATAAATCTCGAACACTTCACGGGCAACCCGGCGACGCTTTTCCTTGTCAGCGTCGCGCAGGGCGCGAATAGCGCAGGTACGTTCAGCCAGTTTGATCAGGGCAACGCGGACATCGTCGATAATCGACACCAGCATTTTGCGGACTTTTTCCAGCTGGTCCTGAGACTGGTCCAGTACCTGGGTACGAGCCGGGTTAAGCAATGTGCTGATGGCAGCCATGCCCTGCACCGACTTGATCAGGGCAGCCACGGTAGTACCAAAGGTTTCCTCCACCACCTTCAGTGCCAGCTTACGCTCACGCACAGTCCGGTATAATGCTGCGGCCACCAGACAGTCCGGGTCGACCTTCAACTCGGCCAGAATTTCGATCATTTCAAGGCCAGTGCGATAGCAGCCTGGCCCGGTGGGCCATACGGTATCAGCCTGTAAGCGTGCCTGCTCTTCAGCCGTGCGACTCATTTCGCAGGCTTCACGCAGCCGTGCAATATTGTTGATACCATGAGTATCACCCAGACGCTGCAGCCAGGCGTCCAGATCTACAGAGCCATCGTATCGGGTTGGGTGATCTTCTCTTACCTTGACCATATCAGTCTTTCCATATAAATCCGGTTCGCCGGGTTGTTCTCCGGCGGGCAGTTAACTGCCTACAATTACTCTTTTGTTCTGATGCTGTATCTCAGCTTCTTATAAATAAACCCATGGATTCCACATGGGCCGTCTGCGGGAACATATCCATGACACCCAGTTTTGCCAGTTGAAACCCCTGTTCAGCCAGAGCGCCAGCATCACGTGCCAGAGTGGCTGGGTTGCATGAAATATAGAGTACCCTGTCTGGCAAAGTCTGTGCCATTTGTTCAATAATCTCTATAGCCCCTGTTCTTGGGGGGTCAAGCAACAGTATGTCGTAGTTCCGGTCAAACCACTCGCTGCCCTTTGCCAGTGCAGACAGATCAGCCTGATGGAAATCGCTGTTTTCAATATGATTCAGATTCGAATTATAGCGAGCCCGTTCAACCGCCCCCTCGCTCCCCTCAACGCCCGTAACAGTTTGAACATGACGAGCCAGCGCCAGGGAAAAATTACCTAACCCACAGAACAGGTCGAGCACCCGGTCAGACGCTTTCGGTTGTAACCATTCAACCGCCTGCGCCACCATTTTACGATTGATCGCCCAGTTCACCTGGGTAAAGTCAGTGGGACGAAACTGCAGTTTCAGGTCAAATTCAGGAATCTGGTTGTACAGCCATGCATCATCCCCGGGTTTATAAAGGCATTGAACCTTGTCGGGATCACCCTGCAGATACAGATGCAGCTGTTCCTCCCGGGCAAAAGCCCGGAGTGTTTGGGCATCCTGCTCAGTCAGGGGGCGAATATGGCGGAGCAAAATGGCTCGTCCACTGTCGGCGTCAAACAGTTCAGCATGACTGATCGCCTGATGTTTCTGCAACTGTGGTAACAGTTCGCGCAAACGCCCGGGCAAAGGCTGCAGGGATTCTGCCAGTACCGGACATTCGCTGATGGAGCAGATAGCTTTACTCTGTTTTTCCCGAAACCCCAGAGCCAGACCGTCCTTTTGCCAGCGGATGGACAAACGGGCGCGATGGCGATAGCCATAAGGTTCTGACACCAGGGGCGGGGCTACCTCTGCTGGGGTAAGCGAGGAAAAGCGTCGCAACTGATCCAGCACAATCTCCTGCTTGCCTGCCAGCTGCCCCTTATGAGACCAGTATTGCAGGCTGCAACCACCGCACTGTTTAAAGTGTTTACAAGGTGGCTCAACACGCTCACCGGAGGGTTGAATAATGGTTTGGACACGGCCATTAAGAAAGCGACGACGGTCTTCCAAAATCCTGACTGTGACCGTTTCTCCCGGAAGTGCACCTTCTATAAACAGGGTTTTGCCCTGCTCTTTATTCCGAGCCGTTTTTCCAGCTCCGTGACCAAAAGCCCTGTTAACGGAAGCGGCCTGAGTACGAGCCAGACCGCGGCCATCATGGGAAAGACCTGTCACCAGCACTTCCCCTACATCCTGACGCTTGCCAGAGGAAGCCTGTCGATTACGCATGAAGATAACCTTAAATAAAAATCAAAAGTGGACCTGTCTGGTCAGCATTCAAACTGCCTAGAGTACAAACCCCTATTGTATCGGGAATTGCCATCAAGATCAGTGCATGCGAGGTAAAAATCTTCAAGGAATTGTCATTGAGCCTTTTAGTCAAATACCGCTAACGAGGGTAGTAACAACTCAGTAAGAACTCGCTTCTTCTGAACCTGCTGTTGTATTGCCTTCTGTATAAGCGTGCTTACCGGCACCGGCCAGCACACCATCCTTCACAATGTAATACTCTTCCCTGATCGGCTTCCCGGCAAAAAAACACTCCAGAATCTCCCGGGTTCCCGCTGCATAACGAGCCTGCGCTGACAAGGTTGTACCCGATGTGTGTGGTGTCATTCCATGATGAGGCATACGTCTCCAGATATGATCACCTGGCGCTGGCTGGGGAAACCAGACATCTCCGGCGTAACCACTGAGCTGACCTGATTTCAGGGCATCCGCAACGGCATTTCTATTGCAGATTTTCCCACGTGCCGTATTGACCAGATAAGCACCTTTTTTCATTTTGCTGATCATTTCACTATCAAAAAGATTTTCCGTTTCCGCATGTAACGGGCAGTTTATTGTCACCACATCACATTCTGGCAGCATGGACTCAACGGAGGCGTGATAAGTCAATCCCAGTTCCCGTTCTATGGATTCAGGCAGGCGATGCTTGTCACAGTAATGAAGATGGGTATCGAACGGTTTCATCTTTCTCAGGACCGACAGCCCGATTCTACCGGCAGCGACTGAACCAATATGCATACCTTCAACATCATAAGATCGTTGTACTGCGTCAGCGATGTTCCACCCGCCTGCTTTAGCGATCGCATGTTGAGTATGGTAATCACGAACCAGAGACAGGATCATCATAACTATATGCTCTGAAACGGACACTGAGTTGCAGTAGGTGATTTCAACCACATCAACCCCATTCTTAATAGCAGCCTGTAAGTCAACATGGTCAGAACCAACTCCAGCGGTAATAGCCAGTTTCAACTGCTTCGCCCCTTCAATTCGTTCTTTTGTTAAATAGAATGGCCAGAAAGGCTGTGAAATCACAACATCTGCATCAACCAGCTCTTTTTCCGCAACGGAGTCCAGACCGTCCTTATTGGATGTAACCACCAGCGTATGACCACTCGTTTCAAGAAACCGCCTCAACCCCAACTCTCCTGAAACGGATCCGAGCAACTCTCCGGGGGTAAAGTCTATCGTTTCAGGTGTCGGCAGACGCGACCCGTCCGGATAGCAATGAAGAACAGGCAGTTGCTCAACTGGGTAATGTTGTGGCATTCCGCCAGAAGGGTCATCGTACAAGATAGCCAGAATTTTCATACAACACCTCACAGGGTTAAGTGAACCCTGCCATTATTGTAGGTACCCGTTTGCCTTGCTGTATGACATTTTCCGCTACTTTTTCCAGTACTAAAAAACCATCAGACTATGCGACAGTCGATGACTTATGGGTTATCCTCCCCCAAAAAATTAAGACGACCATCTGTGGAGTAGACCTTTATGGCATACCCGACGATTGAAGCCCTGGTGGGCAATACACCGCTGATTCGCCTGCAGCGAATCGCTGAACCATCATCCAATACCATTCTTCTGAAAATGGAAGGCCAGAACCCAGCCGGGTCGGTTAAGGATCGTCCAGCCCTGTCCATGATCACTGAAGCCGAGTCCAGAGGTGACATTAAGCCGGGTGATACATTGATTGAAGCCACCAGTGGCAACACGGGTATAGCACTGGCGATGGCAGCAGCCATTCGTGGCTATCGCATGGTGCTGATCATGCCTGACAATATGACCGAAGAACGTCGTAAGTCCATGTCAGCCTATGGAGCCGAGCTGATACTGGTGCCTCAGGCGAAAGGTATGGAAGGCGCCAGGGATCTGGCTCTGGAAATGGGGCAGAAGGGAGAGGGCAAAGTACTGAACCAGTTTGCCAATCAGGATAATCCTCTCGCTCATTACCATGGCACCGGCCCTGAAATATGGCAGCAAACTCAAGGCACCATCACTCATTTCGTTAGCGCAATGGGAACCACCGGAACCATTATGGGAACGTCCCGCTATCTCAAAGAACAAAATCCCGGGATTGAAATTGTCGGGCTGCAACCTGCCACGGGAGCCAGTATTCCCGGAATCCGTCGCTGGTCGCCAGAGTATTTACCGGATATTTTCGATGCCAGCCGTGTTGACCGGATTATGGACATCTCCCAGCAGGAAGCAGAACAGACCATGCGGGATCTGGCCAAAAAAGAAGGTATCTTTTGTGGCATCTCATCGGGAGGTGTTGTAGCGGGTACACTTCGCATAGCAGAAGAAGTTGAGGACGCCACCATTGTCTGCATCATCTGCGACCGGGGTGACCGGTATCTGTCATTGCTCTGAAGACGTTGGCAAACCAGTCTAATCGCTCAGCTTTCTGAACAAAAAAACAATATTGTGAGGAACTGAAACCTCCTCAATGACTCTAAGGGGGAATAACTCCGTGGAAGGCAACTTCCAGTAACGTTTTAACAAGGAAATTAAAGCCAGTATGGACGCTGCATCAGGCCCTGTCGCCATAACTCGTGCAATCAACAGCACTAAAATCACCTGGGATGAAGTGATAAGAAACCCCAGGTGCCTGTACAGGATGGTTTCGAAGAAAACGCTTATCTCTCATTTGACCAAGCTACCAGAGTCTGGCTATGTTCTGGAAGCCAGCCTGAGAGACCGGCTTCTGGAGCCTGTCTGGCATCATCTGATCGTCAACCGACAAGCCGTCTGGAGCGATTTTGAGCCCGATGGACCTGAGCTTAATAAGCCAGATGACCCTGATGACCCTGCTCTGGAGCTAAGGGAGCTGATGAAACTTGCTGTATACGATGAGTCTGACAGCAGTATTGCCATTAGCTGCCCAAAAAAAGGTGTGTCAGAGTCTATACGTTGTGGAGACAAAAATGTCATCCTGCCTGACATTGACAAAATACCTGTAAACACGCCATTTGCAATTTACAACAAAAGTAATACAAAAACCTTTGTACTGACTGACAAGCAAAGTTCCGGCTCACTGTCTCTGCCTCTTAAACCCAACCATGGCACGATTACCCAAGTCATAAAAAAAGGGAATTCACTCAAGTGGGAAACGCTGTCGAGTTATGACTCGGAAAGCAGAAACTGTCCTGTCAATCCTATCCTTATTGAGATTCCAACCAAAGAAGAGAAACTTGAGAAGAAAAGACTTAAACTTGCAGGTAAAAGCATCAGGCAGACATACAAAGGTGAGCCGTTTCTTACTACACCCATGATTGAGGATCTGGCAGCAGATGCAACAGGTCTGCCAAAACCCGGTTTCTACAAAAAAAACAAAACGACAGACGACCCATTTAAGAAGTTACTAACCAGCAAAAATGAAAAAACGCTGGATAACGATACAAAGGTAGTTACAGCTAACCTTCTTGTGCAGTCGAGCAGTTGCGAACATATTATCCATCTGAGGTTAATTCGTGATGACAGCAATAACATTTTTATCTACATGCATGAAACGCTGGATCCTGACAACCTGGTCGCTCTCAACATTAGTGATGATGTTATGAATGCTATTGCTGATATTTATAGCAGCTACAATCTTTATTTACTGAAGCCCGGTTTTCCGTTACAAAAAGACTCCAGTGGCTGCTCCCAGTTTGCCCTTGAATCAATAATAGCCTTTCACGAAACGCCAGGTCTGGACGAGTGGATAATTAAAACAGCAAAGGATGCCAATGCACTGGTTCCCAAGATTAAGAAAAAGCGTGGAGAAAAATCAGACCCTGCATCACTGATTAAAGACGACAGGTTTTATATTCCAGCTGACAAGATGGATGTTCAGTTACTAAAAAGTAATCAGAACAAAGCGTTACTTCCTGACAGTTTGGGAGTACCCGAATCGCCTGCGGATAATAAGCCAGAAGTTGAACTGCGCAAAGTGCAAGAAGTGCAAGAAGTGAAAAAAGTGCAAAAGCTCAATGACACTCAGCTGGATACCGAAATTGACAAAGAGACTGGTCAAACCCTTCGACAACATTACCTGAAGCACATCGTCTCTGTACCAGACGAAGATAACCCTGGTAAAACATCAAATGTCAATCTGTTTGCCCTGGGATCGCGATATCAAAATATTTTCAAGTGGAAATATTTACCACGGAAGCAAGCCTGTCCGGAAATCATTAAAAGAAAGGCGGAGCCCATGAACACCGGCAGGAAAACCAAAAAACAAAAGCCCAATCCTTTTAAAGACTCTATACAACATCTTCGTGATACTTTAGCTGTCGGTCCGGAAATCCCTCAGGATAAACTCCTGAAAATGGCTGCCCGGAATATCACAGAAAAAAAAGAGGCGCTGAGTAACCAGGAAAAACAGATAAGCCAGCTTCAAACACAATCAGAAGCTAAAGAAAAAGAATGGCATAAAAAGTTTGATGTCATGGCATTGGATGCCAGCAAAGTGAAACAGCAGTTGAAAGATTTGAATGCCAAAACAGAGCAACAGAAGCAAAAAATTACAAACCTCAACAACAGGGTTGCTGAGTTAACCCGTGAACTTGGTCAAAAAAACGATGCGCTGGCCAAAATACACGAACTGTCCGGTTAGATAACATTGACATCATCTGCGACCGGGGCGACTACTGTCTGTCATTGCTCTGAAGGGACTGATGGGAAAATGCCTCTGAGACGGAGTCCCATTGGCACACTAAACATTTCTGCCACCCCACCTCTCCCTTTCGTCGCTGCCACTCCAGTCCTGCAATCAATAATCAGATTTTCAACCCTGACTTTGCCAAGCCTCTCCGGGTTATCCATGATCAAGTGCAGCTCTGAATGATTGTCACTCACTTACGAGTATCTTCCCGGGCTGGTAATGATGCACTGCCAGCAATACCCGACCATGCCAAAATAGCCCCAACAGCTTTTCAAGCGCCAGTATTAACTTTATTATTCGCCAGAAGAATAATACTTAATAAGCAGGCTATCGCCACTGTATGACTACCCATCCAAAAAACAACACGACACTGGCAGTCAAACAGAGAATTCTTCTGATGGCGCTGCTTCCGGGCATAATCATCTCCCTGATTATGGGTAGCCTATACCTCTGGACACGTTTTTCT
The DNA here is from genome assembly GCF_040549045.1 of Endozoicomonas sp. NE40. Taxonomy (NCBI): domain Bacteria; kingdom Pseudomonadati; phylum Pseudomonadota; class Gammaproteobacteria; order Oceanospirillales; family Endozoicomonadaceae; genus Endozoicomonas; species Endozoicomonas lisbonensis. The sequence goes on along the minus strand of NZ_JBEWTB010000002.1, from coordinate 4,320,744 downwards.
GAACTGGAACACCAGCTGCTGGAAAAAGCGCAGAGCAACAGCGCACGTTTATCGACGTTTATTGATTTTGCCCTGACCGAAAGCGACTTGCAGCAGGTACAGGAGCTATCCTCTCTGGCACTGGAAGACCGGGATGTCAGAGCCATCAGTCTGCTGGACGAACATGGACGTGAAATCATTCATGCTGGACCTAAGCTAAGTGTTGCTGAAGACCTGCAAAAATTCCCCACGGTGCAAACACTGGTGTCTGGTGATGAATCGTTACTGATAACATCACCTCTGTATCGTCTCGAAAGCAATAACTCCCGTATTATCGGCTGGCTTCGGGTCGAATATTCCTACGCACCGACCAGCCTGAAAAAATACCGGTCTCTGGTTTTCAGCGCCCTGCTGGTATTGCTTGGGTTAGGAGCAGGCACCCTGTTCTGCCTCAAATTGGGACACTCCATACTGCATCCTCTGGAACAGATGATGAACCGCCTGGCAGCTATCAGCAGTGGCAACATTCATCAACGACTGGACACCACCCCCACCAGCCTGCTGTATGAACTGGAGTCCACCATCAATACTATGCTGGACAGCGTTGAACAGGCCAGCGACGCCATGCGTAAAAGCGTGGAACAGACAACTGAAGAGTTACAGGAAACGCTGGAGACCATTGAAATCCAGAACGTAGAGCTGGACCTTGCCCGGAAAGAAGCCCTGGAGGCCAGTCGCAGCAAAAGTGAATTTCTGGCTAATATGAGCCACGAAATCAGAACACCACTGAACGGCATTATTGGTTATACCAGCCTGATGCTGGAAGGTGAGCTGAAACCCCAGCAGCGGGAATATCTGACCACCATAGAGAAGTCGGCACAGGGACTGATGTCGATGCTGAACGACATTCTGGACTTCTCACGTCTGGAAGCTGGCAAACTGGAACTCGACAACAGTCGTTTAAACCTGCATTCCGTTATTGACGACGTACTATCCATTATGGCTCCTGCCGCCTGTCATAAATCACTGGAGCTGGTCAGTTTTATTTATAACGATACCCCCGCTGACATCATGGGCGACCGACAGCGACTGTCGCAAATCCTGATCAATCTGGTCAGCAATGCCATTAAGTTTACCAATCATGGCAGTGTTGCGGTTCGGGTGATGCTGGAGCATAAGGACGACAATGGTGTTATGACCCTGAAGTTCACAGTGACAGATACCGGTACAGGTATGACTCCAGGGCAGCATTCAAAACTGTTCAAGGCGTTTTCCCAGGCAGACTCCAGCCGCAGCAGAAAAGCCGGTGGAACCGGATTGGGTCTTGCAATCAGTAAAAGTCTGGTGGAACAGATGCACGGAGAAATCGGGCTGGATTCCGATCTGGGCAGAGGCTCCAGTTTCTGGTTTACCATCCGCAGCCATGCCACCGACAATAAAACAGTGAAACCTACTCCCTCCGCGTCAAAACGTTCGGTCCTGCTGTATGAACCCCTGGAGCTGTCCAGACTCACCCATCAGCTTGAGCGCCTGAACTGCGTTGTTGTCCCTCTGGGACACAGGCAGGATGTTGCCAGACACCTGAAGTCGAACCGGTTTGACCTGATCATCCTCAGTCAGGAAGACCGGTCACTGACAACCGTTCTGACAGAAGCCGCCGAACTGTCTCAAAATACACCGGTCATGGTACTGACCACCACCAGTTCAACCGACGAACACCCGAACGTATTGCCTGACAAAGTCAGCACGTTATCCAAACCGGTTGGTCAGCAGCGACTGTTGGATGCCCTGGCGAATATTGATTCAGGCAAAGAGTTCAGGCACAACCTGAACAGGCAGAACACTCCACAGACGAAGCAGTCAATTCTTGTGGTGGACGATAATCCGGTTAATGTAAAGCTACTGAAAACCATGCTGACCAATATGGGTCAATCCGTCAAAACCGCCAACAGTGGCTTTGAGGCCATTGAACTGTGCCAGTCTGCCCTGTTTGACCTGGTTTTGATGGATGTACAGATGCCCGGTATGGACGGTATTGAAACAACACGGCAGATACGGGCGATGGAGCATACCGGCAGTTCTCTGCCTATTATTGCGGTCACTGCTCATGCCCTGCCCGATGAAAAGAAGCTGATTCTGCAAAGTGGTCTGAATGACTATATGACCAAGCCGGTTAATGCACGACAATTAGCTAATATGGTCAGCCACTGGACCAGTCAGCCGGTTCAGAATAATCCCATCTCCGGAGAAAGCCGGCCTGCAGGCAGTCAGGCCAACGGCTCAGCCAGCAGAAACGATCCGGTAGACCGGGAACGAAGCATTCAGCTGGCAGGTGGAAATGAGGCACTGGCCGATGAAATGCTCGACATGCTGGTTAAAGGACTGGACAACGATCTCGAAACACTACAGCGACACGCCCGTCACGACTATCACAAAGGTTTGCTTGAGCGGGTTCACCGGCTGCATGGTTCATGCCGTTACTGTGGTGTGCCAGAACTGGAGGAGAGCTGTTATCAGCTGGAAAGTCTGCTAAAAAAGAATGAGCAAATAGATACTTCAGATATTCAAGGACAACTCAAACGCCTGTTTTCTGCCATTCAGCGCTTACAGCACTGGTATCACAAAAATTCAGATTTAGAAAATAACAATATATATTCCAGTTTACCTTTACAGGCAGTCGATAGTTAGCCCTTGTAATTCATGGCTGTGAGTTACCATAAGCATTCTGTCTAATGCTCTTTTATTCAATGCGTCATCAGACGTTTAAATAGCCTAACAAACAATATCTTATGAAAGATTTGTTTTTTTAAATAAGAATATAAAAACAAAAACCCCTGCTATGCTGGATGTGCTGATCATTGGCAACCAGTTACAAGCCTGGCTTTTAGACTTGGATATTTTGTTCAATTCAGGGAATGAGGATACGCCAACTGTCATCTGGTTGCTCGCTTGATTAACCTTATGAATGGTATTCAATATGTCATTTCGAACATTGACCACCCCACTTCTTGTGTTTTTGTTATTCTTACTGGCTATAAAATCTTACGCAGATACCGATTCGAACAAAATATGTAATGCGTTAGACGACTATACAGAACAACTTTATCTCAGAAGTGCCTGCATCGATTTTCTCCTTCAGAGTGGCTATTCAGACTATGAACCTCACGCAGTACATGAATCTGGTGATTTAAACTATGACGTGAAAGAAATACTCAAAAAGAGTAAAAGCAAGCGTATTGTGATTTTTCTCGCCGAAGCAGCTTATATGTCAGAGGGAGTTATCAATATTGAAGACCTTGACATTGCATTTGTCGGAGTCAAGAACAGCCAGAGCAACAAGTCTCATATTGTTTTGAGCAAGCCACCCTCTCCCACTGCAGACACCATAACACCTGACCAAAAACCCGGTGCTTTTATAAGGTTTAACTCACCCGGCAAACAGCTGATGTTTAAAAACGTCACACTGAGCGACGTCAACACCCATATGAATGTCTCTCCTCCAGATAGCACCAAGCCAACGGTAGATACTGGGTTGATTAACATCACATCAGCTCGTCGTGTGATCATTGATCACACCGAAATTGAATCCCATTACCATAAAGATGGCATTAATCTGGGGTGCGGTGACAGTGGGCTGCTTACTGATTTCAGCCTTACGAATTCCTCCATTAAAATACCGGCAGAAAGCTCTCATGCTATTGACTTCCACTGCAAGAGAAAAGGTTATAACTATAATGTCCAGCTTGCGTTCTCAGGCTTTGGTTTCCACACGGTTCCAAAAGAGCGCCCATCCAAGATAATGACACCCGTTCCTACTGGCTGGGCAAACCACACTATGAGTACTACAAGCAACCCTTTCAGCCTGCCATTCAACGACACTATGATTTATATTAATGTTGAAGGAAGCGTCAAATTCACGAACAGTCCCTGTAACCGCCTGACATATACTGATAAGTTTTTCATTGAACACCAAGTGCCATTTGAACAAACTTTGTTTGTAACAGATGTTAAGAGTTTCGAAGGTCTGTTCGCAATTACAGAAAGAAATTCAAACTATGGCACCTACTTTACCCATGAAAATCATACAAGGATCTTGGATGATACATTCTATCTACAGGAGCAATGCCCTATACTGCTTGACCAGCACAACGCCAAAAAACTTTCAAACTTCCTTCCCAGCAAAGCGCTAATTCAAAGTCGGCTGGGTGGACCAGCGCTTAGTCCAGCTAACACAGATGAAACCGACTGGAAGAGCAAATACGAACAGCAAAAAACTTATACTGGGGCAACCATTGGGACTACAGTAGTTTCTTTTGTGGGAAATATGATTTTAGGGTACCTTGTCTACCGCTACAGAAATTTGGCAAATCCCAATTCTCATGAACCACTAGTTACTGATTAACCCCAGCCTAACGTGAATCGAGTAGGAGGTGAGATTGCTCTCACCATCCTCTCACACCACCGGACAAACGGTTCCGTATCACGGCGGTTCATGTTAAACACTTGAGCCGCTGATTATATTCAACCAGCGATATCAAACCTATTCGATCAAACAATTTCTTGGGCAGCGCCTGATTCATGTGCGGAGCTCCGGCATTCCACCATGCACCCCAACCATTTGTGGCACTTTTCCATGCCCTTTCCTCTCGGATTCCCAGTCGCATCAGTCTTTTGACCCGCGTGTAAGTGCGCTTCCATTGCCGCCAGAGTATCTTGCGCAGGTGACGTCTTATCCAGCCGTCTAACTCTTGCAAAATGCCTTTGACGCCTATGTGCCGAAAGTAGTTCATCCAACCCCTTAGTTTTGGGGCAAGCTCTTTGTAAGCGGTAAATTAACCCCACATTCCAAAGAAAGCCACGCCCCTTAATACTTCAGGTTTTAAAACGGAGAAACTCATGAAACCTGAAGAGCGCAAACAAAACCAGGCACTCTGGCAAGAGCGGATGAACGACTGGCAGCAGTCCGGACTCTCGGCCTCAGGCTGGTGTAAAAAGCACGACATCAAGCAGCACCTGTTTTTTTACTGGAAGCACAAACTGCTCACCAGACCGGATAATAAATTGATCCCTCTGGGCGTTGTTCAGCCAGAACCTTCTGCGCCTTCCCTGGTGATCCTCTATATGGATTCCATACGAATCGAAGCGGCTCCTGAACAGGCAGCAGCCCTGATCAAAGCATTGCAGGCTGCCTCGTGATCCGCCCGGAAGATGAGGTGGCTGTCTATCTCTACGCTGAGCACGTTGATATGCGCAAATCCATCGACGGGCTGGCGGCTTTAGTCGAACAACAAGCCGGACAATCACCATTTAATCAGACGGTCTACGTCTTCTGTAATCGCAAGCGGGACAAGATCAAGCTGTTGTGCTGGGAGCGTAATGGCTTTGTGCTCTGGTATAAGCGACTGGAGAAATTCCGCTTTAAATGGCCGGGGAATGAAGCACCCGAAGCGATCGATGGAGGCCTGCTCAACCAGCTTCTGGATGGTTATGACATTCGCCCCAAAGCACCTCACCCAACACTGGAATATACGACTTTACTCTAACAAGGTGGCAATGACTGCGCCACCGTCTATTCTGAATCGGCATGGAAGCCTGCCCTGTCCCTTTACCCGATAATAACCCCGAGCTGATTGCCTGGGTTCAGTCCATCCTTGCGAAAAATGCATTGCTGGAAGAACGCCTTCGCCTTCTTCTGCATAAACAGTTTGGTGCCTCCAGCGAAAAGACATCACCGGATCAGCAGGAACTGTTCAACGAAGCCGAGCAAGATCAACCGGAACAGCCTGAGCCAGACCCCGAAGAAAGCGTCACGGTTGCAGAACATACTCGCCAGAAGAAAGGTCGAAAACCGCTACCCAAAGATCTGCCAAGAGTCCGGGAAGAGCACGACATCCGTGACGATGAAAAAAACTGCAGCGGCTGCGGTAATCAACTTCATCGTATAGGCGAAGAAGTGACCGAACAGCTGGATATCATTCCGGCCAAAATCCGGGTTATCCAGAATGTGCGGTTCAAGTACGGCTGCAGATGCTGTGAAGAAGGCATTAAAACAGCCAAACTGCCCGCCCAACCGATACCGGGCAGCATAGCTACTCCGGGGCTGTTAGCCTTCATTGCCACCAGTAAATACGTTGACGGATTGCCTTTATACCGTCAGGAGAAATTTATCCTGGCTCGTCTGGGTGTTGATATTGCCCGTGCCACCACCTCACTGTGGATGGTGCGCTGTGGTGATCTGGTGCAACCGTTAATCAACCTGATGCGGGACAAGCTGCTGGAAGCGCCACTGATTCACTGTGACGAAACGGTCACCCAGGTGCTCAACGAGGAAGGCAAGGCTGCCCGAAGTCATTCGTACATGTGGGTTCAGGTGGCTGAACCGGTGAAAAATCAAAAGATCATTCTGTTCGATTACGCGCCCAGCCGCAGCGGTTCAGTACCCATGAAGCTGCTGGATGGCTTCCGGGGCTATCTGCAAACCGATGGTTACGAAGGCTATGCTGCCATAGGTCGCAAAAGCGGGGTAATCAGTCAAGGCTGTTGGGCTCACGCTCGTCGAAAGTTCGATGAAGCCATCAAGGGGCAGAAAGATAAAAACAAAACCGGCAAAAGCCATATGGGGCTGTCTTATATCCGTAAGCTCTATCAAATAGAACATGGGATAAAAGAGAGCCCTCCGGATGAACGAAAAAGGGTACGGCAGGAACAAAGTCTGCCGGTTCTGCAGAAATTACGACAATGGCTGGATAAATCGTTGCCCCAGGTGCCGCCAAAAACCTTGTTGGGCAAGGCCCTTTATTACCTGAATAACCAGTGGGAAAAGCTCATCCGTTATTGCGACGAGGGTTACCTGCGTATGGACAATAATCTGGCCGAAAATGCGATTCGTCCGTTCGTGGTGGGTCGCAAGGCGTGGCTGTTCAGCAACAGTACTGACGGAGCTAAAGCCAGCGCCAATCTTTATAGCCTGGTAGAAACAGCGAAAGCCTGCGGGTTGGAACCCTGCCATTATCTGAAGACCGTCTTCAACGACTTGCCAAGGGCAGAGTCAATTGCCGATATCGAGCAGTTGCTGCCCTGGAATCAGAAGCCAGTTTGAATCAAGGTGTGGTGGAATTACCGCTTACAGCTCTTTGATCGTTACGCGGATAGATCGCCCTCGCCCCTTCCGGAATAACCTTTTCAGATCACCCTTGAAGCGGTTAACTGCTTTACCCGAGACTCTCAAACGGACATTTCGTTTTCGACTACATAAGGTGTAGCCCAAAAACACTCTTTCCCAGGGTCGTCCAACGTCGCTCTTTTCACGGTTCACTTTCAGCTTGAGTTCGCTTTCAAGGTATACCGTTATTGAGTCCAGCACCCGCTGTCCTGCCTCTTTGCTTCTGACGTAGATGTTACAGTCATCCCTATAGCGGCTGAACTTGTGTCCACGCCTCTCCAGCTCGTTGTCCAAATCGGTCAGCAGGATATTTGAAAGCAGTGGGGATAGTGGTCCTCCCTGCGGAGTCCCGGTTTTCCTTGCCACCGTCAAACCGCCGGTCATCATTCCTGCCTCAAGATAAAAGCGAATCAGTTTCAGTATTCGCTTATCTTTAACTTGTCGTGCAACCCGCGCCATCAGCATGTCGTTACTGTCCGTACCCCTTTGCACAGAGTGCCTGTGTCTCAACAGACTTTACTGCTACTCCTGTCGTCATCGAGAGTCCGGCTCCCAATCCATTTAACCTGTTCCGCCCTTCAGTTTGCGGTAACAAACCTATTATGACTTCTGCTGATTTCTGCCGCCCCATCCCAATGCCTCACGACACTGGTAGCCTGTGGCAAGGTGACAGACCTCCCGAGGTAATGCGCGCGACCTTCCCACTTATACCCGCCGCATCTACGTCCGCAGTTTCCGTGCAAGTATTGGGCTTTGAAGATATACGCCTTCTCACCCACTGCGACCGCCTCCTATGCGATTTCTGTTCGTCAGGTCAGTGTTTTGCCTTCAGCTTTCTTCAGATTCCACCTCACGATGGACACCCTTGCCGTTTGGCTAATCGTTCCCCTCGCCTAAAGCGCCTACTGTTGGTGCCGGGTCGATAGTGGACTTTCACCACCAAGTCATCCAGCCACCACCATGTGTACTGGAACAACGCCAGTTGGCGCTACGCGCCATACTCGGCGCACGTAGAAAAACGCAGTCAGGCCACCGCAGGTGGAAATGAGGCTCTGGCCGATGAAATGCTCGACATGCTGGTTAAAGGACTGGACAACGATCTCGAAACACTGCAGCGACACGCCCGTCACGACTATCACAAAGGTTTGCTGGAACGGGTTCACCGGTTGCACGGTTCATGCCGTTACTGTGGTGTGCCAGAACTGGAGGAGAGCTGTTATCAGCTGGAAAGTCTGCTAAAAAAGAATGACCAAATAGATACTTCAGATATTCAAGGACAACTCAAACACCCGTTTTCTGCCATTCAGCGCTTACAGCACTGGTATCACAAAAATTCATATTCAGAAAATAAAAGTATGGAGTCCCGTTTACCTTTACAGACAGTCGACAGTTAGCCCTTATAATTCATGGCTGTGAATTACCATGAATTATTAAAGGGACTCTGTCGAATGCTTTTTTTATTAATGCGTCATAGACGTTTAAACAGTTTAAACAGTTCAAAAAAACAACATCTTATGACAGATTTATTTTTTTAATTAAGAATGTAAAAAACAAAACCCCTGCTATGCTGGAAGTTCTGAATAAATACATCCAGTTAAAAGTTTGTTTTAACTTTGAAGGATGTTATCACCCTTCTATTCAAACAAGATGGATGCGACAACTGTTACTTGGCTGCTCGTTCGGCTAACCTTATGAAGGTAATTCAATATGCTTTTTTCAACGATAACCTCTCGGTTTTTGATATTTTTTTTATTATCGGTTTCAATGCATTCTTATGCTATAAAAGTTCCCAAACAGTGTCTGGGGTTGGCTGATGAATCGGAGCAACATTATCACGCCCTTAAAACGGCATGCATCGACTTTTTCAGTGAGCCCGGGCATTCTGGCTATACGGTTTTCGTCATAAATAAGTCTGATCATCTGGCACAGGATATAAACAAAATACTCAGGAATTTCTTTTATCAACGACTTGTAATTTTCTTCACCGATCCTTATTACGTTTTAGAAGATACAGTTCAACCTGTAGGGGTAGCAATAGGGCTTGTCGGAGTTAAGAATAATAAGGGTGACAAACCTGTCATTGTCCTGGAAACCAAACATGCTGAGGACAAACATGATACTGTCATGAGTTTTGTACTCCTTAATAACCAGTTGTTTATTAAGGACATTAAACTCACTGATGTTAACCCCCACGTAGCTGACCCAACACCTGCTGTTATCGAAGAAAGTAAGCCGGTATATGATCGGCTGATTGAAGTAGCAAACGCCGGACAAGCCGTCCTTGATGGTGTGGAAATCGACATAAGCTACCACAAAAATGCCATTTATTTCAGGTGTCCCTTGGTCGGGAACCCTATGACTATTAATTTCCGCCTTATCAATTCCACCATTAAAATACCCTCAGCCAATGCTCATGCGATTGGTTTCTACTGTGACATAGCGGGCTTTAACTATAATGCCCAGATAGCGTTCTCAACGTTTGCCTTAAACGAACCTCTAAATGAGACATCATCCCATATAGAACCATTCACTCCCTCTTTTGGATTAAACACCACAGCAAACACTACTGCCAGTGCATACAATCAACCATTAACCAGTTCTATGATTTATATTGATATCAAACAAAAAGAAAGAGTCAGGTTCACAAACAGCCCCTGTAACCGCCTGAAGTATTTTGATCAGGATTTCAATGAACACGAAGTACCATTAGAGCAAGCCCTAGTTACAAAAAATACCGACAGCTTCCAGGGAGGATTTGCAATCACCGAGAGAGATTCACCAATCGGAACTTATTTTACTCAGGAAGGCAATGGCGGGATTATAAAAGAAACGTTCCAACTTCAGGAGTTTTGCCCTGTAGAACTTGATAAGTGCAACGTCGAAAAACTTTCAAACTACCTTCCAAGAAAAGCACCGACTCAAACGCCATCGCCAGACAAAGCAGAAATCGACTGGAAGAGTGAATATGAACAGCAAAAGAAATTAACCAAATGGACTTCTGTTGGTATGATTTTTTTTGCCGTAACAACTGTTTTGACCTTAGGAGCTATCTGGCGCAATCAAAACAAAGTAGGTTATATTCCTATTGCGCCATAGTTGGCCCTATAGGATATAGAAAAACCTTCGCTTTTGTTCCTGTGTTTAGCCGTGACTCTGTTTCAGAAAACAAACTGCAAGGTAAAGATTTATTCCAATCCATACCTTGCAGTCCATCAAATAAACAAAAAAGTGTAAAGAACAGAATATTCAGCCTTGGGATGCTCAGGATTCCAACACAACAAATGCCACAGCTGCATCCACCTCATCTGACAGGCTCAGGTGGATTGAGTGAATGCCTCTCTGTTGCTGCAACTCCCCGGCATAACCAGTGAACGTGAGTTGCGGTGCGCCCAGTTCATCATTGCTGACTTCCATATGCTGAAACGACACTTTGCCAATACCTGTACCCAACGCCTTCGATGCCGCTTCCTTGGCGGAAAAACGCTTTGCCAGATAAGCTGCCGGGTGTGCCTGCCGAGAAAATACAGCCATTTCAGCACTGGTCAATATACGACGGGCAAAGGCTTCACCGGAAGGTTTATCCAGAGCTTTCTGAATACGCTCTATGCGTATAATGTCCGTTCCAATTCCAGCAATCATCGGTGCAGGGATGCCCTCAGCATCAGTGTTTTCATTTCCCGAACCGCCTCTTTCAGACCGACAAACAACGCACGTCCGATAATGGCATGTCCAATATTCAGCTCATTGATACCGGCAATTGCAGCCACAGGTTCAACATTCTGATAATTCAGGCCGTGGCCTGCATTAACAATCAAACCTTTGCTCAGAGCGTATTCCGTCGCATGTTCCAGACGCTTCAGCTCCGCACGGATACACTCATGACTGGTTGCTTCGGCATAAGCACCGGTATGCAACTCAATGACTGGAGCACCCGCATCAACAGAAGCCTGAATCTGGTCAACATCCGGATCAATAAATAATGATACTTCAGACTCCTGCGCCGCCATACGCTGACAGGCTGCAGCAATAGCGGCCTGATTACCTATAACATCCAGTCCTCCTTCAGTGGTCAGCTCCTGCCGCTTTTCTGGCACCAGACAGACACACTGAGGCTGAACTTCTTCAGCAATCGACAACATCTCTTCTGTTACCGCCATTTCCAGATTCATACGGGTCTGCAGTACCTGACGAATCAGTCGAACATCCCGATCCAGAATATGTCGGCGATCTTCCCGCAGGTGCAGGGTTATGCCGTCAGCTCCTGCCTGTTCTGCTTCAATCGCAGCCTGAACCGGATCGGGATAATTGATACCACGAGCCTGACGAATGGTGGCAATGTGGTCAATATTCACACCCAGCAAAATACGCTGATGGGGAATCATGCAGATACTCCTTGTTAAACTAGAGAGCTAAACCTAGAGAGCCAAACCTGGTGGATCAAACCTGATGAGGTTAAGTCTGGTTATTTCACTCGGACAAAACTGTATCACGTCTGTCCATTCTGGTGAAAAGCTCTCTGCTTTGCAGGGGTTTTTCACCAATCAGTGGCAGCAGGGCCAGTCGGGTAAAGCGCTTGAATGAAGGCAACCATCGATCCCGGGTAAAATCTCTCGCCGCCATAGCCTGCAAAGCAGCGCCGGCAAAACAGTCAGCCTTGACCGGCATGTCATCGTTCAGCCGAACCAGTCCCTGTTCAGACAGCAGGCGATAATCAGCATCGGACTGGACCGCCTGCCCTGTTGTTATATCATGTTCAAGGTCAGGTAAATAACCAGTCAGCTCCAACAGCTCCAGCTCAAACCAGCGTAAAACCGGTTCAACCTCTTCTTTACCCTGTAGCGTTTCGATCACCTTTTCATACAGCTCAGGCAAACCGTCCATCGGCTGCCCGGGGAGAACCGCACGCATGATCAGCTCGTTCACATAAAAGCCGCAATAGAGAGATTGCCCGGAAAGCCGGATAGACCGGGACAGTTCGACGCTGGTCAGAGTTTTCAGTTCGCTGCGCCCGCGCCAGCTTAACCAGACCCGGGTAAAGGGTTGCAGCAGAGGGGCTGTTCGTGATTTCGCCTGCCGAACCCCTCGTACTACCATTGCCAGACGACCATAGTCTTCCACAAGGAATTCAGCAATGACTGAGCGCTCTTTATAGGGTCTGCTATGCAGCAGCCAAGCTGCGCTCAGATCATTCACAGGCTTATTTGGAATAGTCGTAGCCAAGGCTCTTCAGGGCACGGTCATCATCAGACCAGCCACCTTTCACCTTCACCCACAGGTTCAGCATTACCTTGGCATCGAACATACGTTCCATGTCCTTGCGAGCCTCCTGACCGATGGTTTTCAGGCGGGCGCCCTTATCACCAATCACGATGGCCTTCTGTCCCGGACGCTCCACCAGAATCAGGGCGCTGATGGTCAGCAGCGGGCCTTTGGGGCGCATTTCATGCTTGAACTCTTCAATTTCTACTGTCATTTCATAGGGCAGCTCATCACCCAGCTGACGCATGATCTTTTCACGCACCAGCTCTGCCGCCAGGAATCGGGAGCTGCGATCAGTCACCTGATCTTCCGGGTAGAAATGCATGCTGTCAGGCATCATGCCTTCGATCATGGTTTCCAGCTCTTTCAGGTTATGACCTTGCTGCGCTGAGATCGGCATAATGGCTTTAAAGTCATACTTTTCAGCCAGTTCCTGCAGATGCGGCATCATCTCAGCCTTGTCTTCAATGCGGTCAACCTTGTTAATCGCCAGAATAACCGGGCAGGGTGCATGTTTGAGTTTATCCAGAACCAGCTGGTCTTCATGGGTCCACTTCAAACGATCCACAACAAACACAATGACGTCAACACCGGTCAGGGCGCTGGTAGCCGCACGGTTCATGTAGCGGTTAATCGCTTTTTTCTGCTCTTTATGCATCCCGGGTGTGTCAACATAAATTGTTTGCACACTCTCTTCGGTCTTGATGCCCAGCACCTGATGGCGGGTAGTCTGTGGACGTCGGGATGTGATAGACAACTTCTGTCCCAGAATATGGTTCAGCAACGTCGACTTACCCACATTCGGGCGACCGACAATCGCAACATAACCACAACGGGTATTCTCATCACTCTGCACAGACAGGTTCAGCTCGTTTACTTCAGTGTTCATGAGCTTTTGGCTCCCAATAATTCCAGTGCCTTGCGGGCGGCCTGTTGCTCTGCACCGCGTCGACTTGATCCTTTCCCCTGACTGCTGATGCTCATGGCTTCCAGTTCACAGAGAACGGTAAACTCCTGATTATGGGCATCGCCTTCGATACCCGTCACACGGTACTTGGGCAGAGCTTTCTGTCGTGCCTGCAGAAATTCCTGCAAACGGGTTTTCGGGTCTTTGTTTTGCTGGTCCGTGATAGAGAGTCCGGCAAGACGGTCTTTAAACCAGCTGCGAATGCGCTCATGGCAGGTCTCCATACCGGCATCCAGATAGATTGCGCCAATAATGGCCTCCACCGCATCTGCCAGTATGGATTCACGACGGTAGCCGCCGCTTTTCAACTCACCGGAGCCCAGTCGCAGACAGTCTCCAAGCTCAAATTCCCGACCAATTTCTGCCAGTGTCACACCACGCACCATACGGGCACGAAGCCGGCTCAACTGGCCTTCACGGGCATCTGGGAACAGCTCGTACAACGCTTCAGCAATAACAAAGTTAACGATGGAGTCACCCAGAAACTCCAGTCTCTCATTATTGCGGCTGCCGCAGCTGCGGTGCGTGAGAGCCAGCTCCAGACGACTGCGGTCAGAAAATGTATAGCCCAGCCTGCGTTCCAGCCGGGCAAGTTCATCAGACTTCACTGAGGTTTTACTTTCCAGTCATGTTCAAAAGATACGATCAGGTCTACATTCCTGATAAATTTAATACGACGTTCATAGTCAATCGCGATACTGACCCCGTCGTACCTGCCCTGCACTATCTGAATTTCTTCCGGGTGCAGTTCAATCAGGTTGGTCTGCAGACCTTTGTCAAGCCAGCCCTTCACTTCTGAAGCGTCTGCCTTGGCGATGCCGGGCTTTTCATCCAGAGATGTCAGTACCCGGGAAACAGCAAAGTCGCCCATATACAGGGGACCCAGCTTTACGGCTGCCATGATCACCAGACCACCGACCATTATAGTCGTCAGCATGCTGAATATGCCCAAACCTTTTTGTCTATTTCTCATTCCAGTCATTGCCCTCTCCTTGTTAAAAAACCGCTGTGGGCTTACCCCCGGCGGCTTCGCAATTGCTTAGACTTCCTGATTAAGAATAAAACACCAGCCTGCACACGGGAAAACCCGGTGCAGGCTGTACAGGTGGTTGCCCGCGTAGCAACACTTCATACAGCAAGGCTTCAGATAGTAAGGACTGCTATTCAATAATTAGTGAATACTTCCATTGTTCTTGAAATTAGGCAACTTTGTCCAGCTTGGCCAGTGCATCCAGATGTAAACGGCCTTACCGACAATGTTCTGCTCCGGTACAAATCCCCAGTAGCGACTGTCGTTACTGCGGTCACGGTTATCACCCATAACAAAGTACATGCCTTCAGGCACCTGCCAGATACCTTCAGCCATCAGGCTACGCAGATTTTTATCCTTGCGGATCTGGTGGCTGCTGTCACCAATGGTTTCGTTGTAAAGGCTGTGTGGGTGACCATCGTTAAGGTTCGCCACCAACTGCTCTTTTACCTTCTGACCATTAATAAACAGCTCTTTGTTCACATAGCGAACTTCGTCGCCCGGTACACCGATCACACGTTTGATAAAGTTGATGTTCGGGTTCTGAGGTTCCTTGAACACCATCACTTCACCACGCTGTGGCTCGTTGTTAGACCAGATTTTGGTACCGGTCACCGGCAGGCGCAGACCATAGTCAAACTTGTTGACCAGGATAAAATCCCCCACTTCCAGTGTTGGAATCATCGAGCCCGATGGAATCTGGAAAGGCTCGAACAGAAACGAGCGCAAAACCAGCACCAGCGCCAGTACCGGAAAAATAGAAACCGACGTCTCAATAAGAGAAGGCGGCTGTTCCAGGGAGTCAACGACCTTAGGGTCAGGGTCACCGGTTAAACCTGCCTTGTAACTGGCAACAGCCGCGCGACGACGAGGCATAAACACCAGCTTGTCAGCCAGTGCAATGACCCCGGTAACAGCCACTGCAATGACCAGTAATAACGGAAAATTAATATCCATGGTTATTTGTTCTCAGTCACCTGATCTGATTTTTGTACCGTTCACATAAGGGGAGCAAAAGCCCCCTTACTTATCCACTTTCAGGACCGCCAGGAAAGCTTCCTGTGGTATTTCTACGCGACCCACCTGTTTCATACGTTTTTTACCCGCTTTCTGCTTCTCAAGCAGCTTGCGCTTACGGGAGGCGTCACCGCCATAACACTTAGCCGTTACGTTCTTACGCAATGCCTTAACCGTGGTACGGGCAACAATCTGACCACCCACAGCAGCCTGAATCGCCACATCGAACATCTGACGGGGAATGATCTCTTTCATTTTCTCAGTCAGTGAGCGGCCTCGGGGAATCGCGTGATCCTTGTGAGCAATCAGCGCCAGAGCGTCGACTTTCTCGCCGTTAATCAGGATATCCAGTTTCACCATTCTGGCCGCCTCAAAGCGGTCGAAGCTGTAATCCAGCGACGCAAAGCCACGGCTGACCGATTTGATACGGTCAAAGAAGTCCAGTACTACTTCGTTCATCGGCAAATCATAGGTGATAGACACCTGACCGCCAGTAAACTGCATATCTTTCTGCACACCACGACGTTCGACGCACAGGCTGATCACGTTGCCCAGATAGTCCTGAGGTACCAGAATACTGGCCTGAACAATAGGTTCGCGGATTTCTTCAATAGAAGCAGGGTCGGGCAGGCGGGACGGGTTATCGACCTCGACCACATCGCCGTTTTTCATTTCTACTTCGTAGATTACGGTGGGTGCCGTGGTGATCAGATCCAGATTGTATTCACGCTCCAGACGTTCCTGGATGATCTCCATGTGCAGCATGCCCAGGAAACCACAACGGAAGCCAAAACCAAGCGCATCAGAGCTTTCCGGTTCATAGAACAGGGAAGCGTCGTTCAGGCTCAGTTTTTCCAGGGCTTCACGGAAATTCTCGAAGTCATCAGAGCTGACCGGGAACAGACCGGCGTATACCTGCGGCTTCACTTTCTGAAAGCCTGGCAGTGCCTCTACATCCGGAGTTTTAGCGTGGGTCAGGGTATCACCGACCGGCGCACCGTGGATGTCCTTGATACCCGCAATAACATAGCCGACTTCACCAGCTTTCAGCTCACCGGTAGCCTCCATTTTCGGGGTAAAGATACCAACGTTGTCGACACCAAAAGCCTGACCGGTGGATTTCACCAGAATCTTGTCGCCCTTGCGCAGCACACCATGCTTCACCCGTACCAGGGAAACAATACCAAGGTAGTTATCGAACCAGGAGTCGATAATCAATGCCTGCAGCTCATCGTCGAGATTGCCTTCCGGAGCTGGAATCGTTTTTACCAGTTCTTCCAGAACGTCCTCAATGCCCAGACCGCTCTTGGCAGAGCAGCGAACCGCCTCAAGGGCGTCGATACCGATAATCTCTTCGATTTCCTGGGCAACCCGCTCAGGTTCAGCCTGTGGCAGGTCCATCTTGTTCAGGACCGGCATCACTTCCAGTCCCTGCTCAATGGCGGTATAACAGTTAGCTACCGACTGGGCCTCTACGCCCTGAGCGGCGTCTACTACCAGCAGCGCCCCTTCACAGGCAGACAGGGAGCGGGACACTTCATAAGAGAAGTCAACGTGTCCCGGGGTGTCGATAAAGTTGAGCTGATAGGTTTTACCGTCTTTGGCGGTGTAATCCAGGGTTACGCTTTGCGCCTTGATGGTGATCCCGCGCTCACGCTCAAGCTCCATGGAGTCCAGTACCTGTTCCTGCATTTCACGGTCGGAAAGGCCGCCACAGGTTTGGATAAAACGGTCTGCCAATGTCGACTTGCCATGGTCGATATGGGCAATAATACTGAAATTCCGAATATGGCTAAGATCGCTCACGATTGCATCACTACAAAAAAGATGTCCCCGCCGGACGTGTTACCACTCCGGCGGGGACAGTTGTTCAGCTTGCAGGGTCTTCACCATCACCGCCACATATTTCATCATCGGCTGAAAAAAACCGACAGGGTGGGATAGTTGAAGCTGCTGTAATTAAAGTAGATTCTACAGCATGTCGGGCCGCCACTCCACAACTGCGACCCGAACAGGCTGATAAACCTTTAATCCGTCAGACGGAATGAAATATAGGCAGGACGCCCCTGACGCACAACCCGCATGGAAATTGAGCGATTTTTCGGCAATTCGCGTACAGTCTCGTCAAACTCTTTCAAGGTCTCTACCGGCTGATTGTTCAGATGAGTAATCACATCCCCCTGACGCAGACCGATACTACGACCAATGCCGGAAGCCAGACTGGTCACTACAACGCCTCTGGTATCGTCTTCAAGACGCAGCTTATTGCGATAGTCATCATCCAGGGTTTCTACCTGAATGCCCAGGCGGTTACTGGTGTCAACTTTGGCTTTCTTCTCAGTTCGACTCGCGTGTTCTTCAGGCAGCTCACCGACTTCAACCTTGAGCGTTTTGCGTTTGCCGTTACGAATCAACTCGACTTCTGCCTTATCGCCCGGCGAGATCACCCCTACCGCCATCGGCAGGCTGCCGGAACGCAATATGTCTCTGCCATTCAGTTTGACAATCACATCACCCGGCTGCAGCCTGGCCTTGTCAGCCGGACCTCCGGGAACAACCTGACTGATCAGGGCGCCCATCGGTTTGTCCAGCCCAAAGGATTCTGCCAGATCACGATCAACTTCCTGAATCGCAACACCCAGCCAGCCACGAGTGACATAACCTTTATCTTTCAGCTGAGCCACGGCCCAGCTCACATGATCAGCCGGAATGGCAAAAGACAGCCCCATAAAACCACCGGAGCGGGTAAATATCTGCGAGTTGATACCAATCACCTCGCCGTTCATGTTGAACAATGGGCCACCCGAGTTACCGGGATTGATTGGAACATCAGTCTGAATGAACGGCACATAGGAATCGCTGGGCAGACTGCGATTCTTGGCACTGACGATACCTTTGGTAATGGAGTACTCAAAGTTAAAGGGAGAACCAATGGCAGCCACCCATTCACCAGGGCGAACTTCATCGGAATTGCCCATTTTGACCACCGGCAACGTCCGGTCGACCTTGATTTTCAGCAGCGCCAGGTCAGAACGTTTGTCGGCACCAATCAGCTCTGCTGTTTTTTCACTGCGATCACTGAGCCGGACAATAATAGTGTCAGCTCCATCAACGACATGGTTATTGGTAAGAATGTAACCATCTTCTGAGATGATAAAGCCCGAGCCCAGCGACATGGGCTGTGGGCGCCCGGATGGCTCATCCGGTATCGGCACGCCAAAATAGCGCCGGAAGATTTCAGGCAAATCTTCCGCGCCCGGACCATAGAACTGACTACGGTTATTCTTCGGGCTCGATAACGTGCTGATATTGACGACCGCTGGCGATGCCTGTTCAAACAGCGTGGCAAAATCCGGCAATATCTGCATGTTGGCAGGCGGTGGCTGCATATTGGCAGACGTAGGGACAGGCGCAGCAGCCACCAGCTGTGTGGTTAACAGACAGGTGCCGACAAGTTGCAGTGGCTTTTTAAAGAGATGGGAAATCCCTTTCATGCCACCTCTCATCAAAATGGTTTTCCCAACTTTCATGAAGCTGACTTCTCCTGATTCAGGTGATATTCCTGTAGATTCTGAGCCCGGCTATCCAGCGATTCTTACTGCTTCGACTTACAGCCTTCAGCTCTGCACAAGGTTATAAAATAGCGTTTAAAGTCCGGTTAATCTGTATCCTGCTTGCCAAACTTCTGTAAACATTTCCTAAAGAGCCTTTCGGACATTAAGCACCCCTGAGTAATGCTACCAAAATTCCCGGAGTGTCATTGCAGAACTTTTTCTACAAAAGTTTAAAGGTGCATAATTGTTTTTCTACTCTCACTTCCCGTACTATCAATAAATTATCTTGTTTGTCAGGCTGATCTGTTGATCAGGAGTGTAAATGCAATGAGCAAAAACAAGCGTTTTCAATTGACGGCTACCTTGTTGCTAACCCTGGTTCTGGCAGCTTGTTACTCTCTATCTCAGAAGGATGATTATCCGCCAGTAACTTTTACAGTTAAGGGACGATCAGCGGAAATGCGGGGTGTTATTGATAACACCATTTTGGAACGGCTTAAGCGACTGATGAAAGAGCATCCTCAAGTGAACCGGATTGTTATGGTCGATGTAGAAGGTTCCGTCGATGATGCAGCTAACCTGGAAGCCGCGCGGTATGTTCGGTATAACAAATTCAATACCCTTGTACCTTCCGATGGGGTAATTGCTTCCGGAGGCACTGATTTTTTTCTAGCGGGAGTAGAAAGAACGGTTAGCCCTGGAGGCCGTGTTGGAGTTCACTCCTGGGGTACAGGAGAAGATGAAGAGTATCGGACCGCAAAAGATTTTCCACAAAACCACCCTGAGCATGATAAGTACCTTGATTACTATCGTAAAATGGGTATTCCAGCGGATTTCTACTGGTATACCCTCGATGCAGCTCCATTTGACGGGATTCACTGGATGGATCGTACAGAGCTTAAAAAATACAAGCTCATCACAACGGGTTGATTGCAGGTTTTAGTGCAGATAGTCAAGAAGCTGCTTTCAAAGCACAACCTCTGATGCACCAGACATCAGAGGTTGTGTAGTCAGGCAACCCAGGGCCGCATTGGTACCAGCTCTGGCTCATCCAGCTGCCTCGGTGTCACCTTCAGCACCTGAACCCGGCAAAGTTCACTGGCTTTCTGCCCAAGCATTCGCACAGGCACAAAACCCGCTGCCAGACCTGACAGCGCCAGCAGTACGGTAACCAGGTCGCCCAGAACCAGAAAACTGCCAAGCCACAAGCCTGCCATCATACTTAACAGTGGCAACAGGTAAACGACCATGGATGCTTTCATCAGAGAGTCTTCAGGGATGCCAATAACCACTTCATCGTGCTCTTTGATGGTTGATCCGGTTTCATTGGCAGCCCGGATGTAAGAATGCGTTTTACTGCTTTTGTACTTTTCTGCCAGATGCTGCCCACAGCCATTTCTGGCGCTACAGCTGGAGCAGGTTGTCTTACGAATGGTTTCAACCCAGACTGCACCCTCTTCTACGGTCACCACCCGACCCTGTTCTTCAATCATCGCTTCTCAGCCTGTTTATCACTGGCGGGGCGAACCGATACCGCCACCCGCTCAGCAGTACCCAGCGGTACTTCACCGACAACAGTGACATGAAAATAAGTATCGTTATTGCGGAACACTTTGGATACCGCCGCCATCGAACCAATCTGCTCAGATGACTGGCTTAATACCCTGGTTTCATCCGGCTCGACAAAGATCGAGAAACTCGCAATGCCATCAGAGTAAATCACGGTGTCCACCATCCGTTCACTGACTGGCGACTTGCGACGTGTACGGTTACGAACTTCAAAGCCATCAGGAATCCAGCCCGCTTCCCAACCCCAGTGTCCATTACTGTCCTTTTCCAGAGAACTCATGGTCACCGTCGTTTCATCAGGCAAGCCTTTCGACGTACGATTGAGTAGTTTTGTTTCCTGGTCTGAGAGACGATCGGTAAATTCAAGGTTGGTAAACTGCATGCGTTCAATAATACGACCTTCGCTGTCAACCATGACTGACTTGAGCATCAGGCTGCTCTGCCGGTCAAGCCAGATTTGATAACCATAACGGAAACGGTCGGTCGGTACTACCAGCAACTGTACGGCTTCACGACCAGCAATCCGGTCCAGCGCGGCAGGACGCAGCTGATAATACTTACCCAGATCATTGCCGGTAAAACGCCCTACCATTGGCATCAGGGACTCATGCTCAAAACGGACTGGTGGGCGGTCGGCACTGAGAAAGGTTATCTCACGCCCATGGCGCAATACTTCCCTGGGCAGGCCATCCAGATAGCGAATCAGCTCTTTCTCATTGCCATTCTGGTTGGTGTGCAATACAGACAATGTTTCCAGACTGGAACCCTGCTGATAAACAAAATGTCCACGGTAAGTCAGCTTACGGGTGGCTTCTGCCATGCTTTCCAGCCAGTCTCTGGGCTCTGAAACCCGGGGGGGTTCTGCCGCACTCGATACAGGCGCTGATTCAGTCGGGTTCACCGTAACGGCTTCCTGCGCCTTTACCGGCGCTACCATCAGCGCAGACACCAGCAATGCCGCCAAACTCCCCCTGTTTAAATGCATTCCTTTCATAAAGCTCACTGTGTGTCGAAACTGGTCAACCTCGCAAAGGGCAACATGCCCTGACCGCCCTGGACCGCACTCATTTCCGCGTGCTGCAGAGCGTAAGCACGGAAACGCTCGCGGGTCGCACGGCTGGCAACGTTTTGCGCCTGAGCCAGTTGTTCCGGCGTAATCGTGTCATGCTCGCGGGAGTTGTAACCTGCGCGGATTCCGGAGGCTCCATATTCATTTCTGGCAATCTGCAATGGCTGGGTAAGGGTTGTCTGGTCGGAAACATCTGCCACAGTATGCACTTCTTCAACCTGGTTGAAGTTACGCACACCAACAATCACAGCAAAGGCAACCGAGGCAGCAACGGCCACACGCCCCATTGAAGACCACCAGCTATCCAGCAGGCTGACAACATGGGTCATCCTGCCCACTGGCTGAATCTGAGGTTGTTCCTGCATCTGATGGGTTACTTCTTCCTGCTCAACCCTGTCACGGATGCTGGCAGAAAGATCAATATTCATAAACTGGCTGGTTTCATGCCTGACCGCATCACCAACCAACTGGTAACGCCGTGCTGTTGCACGCAAGTCATCATCACTGCCCAGCTTTTCCAGAACTCTGCGCATTTCCAGCTCAGAAGCCTGACCATCCAGTGTGGCTGAGAGGGACTCGTTCAGGCGGTCCCGGGCATGATTGTGAGATGGCTTCTCACTCATAGATACACCCCTGGTGCTATCTTTTACCGTTCCCCCTGATGAAACCGGAGAAAACGGGTTGTCACTGTAAGTCCTGACGACTTTCATTACTGCTTTTAAAAATAGTCAGCCTCGTTTGAGCAGCGGCTCTATTTCCCGATCAATGGCTTCCCTGGCCCGGAAAATTCTTGAGCGCACAGTACCGACAGGGCAGTCCATAACATGGGCAATCTCGTCATAACTTAAACCGTCAAACTCACGCAACATCACGGCGGTGCGAAGCTCGTCCGGCAAACGACGAATAGCGTCATGGATAACGCGTTCTATCTCATCACGATACAGGTTCCGTTCGGGAGTATCCACCACTCTGAGGCTGGCTGCGGTATCCAGAAACTCGGCATCGTGTACGTCGATATCCGATTCTGGCAGCTTCCGGCCCTTGGACACCAGATGGTTCTTGGCTGTATTGACAGCAATACGATACAGCCAGGTATAAAACGAACTGTCTCCCCGAAACTTATCAATGGCCCTGTATGCCTTGATGAAAGCTTCCTGTGCTACATCCTGGACTTCCTGGTAGTCATTCACATAACTACTGACCAGTCCCAGAACACGATGCTGGTATTTAATGACCAGCAGGTCAAAGGCGGCCTTATCGCCTTTCTGCACCCGTTCGACCAGCTGTTGATCCGCTTCCTGAGGTTCTACCATGCAAATATCCCCATCTGCTGGCAGCCCTGCTCTGAATGTGGCAAACGACACTCATCTCCTGACTCAACGGGCTTTACAGACGTCATAGCCCTAACTATCTTTTTCCAGCCGCGAACCCTTTCCGGCTCTGGCAGCTGGCTAAAAGCATCCTGAGAAAAAGTGTTCTCTGCGCTGCGGATTCTTTCTGCTTCTCTATAGACCATAATCCGGCCTGAAAGTTCCCGAACTCGTTAATTTTTTTTCAGTTTTTACTGAAAAGATGATTCGGATCACCACAGCGTACTATAGTGCCGACCGTAATTTCTATATACTAACAAGCCGTTTACAGGTCTTATATGTATATTTAAAGAATGTCTCATCTTTACAGTGCATCTCGGTTGATCCATCGGCACCACAGACGTGAGACTTTAGGTTCTGCAGACAGAACCTGAAAACCACCAGGATTTCACTCAGTCATTTTCTGGCAGTATGCAAAAAATATCCGTCCTGTTAAACATCTTTGCAAACCGTTTAGAGCCATGACACTCAGGAAACCTGATGCCAGATGAAAGCTACGAACATTACCCTGTTCACAAGCTCATACTGGCAGGCATCACCATGATCTCAACTATTATGGACCGGATGTGCAGTATCGTCAGATACCAGGGTTCAGGGAATTCAAATGCATCAGTCTTATAATTACGACGTCATCATTATTGGTAGCGGAGCCGCTGGTTTGACTCTGGCACTGCATCTTGATCCGAATTTGCGTGTTGCCATACTCAGCAAAGGTAACCTCAATGCCGGTTCCTCCTCCGGCGCCCAGGGCGGGGTAGCCGCTGTGCTGGACCCTTCGGGTGACAGCCTTGAACAGCATACCCGTGACACCCTGATTGCAGGTGCCGGGCTGTGCCGAAAAGACGCGGTGGAACACATTGTCAAAAACGGCAGGGACAGCATCCAGTGGTTGATCGACATTGGCGTACCTTTCACTGAAGATAAAAAACGCAACTCCTCCTTCGGCTTTCACCTGACCCGCGAAGGTGGACACAGCGCCCGGCGTATTATTCATGCTGCCGATGCAACGGGACAGGCTATTTCTGACACCCTGATCGCCAGGGTCAGACTGCAACCCAATATTGATATTTATGAGCACCACCTGGCCATTGACCTGATCACCAGCCAGAAGCTGGGCGACCAGCAACAAAAAGGCTTGGGCGCTTATGTTCTCGACCTGAAGTCTGACCGGGTTCACCTGTTTAAAGCCAAAGCTCAGGTGCTGGCCAGTGGCGGTGCCAGCAAAGCCTACCTGTTCAGCAGTAACAGCGACGGAGCCAGCGGCGATGGCATTGCAATGGCATGGCGCGCTGGTTGCCGTATTGGCAACATGGAGTTCAACCAGTTCCACCCGACCTGCCTGTATCACCCAAATGCCAAATCCTTCCTGATTTCAGAAGCCGTTCGTGGTGAAGGTGGACAATTACTGCGCCCGGACGGCACCCGTTTTATGCCGGACTACGACTCACGAGCCGAACTGGCCCCCCGTGACATTGTTGCCCGTGCCATTGACCACGAAATGAAGCGCCTGGGAGCTGACTGTCTGTTTCTCGATATCAGTCACAAACCACCGGAGTTCGTCCGGTCCCACTTTCCGACTATTTATGAGCGCTGTCTGGAATACGGTATCGACATCACCCGGCAGCCTATCCCGATTGTTCCCGCCTCCCATTACACTTGCGGCGGTGTACTTGTGAACCATCAGAGCCAGACCGATGTGCCGGGCGTTTACGCCATTGGTGAATGCGCCTTCACCGGCCTGCACGGTGCCAACCGCCTGGCCAGCAACTCTCTTCTGGAATGTTTTGTAACAGCCAGAAGCTGCGCAGACACCATCAACGACTCAATTCACAAAATCAATAACAGCGAAGCCTTACCCGACTGGGATGACAGTCAGGTAACAGACACGGACGAAGGGGTTGTAATTTCCCATAACTGGGAAGAGCTGCGCCGCTTTATGTGGGACTATGTTGGTATTGTTCGCACCACCAAACGTCTGGTAAGAGCAAGAAACCGGGTCAAGCTGCTGCAGTCTGAAATCAATGATTTTTATAGCCACTTCAAGGTCTGTAATGACCTGATTGAACTGCGCAACCTGGCTCTGGTTTCAGAGTTGATTATTGACAGCGCACTGTCACGAAAAGAGTCGAGGGGTTTGCATTATACACTGGACTATCCGACAACGGCTGAAACGGTTGAAGATACCATCCTGACACCCGATAATTTCCGCCCGGAAAATGCAATAGAGTAAAAAAACCATTACTCCTGACCAGAAAGCCTGCCCACGGCAGGCTTTACACTCTGACGCTGCCCTAACAGGTAAGCGCCTATTGCTCCAGCCAGGCCACTGATTACCAGATAATAACCCGGAGACGCCATGTTCCCGGTTAAGCGGATCAGCCAGAACCCAACCATAGTCCCCATTCCTGCAAACAGCGTCGCACAAATATTGTAACTGCACGCCATCCCCGTATAACGCAATGCCACCGGAAAACTGCTGACCACCAGTAAAATGGCAATACCTTCCACACTGCCCCACATCAATGCACCAACCACCGCAGCCACCAGCAGATTAGCTTCGCCACCGGCGTACCAGCTGAAAACAGGCCAGGCGGCAATCGCCACCAGCAGCCCGGCACCGGTCATAATCCAATAACGGTTGTAACGATCTCCCAGCCAGCCAACAACAATGCAGACAGGAAGCCCCAGAAACATATTCAGGGAATTGGCATAAGCCACAGCCTCAGCTGAATAGCCCAGCATTCGAGTCAGATAGCCCGGGGTAAAGAAAAACAGCATACAGACAGAAGCCAGCACAGGCATCAGCACCAAAATACCCAACAATAGTTCGGCTTTATAGTGCGTTAACAGCGTCATAAAAGGAATTCTCTCCCGCTGTCCCCGCTCGACAACCGCTGTGAAAACAGACGACTCGACAAAACGACGGCGTATGACATAGCTGACACCGCCAAGGGAGCCACCCAGAAGAAAGGGTATCCGCCATCCCCAGGCAATCAATTGCCGCTCATCGAACCACGTCACCAGAACACTGTGCATCAGAACACCCATCAGTATTCCAGCCATAGTGCCTGCCCCCAGACAGGCCACCCCAACTCCCTGACGGTGAGTTGGAATGGTCTCATAGAGATAGGTCACCGCTCCGGAAAACTCACCCGCAAAACAAAAACCCTGCAGCAGCCGAAAAAGCGCCAGTGTAACCGGCGCAAGAACGCCTATTTGCTCATGTCCTGGTAAAATGCCTATGCCGAAAGTGGCAACAGCCATCAGAACCACCGTTACCATAAAGCTGCCTTTACGACCGTTACGGTCTCCCCAGTGGCTAAAGACAATGGCGCCCAGAGGCCGTGCAAGATAACCGACAGAAAAGGTAATAAACGTATTCAGGAGTGAAGTGCCGACACTGGCTGCTGGAAAAAAGACCAGTGACAAATAAGCAGACATGTGCGCATAAACGGTAAAGTCGTAAGCCTCCAGAAACCCTCCCAGAGAGGTGATCACGACAATACGGTTCTTTGCTGCAACCGGGGTTGTCATAACAAGCCACGCCTCCCTGCCTTCTTATCTAACTGACAATCATCGACAGTTGCTGAAGCCGCAAAGTTTCCGGTAAAAAATCCTGGCAACCAACCGCAATGGAGGCTTCTATCAGCTGGGAAATAGAATGTACTTCAAACTTCTTTTTCAGATGTTCAATATGAGTACGAACCGTGTTTTCTGACAAAGACAGAATACCTGCAATCTGTTTGATCTGCTGATTACAGATCAGAAAAAACAGTACTTCCGACTCTCTGGGGCTCAGGTTTGGCAGATGCCCGGCGCGCAGCGACAACTGCCCCCGGGAGGTACGCTGATCTACTTTCATCAGCTTGCGAATATTCTGCGCAGCACTTAACCAGCCCCGGGTCACGGAATAGCCACAGCTCAGTACACCATCAACCTCGCCCTTAAGGTTATAGTGAGGCACTTTGCTGGACACATAGGCAAACCAGCCATCACCGCCAGGATGGACATTAAGCACCCGGATTTCACGACGCTCCGATATGCAGATATTATTCTGCTCAATCACTTTGTCAGAACAGGCAAAAAAGATAGGCGCGGGAAGCTCCGAGAAATGTCTGCCTGATACATCGTATTTGTCAGGCAGTCCGAACACCCTTTTGGTATGGGTATTCATATAGAAAGCACGTCCGTAACAATCATGAACCCCCCAGGCCTGGGAAGAACCGGTCTCCATATAATTTAAAAAATCCTGAGATATGGCAGGTTCGAACGTCGTCATCATTACCACCACAATACCGTCATTTGTCCTACTGATTATTCAGCAGCCCGTCTATGACCGCTTATTCTCCAACCCTGACCAGAGACCCGCCCGCTGAGGCTATGTAGCCATTTGGGGAAAGCAAACTTCAGGATGGGTTCAAGAAATTCGGAAACAGTTTAGTGGAGCTTCAGCGGAACAGCTGAAATATTTAGAAATTAATATTCACATTATTTGTACCCACTTCCATCAGGCCTGTTCTTTTTCAATAGCAAACGTAACCTCAACGCATGCAGAGAGGCCGCTTTATCCGTATCAGGCCAGAGGCAAACCTGATAGTTTCCCATACCAACCCATGACAACCCGCTCTTTTTCTCTTCCGTACGGAAACAGAAAGCCATCAACCATGGCGTCACCAGCAGAGTCCCTGTCGTCCAGGCCCGCTGCCAGCCTGATTTCGTCAACAGTAGCCACTGATCATTGCAATAGCGCAGGGCAAGCACGCTGTCAGGACTGGTTCGGGTAATATATCGCCGATAAAAACTTCGTGCATAAGCCACCACCAGTGAAGAAATGAGTAGCTGCAGGAGAAAGGAAAGACTTGAAAACCATGGGGCAAGTAAAGCAAGGAAGTGAACACTGGTCCCGACAACCAGCATAAGCCGGGACCGGTGCAGACGAATCTCAATCAATTCATCGTCATCAGACACCATCAGTGTTAAAGCTACGGCGGGCGTAGGTGATGACCGTATCAATCATGGCAGCCAGAGCCTTATCGTCCGGGCGCTGCTCGCTCATAAACCAGGAAAACAAATCCGCATCCTGACAGTCCAGCAGGCGCACATAAACCTGCTGATCTTCTGCCGACAGGTCCTTCAGTACTTCGTTGGTGAATGGCTCCAGTAAAACATCCAGCTCCAGCATACCTCGGCGACTGTGCCACTGAACCCGTTTAAAATCATCACCGCTTAATTTCATTCGGCAAACTCCTTGTTAGTCAGGGCGGTATTATAAGTTCACCCCTCTCAGGAAGCGACTATCAAGGCAACAAATTTTCACATTACAACCGTCGCCACAGTGTTGCGAGACGGTACTTTCCTCTATCATTGGGATCAATCACGCTGGTATTTTTCTGAGCACATATCCGAGCCTATTATGAGTAATAATCACGCTTCCCTGTTTGCCCCATTCCTTGAACAAGTCCGCCATGCCAGCTTTGCCGATCGTCACCAGCCAGCAATGAGCCTGCTGACGGATCGTGGTTTTCTCAGCGTCAGTGGCCCGGACAGCCAGCGGTTCCTGCAGGGACAACTGAGCAACAACCTGAACGTACTGGAACCCGGCCAACACCATCTGAGTACCGCATGCACTCCAAAAGGCAGGATGTACAGCGCGTTCCGCCTGCTCCACTGTGAAAACGCCTTCCTGCTGTCGATGCACAAAGGACTTCTGGACCTCACTCAAACGACACTTGGCAAGTATGCAGTCTTTTTCAAGTCAGAACAGACCATAGATACCTCCCTGGTTGCCCTGGGTTTGTCAGGCTCCAGTATTAAAAACGTCATTGAGACACTATTTGGCAATACACCAGAGGACGGTTCGGCCATAAAGGTTGAACAAAGTGCCTGGTTGCTGGCCGTTCCCGGCACCTGTGAACGCTATGAACTCTGGCTCCCGGCTAACCAGCTGTCTGCCTGGTGGGAAAAAATGAAACAGAATTTCCTGCCAGTCTCCCAGTCTCACTGGCGCCTGCTGGATATCGAAGCGGTGATCCCTGAACTGTTGCCTGAAGCGACTGAGCAATACATTCCACAACATCTGAATCTGCCCACCCTGAATGCGGTCAGCTTTCGCAAAGGTTGCTATACAGGGCAGGAAATTGTTGCCCGCATGCAGAACCTGGGGCAATTAAAAAGCCGCTGTTACCACTTAACTGCCGATTCAGCCGTTGAGTTGTCCCCTAACACCAAACTGACTAATGCAGCTGGAAAAACCATTGGTGAAGTGCTGTATGCTGTCACACCAACCGATGCCAAACAGACCGAGCTGCTTGCCGTTATCCGGGTTGAAGCCGCTGAAACCAGTGATGTACAACTGCCTGACAATGACATCACCTTCACGGTTTCACCTCTGCCGTACCACATTGATGTAAAAGCGGAACTGCAACGTTGATTGACGATGAGGGGGGGCTCTGCCCCTTCGCATCACGCACTGCTACTCCCTGATTTTCCTTTCATCTTGTAAAAAAAAGAAAGAGTGAACTAGACTACCTTTCCATCCAAATCTTCACGAGTTGCTCTGGTTGAATAACAAATTACTGATTGGCTTCTGCTTTTTACTTCCAGCATTTTTTGCATCAGCAAATATATACCGCTTTGATTTAAACGGTGGAAGCTATATCGTTGTGCGTACTGAGGGAAATAAAAACTTAACACAAACTGCCCGCGTACCAATTCTTCCTTTTTCTCCCGAAACAGGTACTCTAAACAGAGTTTCTTTTTCAAACGATACATTTGTTGAAATTTTTGATTACGGGCAACCAGCAGCTTTTAAATTCCTTGACGCTTATCTGGCAAATGTTGACTCAGCGTTGGTACGCGAAGCTTACACCTCGATTTTAAAAAAACTCCGTGCAGAATATGCTGCTCAGATGGTCTGGCTGGAAACAAGCTTAAATGCAGGCTCTATCCAAGAGCCTTTACATGAAGTGACCATGCGGAACTGCGTTAATGCGAGCTATGTTGTTAACTGGATCATTGAAACACTCGATCCAGTAGTACCGCAAAATAGACTGGCCGACGAAAGCCGTAGTGGTACATCTCACCCAATGCGCTGCCTTCAATGTAGAAACTCCCACTCACAGAAATAATAATTACGCAACAGCTGTTGAGATCTTACCTGAACTGGCATAATCACATCAAAAACACAAATACCAAAAACAATTTTAATAAGGCAGCCAGGATGGTCTTTCATGGAGTGACCCGGCAAATATGTCAGAGATGGCGTATACCTTTGGCAGATATTAACAGCGGCTACTGCTACGACTGGGCTAGACTGGCGATTCAATATTGCCCGGCAGCGCAGCTGTTTTATGTCCGCCGCCTGATTCCCCACGCTTTTATTCATTTTTCCGGCCAGTGGTTTGACGCCCAGATGCCCGCTGGCATCAGACAATGGCAGCAACTCCCACTATTCAAACCTCACAGAGCATTATTTCACCCAAAAGACCTGATTCACTGGCGGCCGGGAGATCGCTACTGGCATAACCGGTGAACAACGCCTAAAAAAAGACCTTACAGAGAATATCTGCAAGGTCTTCGATTTTAACAACCCTTTATAAAAGACAGCTGCCTTCAACTGGCTTCCTCAATCCATGCCATCTGGATGGCCTCAAGAATCTTCTCACCACAATGGCTCGGGTCATCATCAAAATCTTCCAGCGCCAGAACCCAGTTTCGCAGGTCAACAAAGTTGACGAACTTCGGATCGGTTTCCGGATAAGCTTCCGACAACTCGATGGCAATATCGTAACTATCAGTCCACTTCAGACTCATAACACCTCCCCCCCAAAGCTAAAAAGCTATGAAAGAGCATCGTTTAATGACGCTCTGAAACCTGGTTAATGGTGTACTTGGGAATCTCAACCACCAGGTCTTCGTCGGCAACCACGGCCTGACAGCTCAGGCGGGACTCAGGTTCCAGACCCCAGGCTTTATCCAGCAGGTCGTCTTCCAGCTCGTCGGACTCCTCCAGGCTGTCAAACCCTTCCCGCACAATGACATGACAGGTTGTACAGGCGCAGGACTTTTCACAGGCATGTTCAATCTCAATGTCGTTCTGCAGAGCAGCGTCCAGCACCGATACACCAGGTTCCGCTTCAATCACTGCCCCTTCGGGACACAATTCCTCGTGGGGCAAAAATACTATCTGAGGCATAATCAGGACTCCTCAAAGTCATCAATACTATGGCCGGACAGGGCCTTGCGGATACCCTGATTCATACGACGAGCGGCAAATTCTTCCGTCGCCTTGCTAACCCGTTCAATCTCACGGGCGATAGCGTCAGCGTCCTCCCCCTGACGGGTCGCTTTTAACTGTTCCATATCTGCCAGAACAGACCGGTACTCCTCCTGACTCAGCAAAGCTTCACCATCCGCCTGCATGGCGACTACCAGAGCCTCCAGCAACCGATCCGCTTCAACCTGCTGTTCCAACAGACGACGACTGTTGCGATCATCGACAGCATGAGAGTACGAATCCCTGAGCATACGGGCAATTTCATCGTCAGTCAGTCCGTAGGAAGGCTTCACCTGAATGCTGCTCTTGACACCGGTAGACATCTCTTCAGCCGATACCCCCAGCAATCCGTCCGCATCCACCTGGAAAGTCACACGGATTTTAGCGCCACCCGCCGGCAGCGGCGGAATACCACGCAGCTCAAAGCGTGCCAGGGAACGATTATCCCTGATCAGTTCCCGCTCACCCTGAAAGACGTTGATGGCCATAGCCGTCTGACCGTCTTTATAGGTGGTAAACTCCTGCGCTCTGGCTACCGGAATGGTGGTATTGCGATGAACTACCTTCTCCATCAGCCCGCCCATGGTTTCCAGACCAAGAGACAACGGAATCACGTCCAGCAGCAACATATCGTCGCCCGATTTGTTACCTGCCAGCACGTCTGCCTGCAGGGCTGCGCCTATCGCCACAACACGATCCGGATCAATAGACGTCAAAGGTTGTTTTTTCGCAAAATCAGCAATACGGGAGCGCACTCTTGGCATACGGGTTGAGCCGCCGACCATCACCACCGCTTCAATATCTTTTGCCTTATAACCCGCATCCCGCAAAGCACGCTTGAACGCTCGCAGGGTCTGGTCAATCAGCTTATCTGCCAGCTCATTAAACTGTTCAGTGGTCAACTGGCCGAACCAGTCACCAAACGACACATCAACACTGTCGTGATCCGTCAGGGCCTCCTTGGCACGACGACCTTCCAGCATGATTTGACGATGCTGTTCATTATTCAGAGAAGACTCGTCAACACCCGCCTGCGCCAGCACCCAGCCAGCAATCGCCCGGTCGAAATCATCACCGCCAAGGGCTGTATCACCACCGGTGGCTAGTACTTCAAACACGCCTTTCTGCAGACGCAGAATAGAAATATCAAAGGTACCACCACCAAGGTCGTAAACCGCTATCAATCCTTCACCACCCTGATCCAGACCATAGGCGACAGCTGCCGCAGTTGGCTCATTCAGCAGACGGTAAACGTTAAGACCTGCCAGTTTTGCAGCATCTTTGGTGGCCTGACGCTGGGATTCATCAAAATACGCTGGCACGGTGATCACAGCACCATCCAGCTCCCCCCCCAGCGTTTCGGTGGCACGCCCTGCCAGAGAACGCAGAATTTCAGCGGACACCTCTACCGGGCTGACCGAACCCCGGCGGGTTTCAATCAGAGGCATCTGACTTTCAGAGTCCACAAACCGATAGGGCATAACCCCCCCTAGAGTGGAAAGGTCATTTAAGCCCCGCCCCATCAGGCGCTTGACAGAAACAATCGTGTCCAGCGCATCACTGACCATATGCTGTTCAGCCTGTTGACCAACAGTAACGCCCTGCTCCCCGTAATGAACGACAGAAGGCAGTATATGCTCACCCTGATGATCAGGCAGAGTGTCTGCGTTGCCAGAACGCACCGACGCCACCAGGGAATTGGTCGTACCCAGGTCAATACCCACCGCCCGTTTACGCTGGTGCGGTTCAGGCGTTTGCCCCGGCTCGGAAATCTGTAGTAATGCCATTATATTGCCTTATCTTTACAACTGGCTTTTAACTTTCTAACAGCTGACTTTCTAACAACTAACTATCTAACAGCTAACCATCTAACAGCTCTGACTCCAGCTGTTCCAGTTCAGCCGCAAGCTTAACCATGAACTGCATCTTTCGTACAGTATCCTGGGCTTTTTTCAGCGCATCCTCTCTGGCGGGTGCTTCAGTGCCTTCTTCGCTGGCAATCAGCCACAGCTGTTCATAGGTACCAAACAGGGCTTCAACCCCTTCGTCTACTTCGTCAACCATGCGTTCCAGCTCTGCTTCCGGATCGACATGGTCACGCACTTCGGACATGGCTTCACGCAACTCCATCTGCTCCATCAGAAACACCGGGTCCATCACTGTATTCGTTTCAAGGTCAACCTTGTAACCAGCCAGTTCCAGCAGGTACAACGACCTTGCCATGGACGATTTCAGTGTTTCATAGCCTTCGTTGACATAGGCAGCGTATTGAATGGCAAGTCGTTGCTGGCGATCATCCGCCCCGGCAAAACGATCAGGATGCACGGTTTTCTGAAGCTCGCGATACCGCTCGGCCAGCAGTGACAGATCAACCCGGCAGGAGACAGGAAGCTGAAACAGCTCAAAATAGTTTTTCGTTATATCAACCACGGTGATGCTTGTTCCAAATGACTTCGGGAATGGCGTCAAACGTACTATCCGGAAGTGGTAATCACCAGGAGTCTGACCGGGAATGGAACGCAGCAGGGCAGTCCATTCCCGGTCAGGCTCCCAGAAGGGCAGAACGTAAAAAGCCCGACCTGAGAGAGGCCGGGCTTACTATAAAATCAGACGTTGAAGCTTTCACCACAGCCGCACTCACTGGCGACATTAGGGTTATTAAACTGGAAACCTTCGTTCAGACCTTCTTTCACAAAGTCCAGCTCGGTACCGTCCAGGTACACCAGACTTTTGGGGTCAGAATGGATTTCCAGGTCGTGGCTGACGAATACGCTGTCTTCATCGGCCTTAACATCCACAAATTCCAGCACATAAGCCATGCCGGAACAGCCAGACGTACGAACGGCCACCTTGATGCCAACGCCTTTACCACGCTTTTCCAACTGATCCCTGATATGCCTTGCTGCGGCAGCGGTCATGGTGATCGCCATGAAATACTCCAACTAAAATTAACCGCGACAGGTTCCCCCTGTCACAGCGGTGAATCAGGCTGCGGATTCACCGTCATGTTTACTACGATAGTCATCCACTGCCGCCTTGATAGCGTCTTCAGCCAGAACAGAGCAGTGAATTTTAACTGGCGGCAACGCCAGCTCTTCTGCGATATCGGTATTCTTGATCTCGGACGCTTCGTCCAGCGTTTTGCCTTTCATCCACTCTGTCGCCAGAGAGCTGGAGGCAATAGCAGCACCACAGCCGTAAGTTTTGAAGCGGGCATCTTCAATCACCCCTTCATCACTGACCTGAATCTGCAGACGCATAACGTCGCCACAGGCTGGTGCGCCGACCATGCCAGTACCGACGTTTTCCGCACCGGCGTCGAGTTTACCGACATTACGAGGATTCTCGTAATGGTCTTCCACCTTTTTACTGTAAGCCATGGTTCTATCCTCCCACCCAATTCTGCGATAGTGCCGTTCTCAGAGTCCGGAGCCGGCACCTAAATTCACTTAGTGTGCAACCCACTGCACGGATTTCAGGTCAACGCCATCCTTGTACATGTCCCACAGAGGCGACAGTTCACGCAGCTTAATCACTGCATCCTTCACCTGGGTAGCGGCATAATCCACTTCCTCGGGCGTCGAGAAACGACCGAAGCTGAAACGCAGGGAGCTATGAGCCAGTTCGTCATCCAGCCCCAGCGCACGTAGCACATAAGAAGGTTCCAGACTGGCAGAGGTGCAGGCGGAACCGGAGGAAACCGCAACATCCTTCAGAGCCATGATCAGAGATTCACCTTCCACAAAAGCAAAACTGACATTCAGGTTACCGGCAACACGTTGCTCAATGCAGCCGTTCACATGCACTTCTTCCATACCTTCAAAGTGGTTCAGGAAACGCTGACGCAGGTTCAGGCAATGTTCATGGTCGGTTGCCATTTCATCTTTAGCAATACGACAGGCTTCGCCCAGGCCAACAATCTGATGCGTCGGCAGAGTACCGGAACGCATGCCGCGCTCGTGACCACCACCGTGAATCTGGGCTTCCAGACGTACACGGGGCTTACGGCGCACATACAGAGCACCAATACCTTTAGGTCCGTACATTTTGTGCGCAGAAATGGAAAGCAGATCAACTTTCATGGTGTTCATGTCCAGAGGAATCTTGCCCACACTCTGGGCAGCATCCACATGAAACAGAACCTTACGGGCCCGGGTGATTTCACCAATAGCCGCAATATCGTTGATTACGCCAATTTCGTTATTGACGTGCATCAGGCTAACCAGAATTGTGTCATCACGAAGGGCGGATTCCACCATTTCCGGCGTGATAATGCCATCCGAATCCGGATCAAGATAGGTCACTTCGTAACCTTCACGCTCCAGCTGACGACAGGTATCGAGTACCGCCTTGTGTTCAATTCTGGAGGTAATAATGTGCTTGCCTTTTTTGGCATAAAAGTGTGCCACACCTTTAATCGCCAGATTGTCTGACTCGGTGGCACCGGAAGTCCAGACAATTTCGCGGGGATCAGCGCCCAGCAGGTCTGCCACATTACGGCGGGCATCTTCTACAGCTTCTTCAGCCTTCCAGCCGAACACATGCGAACGAGACGCAGGATTGCCGAAGTTACCTTCAGCAACCAGACACTGGCTCATTTTTTCGGCGACACGAGGATCGACCGGTGTCGTTGCCGAGTAATCAAGGTAAATTGGTAGTTTCATCCCATACATCTCCAGGCGTTTTACACGCTCCAGGCGCCTCAAACGCTCAAGGCACTTTAAACGCTCAAGGCTGTTGTATTATCCCTGTGAGCAACAGCGTTACAGCAGGCTGTTAATCACACTCTTGTTGTCCTGGCCCTGCTGCTCGTCCTGACGAACAGCGACATTTTGAACTTCTCTTTTAGCGACAAGATCAGCCAGACTGATATTGCCAAGAAACTCATGAATCTGTTTGCTAAGGTCATGCCACAGATGGTGCGT
The DNA here is from genome assembly GCF_040549045.1 of Endozoicomonas sp. NE40. Taxonomy (NCBI): domain Bacteria; kingdom Pseudomonadati; phylum Pseudomonadota; class Gammaproteobacteria; order Oceanospirillales; family Endozoicomonadaceae; genus Endozoicomonas; species Endozoicomonas lisbonensis. Next base: position 4,284,568 of record NZ_JBEWTB010000002.1, on the reverse strand, counting down.
CAGGCACTTGGCACCCTGCTGACATCCGCCATCGCCATGACAGCGGGTTGCGTCAACTGATTCATTCACCGCATCAATCACCTGAGCCACATAAATAGCCTGACTGTCACGACTGAGGCGGTATCCCCCACCCGGCCCGCGCACGCTGCATACCAGCTCGTTTCTGCGCAGACGGGAGAACAGCTGCTCCAGATAGGAGAGTGAAATACCCTGACGTTCGGAAATATCAGCAAGGGCAACCGGCCCCTGGTCCGCATGCAGCGCCAGGTCCAACATGGCAGTTACGGCGTAGCGTCCTTTAGTGGTCAATCGCATGCTGGATTCTCACTCTCAATAAGCTGGTTATAGTAATCAGCGCTATCTTTGCCCGATCATTGCTCGAAGTTCTGATGCGTCTGAAAAAGCTTTTTCACAGAACCCGGTCGGCTGACCTGTACCTGAAATTCAGCCTGACTGTAGCATTTGTGCGAATTATGAAATACCTGAGTAAAACAGTCAAGTATTAATAGAACTCTAGGAAAAGATGATAGAAGAAGGGTAAAATGTGCTAGTTAAGATGATTTTTATAGCGACGGGTTATTTTATACAAGTCGGCAGGCTTCGTCATTACCGCTGTACGTACACGGGCATCAGTCTACCGAAGCAACCTGATGCCCGAACAAGCAGACTCCTAGGCTTCTTCCTTCTCTCTGCTCTTCAGGGAAGCAAAGTCCTCTTCCTTCAGTTCAGGTATCGGATTCATATCGTCACACAATCCCCTGCTTTCCAGAACTTTGCAGATTTCCTGCATCCGGTCATCTACCGCATGCAGGTGATCCAGCATGGCAGTAATCGCATTAGACGTCGGATCCGGCATATCCTCTGTAACCGCGTAGGCATCAAAGCCCATTTTTTCTGCCATCTGTTGACGACGGGAATCAATAGCCATCCGCTTCTCGACAATACGGCCAGGGACGCCAACAACGGTCGCTCCGGGCGGCACCTCTTTTACAACAACCGCATTTGAACCGATCTTGGCACCATCCCCCACGGTAAAAGGACCCAGAATCTTGGCACCGGCACCCACCACCACTTTGTTAGCCAGCGTTGGATGACGTTTACCCTGGTTAGCCGGATGATCCTTGCCCTTATTGGGCGAGGTTCCTCCCAGAGTCGCTCCGTGATAAAGCGTCACATCGTCGTGAATAATGGCGGTTTCACCAATCACCACCCCCATGCCATGGTCAATAAAGAAACGTCGACCAATAGTAGCTCCGGGGTGAATTTCAATGCCTGTCAACCAGCGGCTGAATGTCGAGAGACTGCGACCCATCCAACAGAAACCGGCATTCCACAATCTGTGGGCAACGCGATGCAACAGCAGCGCGTGCAGGCCGGGGTAATTCGTCACTACTTCAAACGTTCCCCTGGCGGCAGGGTCTCGCTGCATGACGGTTCTGATGTCTTCTTTGAGTCGCTCAAACATAATCCAATCGTCGGTCTTGTTCACGTGACTCTAAAGAGGCTCTATAAAGTCTCTTTAGAGGGTTCTGAAGAGTCCTTCGCAAATTTACCGGTTTCGGACAGAATGCCACGCAGAATACTCAGCTCTACCCGATCCGGACGAATCCGTCCGTACATACGTCTTAATTTCGCCATAATCTTCTCATGACTGCTGTGTTCAAGAAAGCCTATTTGTACGAGTGTTTCATATAGGTGCTGATAAAAACGCTCCATATCCTCCTGCGAAGCGTGTTCCATCTGCTTGGTTTTAGGCAGTTCGACACCACCCAGACGTGCCAGCTGAGTCATACGCAGCTCATAGGCCATCACCTGAACCGCCGCACCAAGGTTCAATGAACTGAAGTCAGGATTGGTCGGAATATGAACCTGCAGATGGCAACGCCTCAACTCCTCATTGGTCATCCCCCGGTCTTCCCGCCCAAAGACCAGCGCCACCTGAGCCTGCTCGGCTTCATCCAGAATCTGGTTGGCACAAGCCTTTGGCTCAACCAGCTCCAGCGATACGCCACGCACCCGGGCGCTGGTACCCACCACAAACTGACAACCAGCCAGCGCCTCATCCAGCGTGTCAACCACCCTGGCACTGGCAAGAATATCGTCCGCCCCGGACGCCAGCGCTGTAGCATGACCAGAAGGAAAATCGGCCGGGCCGACCAGGACCAGACGGCTAAGCCCCATCGCCTTCATGGCCCGGGCAGCCGCGCCAATATTGCCGGGATGGGTGGTATTAATCAGGACAATGGAAATATTATCGAGAGCCAGCGAGCCATTGATTACCGGCTCTTTCGCAGCGGAGTCGTTCACCACAAATTATCTCTGTGTTAACTGAAGAAGGAATAGCTTCAGACTGTCCATTCTACAGACAGCTTTTGCAGCCAAATCGTGCAGTTTACCGGAAAACCCCACAAATAATGAACAATAGGTTTGTATTACAGGTACATTCTTCTTTATAATCCGCGCACTTTTTCGCGTAACGATTTTCTAAACCCTTTTTCCGGGCATGTTCGCGCAAGTGATATGAAATCAGGGTCAGTCAACCACTGGTTCGAAGGCACCGAGGGTTAACCCATGGCAACTTCTTCCGATATTCATATTCGATCTTTCAAATTTCAGATGTAATCCAGCCTATGCAACCCATGGTAAATATGGCTCTGCGCGCCGCTCGCGCTGCTGCCGAAATTATTGTTCACGCTTACCGCGATCTTGAGAACCTCAAGGTAGAAGCCAAGGATCGCAATGACTTTGTGACCCAGGTGGATCGCGCCTCTGAAGAGATGATCATCTCCTCCCTGCGTAAAGCTTACCCTGACCATGGTTTCTTCGGTGAAGAATCCGGTCATACGGAAGGCAAGGGCGAAGGCAAGGATTACCTCTGGATTATTGATCCTCTGGACGGCACCACCAACTTTATCCGTGGCATTCCCCAGTTCGCCATCTCTATTGCCTGTCAGTACCGTGGTCGTATTGAACACGCCGTTATTATCGATCCGATCAAGGATGAAACCTACTGCGCCAGTCGTGGCCAGGGTGCCATGCTGAATAGCAAGCGTATCCGTGTCAGTGATCGTCGCTCCATGGAAGGCGCCCTGATCGGTACCGGCATTCCATTCTCCGGCAACAACCTGAACTACCTGGACGGCTACCTGAACATGATGCGTGCCATGCTGGGTGACACTGCCGGCATCCGTCGCTGCGGTGCCGCCTCTCTGGATCTGGCCTACGTTGCTTCCGGCAAACTGGACGCTTTCTGGGAATTTGGTCTGAAGAACTACGATATGGCAGCAGGTTCCCTGATCATTCAGGAAGCAGGCGGCCTGTGCAGTGATTTCATGGGCGGTCACGACTTCCTGGAGAAAAACCAGATTGTCTGCGGCAACCCGAAGTTGTTCAAAGAGATGCTGAAGCGGATTCGTCCGTTTGTAGCGGAAGGCATGGGACGCTAATCCAATTGCCTGTCACTGGTTGCAGAACTGCTCTGCAGCCAGTGATCACTATCAGCAGATTAACAAAAGAACGCTACTCCTTAGCCTCTTCAGAACCAGAGCACGAACACCCACAGCCCCCTGATTCAATATCTCCATCAGGCTCATCCACCCACAAATCGCTAATATCAAGCCCTAACAATGTGTGGAAATGATCCTCATCAAGCGTCGTATGATAGTAAGTGTGTTCTAAAGAAGCCCGGCCACGCACAGCCAAATGAATAATATCCTGTATCTGCGCAGAATTAATAAAACCCTTGATAAGAAATATCTGATATCTACCATGCAGATAACTGATAACAACGGTACAGACTGATTCTGGTATATCTGATTCAGGTACAGTTTGATCCCTTACCACCCTTGGAGCAGTCACTGATGACATTAACTCCAGCTCATTTGAATCCGATGCGACTGATCTCAATTCAGTGGCTCCGGATGCACTGGATTTCAGCCTGATTTCTTTTCTTTCACTATCTGAAAGTTTGACTGTTGGCTCTCTAACCGCTCTCAAATGAACCAACACTGTATTATGCAAACTTCCAACTCCCTCAACCCTTAGTGGCCTGTAGCTGAAAGAAAATCCGGGCAGCAAACCTATAGGGAATAACGGCAGACGAAAGCTGACAGAGCCATAATCAAAAACCGGTGTACTAAAGCGGTTTGAACCTGCCATAAACAAGCTCTCCCTTGGCAAGTACTGCATCATATACCTTAACAGGTCTGGTTCCTTCTCAGAGCCTGCAAGTGTTTCCGGCGCAACATGATCTGACCTGCTCCGGGAGGATCCCGGCAGGTAGTACCTGAATGTTTTATCGATTCCACTATATTGAGTAATAATTATTTTCTCTGTTTTGCCGTTTCTGCTGAACAACCATGTAACATCTATCGTTGCAAACAAACAGTCAGGGAACAGTAGAGAAAAAATTAGTAATAAAGTGCTAACTTTGTAGTTCACTGTACTGTTCCGATTAATTTACATCATAATAAAGTAGCCATTATTTTTTGGTTTCCTAACTTTACGTTTGTTGAACAAGTTTTCCCGATAGATTTAAGCCAACAGGTTGCATGGAGTGAACGATAAAAAACAACTGATTCACTCCTGCCCCACTGAATTACTGTTGATCTTTAACCTGAAAATTCTATTCAGGCAGGATTTGCATCTTTCGCCTGTTCAGTCCGGGCAATTAGCTCAGGAGATAACGATTCCGGTAAATCCAGTGTACGTGTCGGAAAGGCTATATCGCCCCCTTGATGATGGATAATTGCCATAATATCCAGCAATACCCGCTCCTTAATCATATGGAACTCAGCCCAGTCAGTGGTGCGGGTAAAACAATAGATGAAACAATCCAGACTGGATGCACCAAACTGATTGAAATTCACCATGATAATTTTGCTCTGGTCGATCTCGCTATGTTCCTTTAGATAGCTGCGAATCTCTGCAAGCAGCGGAGCAAGCAGGCGGGCATCCTGATATCTTAAACCTATGGTTTCCTTTATGCGCCGGTTTTCCATTCGGGAAGGGTTTTCCACAGAAATATTCATAAAAGTGGCATTTGGCACATAGAGAGGTCGCTTATCAAAGGTCAGAATCCGGGTTTGACGCCAGCCAATATACTGCACAGTACCTTCTATATTCTTATCCGGTGAACGAACCCAGTCGCCAACTCCAAAGGGTTTATCCAGATAAATCATCATGCCGCCAAACAGGTTGGCCAGCATATCCCTGGCCGCAAAACCAATGGCTATACCACCTACACCGCCAAAAGCAAGAATGCCGGAAATACTGTAACCCAGGGTTTGCATCAGCATCAGGCCGCTGATAATAACGGCTGTCACCCGCAACAGGCGGCCAACGGCAATGACCGAGGTCGGATCATTATCGTGACCACCCAGAACTCCGGCCAGATACTGTTTCTCCACTTCGCGAACCAGCCTCACCAGTACCCAGCCAAACAGCCCGATAACCAGCATATCCCGAATACCATCAAACTTTGCCAGCATGGCAATACCGGTACTCTGCCAGATAACATCCACTGTCCAGCCTGCCCCGACGAGCCAGATCAGCGCGACCAGAGGTTTACGCCCGGCCTCCAGCAATATACCGGGCCAGACCGAGTGGACTGACCGGGCTTTACCTGCCAGCTTTTTCAGCATTCTTCGGGATACAGAAGCAAGTATCGCTGTTATCAAAACGACCAGCACAACCTGAACAAGCCAGGAAGGAAACTCAGGCACAGATGAAAAGTCCACAGCAGACTCCTGTGATCGGTTGGGGGAGTGTGGCGATACCCAACAAGTAATTATTATTCTCGCTATGTCGGGTATCGCTGCACTCCACCCGCCCTGCAGACGTTGATTAAGCGCCTCCCTGAAAAGAAATTCAAGTCCAGAAACGCCTGATACGGTACACCTGTGGACAAGGCCTGGTAAAGCCTCAAAACCACTGATCTGATCTACAGTCCCTGCCCTGTCATGACGGGCTTACCCGCCTCGCTGAGCAAAAAAGCTGGACGAAAAAAAGCCGGGCAAAAACCCGGCTTCCAACAATCAGTCAGTATTGATTACGGACGATCGTCAACCTCGTCTTCCTTCACTGGCACCACCAGATCTTCACGACTGATGTTCATGTACAGCAAAAGGTTAGACGCAATGTAGATGGAGGAATAAGTACCCACCAGAACACCGGCAATCAGCATGGTGGCAAAACCATTAATCATTTCACCACCAAACAGGAACAGAGCCATCAGTACCATCAAGGTGGTACCAGAGGTCGCCAATGTACGACCCAGAGTCTGAGTCAGGGACACGTTGATAATTTCCTCAGGTGTGCCTTTACGGCGCTTGCGGAAATTTTCACGTACACGGTCGTATACGATGATGGTATCGTTCAGGGAATAACCCACCAGCGCCAGAATAGCCGCCAGTACTGTCAGGTCGAACTGCAAACCCAGCACAGAGAACAGACCCATCGCAATAATGGAGTCGTGCGCCAGTGCCAGAACCGCGCCCACAGAGAACTTGAACTGGAAGCGGAAGGCGATGTAGAGCATCACCATGCCCAACGCCATCAACATACCCAGACCACCCTGTTCACGCAGCTGCTCACCCACCTGCGGACCAACGAATTCAACGCGTTTGACCTCAACGTCGCCTTCATATTGTTCGTTCAGCAGGTCAGACAGTACTCTTGCCAAACCCGGGTCTTCACCCGGCATACGCACCAGAATATCCTGTGCGGAACCAAACTCCTGCACGACAGCATCTGTATAACTGGCAGAGACCAGCTGTTCACGAATCTCTTCCGTTGATACCGGCTTGTCATACACCAGCTCAATCAGGGTACCGCCGGTAAAGTCGAGGCCCCAGCTTACGCCTTTGGTCGCCAGCGACACAATAGAACCTGCTACCAGCACCACCGAGAGTAAGGTGGCGATAAAGCGCAGGCGCATAAAGTTTATGATTTTTTCATCTGTCTTATCAGTCATCGCTGTCACCTCAGATGTTCAGTTTCTTCAGGTCACGACGACCACCGTACACCAGGTTAACCAGGGAACGGGTCACCATAATCGCAGTGAACATGGACGTTAAGATACCGATGGACAGGGTCACGGCAAAACCTTTAATCGGACCGGTACCTACCGCAAACAGGATCACACCCACCAGCAGCGTGGTGATGTTACCGTCGAAAATTGAGATAAAGGCACGATCGTAACCGTCGTGAATCGCTCGCTGTACCGGACGACCCAGCTTGATCTCTTCACGAATACGGGAGAACACCAGCACGTTGGCGTCTACCGCCATACCCAGGGTCAGCACGATACCGGCAATACCCGGCATGGTCAGGGTGGCACCAAACAGGCTCATCACCGCCAGCAACAGCATCAGGTTGATGGTCAGGGCAATATTCGCCAGCAGGCCAAACACCCGATACACCACGATCATGAACATCACGATCAGACCCAGACCCATCAGGGTAGAGTCAACACCCATCTTGATGTTTTCTGCACCCAGGCTAGGACCTACGGTACGCTCTTCAACGAAGTACATAGGTGCCGCCAGGGAGCCTGCTCGCAGCAGCAGTGCCAGCTCAGACGCTTCACCCGCAGAGTTCAGGCCGGTAATACGGAACTGGTTACCCAGTGCAGACTGGATGGTCGCCAGGCTGATAATGTGCTTTTCTTCACGGAAACCAGGCACTTCAACACGTACGGTTTCGCCGTCTACCACACGGGTTTCCATACGGGTAACCGGCTTCTGCTCAATAAACAGCACCGCCATGGAACGACCAATATTGCTACGGGTCGCATCGTTCATGCGTTTGCCGCCAGTGCTGTCGAGGCTGATATTTACCTGTGGCTGACCGCTTTCAGAATCGAAATTGGACTGGGCGCTGGCAACCCGGTCACCCGTGATAATAATGTCACGCTCCAGCAGGGCATCAGGACGACGCTCATCGCGGAACGGAAACGCTTCCGTACTGGTACGCGCGGCATTGGGCAGGGCTTCCAGACGGAACTCCAGGTTTGCGGTCTGACCCAGAATACGCTTGGCTTCAGCCGTATCCTGAACACCCGGCAGCTGTACCACGATGTTGTTTCGACCCTGTCGCTGAACCAGAGGTTCAGACACACCCAGTTCGTCTACACGGTTACGGATAGAAGTCAGGTTTTGACGCACAGCGTCGTCTTCCAGTTCACGGACACGCTGTTCACTGAAACCAAAGGACACCACATAACGCTCGCCCTGATCTTCAGTCTCGACCTGAAGGTCAGGGTTTTCACGGGCAATCACACGCTGGGCGGTATTACGGGTATCCGCATCCAGAAAGGCCAGCTGACGGGCTCCGTCGGCACGCTCAGGCATAGTGCGATAACGCAGACGCTCCTGACGCAGCTGGGTACGAATTTCGCTATTGGCAATATCCAGTCGCTGCTTCACTGCACGGTCAGTGTCGACCTCCAGCAGGAAGTGAACACCACCAGACAGGTCCAGACCCAGCTTCATCGGGTAGGCACCAATGGCTGTCAGCCAGTCCGGGGTGGTGGGTGCGAGGTTCAGAGCGACAACATAGTCATCACCCAGCGCATCCTTGACCAGACTTCTCGCCAGCTGCTGCTGGTCTGCCTGTTGCAGACGGATCATTTGAGTGCGCTCGTCGCCTTCGGCGGCTTTAACAGCAATACCCGCATCTTTGAGGGTCTTTTCAGCCTGCTCCAGCACAGCAGGTTCCAGCACGGTTGAAGAGCTGGCACCGGAAATCTGAATCGCCGGATCATCGGGGTAAAGGTTGGGCAGGGAGTATACAAACCCCAGCGCCACAACAAATGCTATGAGCAGGTATTTCCACAGGGGATAACGATTGAGCATGGCTCACCGGTTCCTGATATTTTAAGTATGAATTGTCAGCGTTTACTGACGTTATCCATTTCTCCAAAAAAACCGGGAATTCATCATTCCCGGCACAGTAATAATAAACACACAGACTTTCAGCCTGCCTGCCTATTATTTGATCGCCTTGATCGTACCCTTAGGCAGGGTAGCCGCTACAGACGCTTTCTGAAAGTTCAGTTCCATATTGTCTGCCACCTGCAGAGTGACAAACTCTTCAGTAGTGTTGGTCACCTTACCCAGAATACCGCCGGTGGTAACGACTTCATCACCCTTGTTCAGTCCGGCAATCAGGTTCTTGTGTTCTTTGGCACGCTTGGACTGTGGGCGCCAGATCAGCAACCAGAAAATCAGCACAAAGCCACCCAGCATGATCAGTTGCCCCATCATGCCTGGACCTGCTGGTACCGCGCCGTCAGCGTACGCCGGGCTGATAAATTGAAACATTGACTACTCCTTGCTTTTGGAAGTTATAAATCGTGCTGTCTCCTCTACAGGAACAAACCCACAATAAGAACAACAGCACTTTGGTAAAAAAACAGCTACCAACAGGCGCTATTCATCCAGCGGAACAATCCAGCGGAGGAACCGGCTGGCCGCGCTTCTGGTAAAATTCGTTTACAAAGGCGTCCAATTTACCTTGTTCAATCGCCTCCCGCAATCCAGCCATTACACGCTGGTAATAACGCAGGTTATGAATAGTGTTCAGCATTGACCCCAGAATTTCTCCGCATTTATCGAGATGGTGCAGGTAAGCACGACTGAAATTCTGGCAAGTGTAGCAGTCACAGTTTTCTTCCAGCACAGAGGTATCACGCTTGTGGACGGCATTGCGAATTTTGATCACACCGGTATCGGTGAACAGGTGACCATTACGGGCATTACGGGTTGGCATCACGCAGTCAAACATGTCGACGCCCCGGCGTACGGCTTCCACAATATCCTCCGGTTTACCCACGCCCATCAGGTAACGTGGATAGTCTTCCGGAATCTGGTGAGCCGTGTGAGACAGAATGCGCATCATGTCTTCTTTGCTCTCACCTACGGACAGGCCGCCAATGGCATAGCCGTCAAAGCCAATATCCACCAGCGCGTTCATGGAACGATCACGCAGATGCTCAAACATACCGCCCTGAATAATACCGAACAGTGCTGAAGGGCTGTCACCATGCGCTGCCCTGGAGCGAGCCGCCCAGCGCAGGGACAGCTCCATGGATTCTTCCGCTTCCTTCTCGGTCGCTTCACCGTCGGTGCATTCGTCAAAGATCATGACGATGTCAGAACCCAGGTCTTTTTGTACCTGCATGGAAATTTCAGGGCTCAGGAATACTTTTGAACCATCCACCGGAGAACGGAATGACACGCCCTCTTCGGTAATTTTGCGCATCTTGCCCAGACTGAATACCTGAAAACCACCGGAATCGGTCAGGATCGGGCCATCCCACTGGTTAAAGTCATGCAGGTCTCCGTGTTCTTTTATAACCTCTGTGCCAGGACGCAACATCAGGTGGAAGGTATTACCCAGAATGATCTCGGCACCCGTCTTTTTGATGTCATCCGGCATCATGCCTTTTACTGTGCCGTAGGTACCCACTGGCATAAAGCATGGGGTTTCAACGGTTCCGCGCGGGAACGTCAGGCGACCGCGTCGAGCCTTGCCGTCAGTAGCAAGGCGCTCGAACTGCATGAAACATTCTTCTCTTTTCATGATTCTCTCGTTTCAGCCGCAGCACTTCAGGCAGCGGCTGTATTCAGGCAATAGGGGGATTAATGGGTACAAACCCTGTGAACTTCAAGGGCTGGTCATACGAGTTAACCTTCTTTTCTTGTTAACCACCTTTTCTGGTTAACCACATAGCATCACCATAACTAAAGAAGCGATACCCTTCCTTTACGGCTACGTTGTAAGCGTTAAGAATGGCTTCCTGCCCGGAGAAAGCACTGACCAGCATCAGCAGTGTGGACTGCGGCAGATGAAAGTTGGTGATCATGGCATCCACCGAGCGGAACTGGTAACCCGGATAGATAAAGATGTCGGTATCGCCGGTAAATGGCTGTATTTCACCGGATACAGAAGCTGATTCCAGGCTGCGAACAGACGTTGTTCCCACGGCCACGACTTTGTTACCCCGGGCGCGGGTTTCACGAACGGCCTGACAGACCTCTTCAGGTACTTCGATATACTCCGAGTGCATCTCATGATCGGCAATATTATCCACCCGAACAGGCTGGAAGGTACCCGAGCCAACATGCAGGGTAACAAACGCCTTATTCACGCCTTTCTGCTCAAGGTGTTCCAGCAGGGCTTCATCAAAGTGCAAACCTGCCGTTGGCGCGGCTACCGCACCGTCTTTTTCTGCAAAAACGGTCTGATAACGCAGCCGGTCAGCACTACCGTCTTCACGGTCAATATAAGGTGGCAGCGGCATATGCCCGAACTCCTGCAACTGCGGCAGAACCGGCTGATCGAAGTCGATCAGGAAGAGTGTACCCTGACGTCCCGACACCTCTGCCGTTATGTTGTCATCTGCCAGCCAGATGCGACTGCCGGGTTTGGGCGATTTGCTGGAACGCACATGGGCCAGTACCTTTTTCTCTTCCAGTACTCGCTCAATCAATACTTCCAGCTTGCCACCGGTTTCCTTGCGGCCAAACAGCCGGGCAGGAATTACCCGGGTATTGTTCATCACCAGCAGGTCGCCGGGATTCAAAAAACTTTCTATGTCTGCAAACTGACGATGAGCAATCTCGCCCGAGTTGCCGTCGAGGCATAACAGGCGGCTTCCGGTTCTTTCCTCGGCGGGAAAACGGGCGATCTGCTCATCAGGCAGATCAAAATCAAAATCACTGACGCGCATGAACGTGTGTTCTATCTACAAGTTACTGGGAAGGTCGTGAAGGATACTGCAAAGCAGGCGGTGTGTCAGGCGTGATAAATACCTTTCGATCACGAAACTCTGCCCCTCTATCACTGTTTTATCGGTTTGAAGACGATGACTGACCATCTGCGGAATTACAAAGGTAGTAGAAATCTATTTTCTCAAGCTGAGCTGAAATATAAGGACTTTGGTTTAAATCAGCGATTATTTTTAACAAGAATGACATCTCATTCCCGGCTTGTATCTCTATGGGAAGGTTACCCAACGAAAACAGCACTCTTTCTCTCTCAGGATCAGAAATCAATGACCCAAACATCATCACGTTACCTTTTTCATCTCTAATAATAAATGCGCGATTTACATAGCGAACAGTGCTCAACAAATGATTTTCCATATCAGCATCCATAGCCCCTCCGCCGACGACCAGGGAATGCATATGAAAAAGTCTGGCTGAGCCATTTCGACCCGCTTTTTGTCCTGCTCTTTTAACCGCTCTTTTAGAGACTTTCTCTTTTGCAACTTTGTTAGAAAGTACTGACTGGATGAGATCCCACCCTTTATATCTGCAAACAGCTCCAGCACGGTCCACTATTGATGCGGAAAATTCAGTCTGGATTCGATTGATCAAATCGCCCAACAGCTCATTATCAATAGAGTCGTCAAAACCAGGAAAATTGTCTTCACTTCTGACAAGCCCTGGTGGACTGTCCGAAGGATTTCCACTAACCGAAGCCTCTGCAGATGCTCTGCCATCATCATTCAACTCCATTAACATTTCTTTCAGGATATCCTCTTCGGATACTCCAAGGGACAGCTGTTCAGCGAAGTAGATCTGCTGCTCCTGACCAAACAATCCAATTAACTGCCCAAACGCCATATTACCGAGCGCTGGAATGGCGGGATTACCAGACCCTGCGACTGTGCAACAACCCTGAGTTTCATCATAATTTTCAGAAGGCCCCCTGGAGCCAGGCGGCGTGCCACTACTGGCTGCTGCACCAAAAGCTTCCGGATTACACACAATGCAGACCAGATCGTTATTAATCTGTCTCATGGGCTCTCTACAAATCGTACAGTTTGCAGCCTGTACCGGGGCATTGATTAATATCAATAGTACGAAAATGCAATAAAACCAACGATGTGTACTCTTCATGATCCTCCCGGATAAAATGAGAGCTGAGAATAAGGAACATGATTCTAGACTAAAGACGGGATAACCAGATTACAGTCAATAAAGCCTGAACTCGCCGGACTGGACATTCGGAACTATTGACCCATTTCGCAGCCAAGCCCATCGCACAGTTTTATATTTATGAAAAGGAAAACCAGTATGCCACTCATTGGATATGAACATCCGGGTCGAAGAAAGAAGACTCCAATGGGGCGACTTCGTTGAAAGGGAGGCTGCGAATCCAGCCCTTAAAGACACTGGTAAGATTAAATCCCTTCATGACCTTTCCCTGATTACATCGTTAGCTGCCAGATGGGGGCATTTAGACGTGGTTCAATATCTGATTGAACAGGGAGCCGATATCAACGGCAAAGACGAAAATAACACTCCTCTTATTGCCCTACGGGGAAAACTGTGACCTGGTTAAATATCTGTGTAAAAATGGCGCAGATGTTAATGCTAAAGATCAGTTCGGTAACACTCCTTTCTCTCTGGCCAAAAAAATAAGGGCTGATCATATAGCGACGCACTTGAATCCATCAGCCCTGCCAGGGTTCATCTTAAAAGCCAGACAGGCAACCTCTTGATAACCTAAAGGATTTCTGTATACTACGCAGCATCTGAACGGGACAGCCAACAGCTCTCCACAACGTTCTGCCAGTGTGATGGAATTGGTAGACATGACGGATTCAAAATCCGTTGCCTTTACGGGCGTGTCGGTTCGAGTCCGACCACTGGTACCATACATAAAAGCCTGAAGAGCCGACAAAGCCTCAGGCTTTTTTTTGTGCGCCTGCAACATCCTCTTCTGCGTTTTCACCTCAAAATCAAACCCATGACACCCACTTAAAGCTGGCTTTACCGTATCTGGTCAACAGCCCTGAAGCTACATCTGGCAATTGCATACGTAAACCCCATCAATTTCCCAAACCCAATCCGTTCTACTATAACGATGATCAGCACCAGAAAAAGAGTGGCCGGTCATGATGAACATAGCTGTACTGGAAGGGAAGCTTAAATTATACAGCTCGGAACTTTTTGACGGCAAAGCACAAAACCTTTTAATTGCGGCTCACGGTGGGGTATGGAGCATGCATAGCTTTATGGGCATCACCCGGTCTGTCATGAAGATGCACCACTTTAAAATGCCCCCCTGGGCCACCCTGTATTTTTATGCACCACATGGAACAGCTACCAGCACAGAGCTTGCACCTTATATGAAGTGGAGATATCCGCCTCTGGAGGCTATTATGCCCGGAGAAACCGTGGTCAATTACGATCTTGGGCATGTAGCAGGAGGGCTGGCATATACGACAGGACCGTGTGCCCCTGCCGAGACCTCCCTGAAAGAAGTGCTTGATGTACTGGCCCGGACGGGTCGAATCTATCCCATGGTTCACTGCATATTCTGCCGTCACGAATATGGAACACCTGTAGAAGAATACACCCCGGGCTATCAAAACACAGCCCCCTCCCTTTGACGCCCTGAACAGCAAAAAAGTCAGACAGAGATTAAATCGACCGTACAATACCGCCTTCTACACGGAGCGACTGACCGTTCATGGCACGATTACTGGTCAGATAAACGGTCGCTTCAGATACCTCATCTACAGACACAAAACGTTGCAACAAAGAGGTCGGTTCATGGTCAGCAAAGTAGTTGCTGATCAGCTCTTCTGTGGACTTACCTTCCTTTTCTGCAAGCGTGTCAAAGTAATTTTCAACTCCTTCAGTCCAGGTTGGTCCCGGCAGAACAGAATTCACTGTCACATCCTTGCCTTTTGTCAGTTCAGACAACGCCCTTGAAAGGGACAGCATCGCTGTTTTGGTCACAGAGTAATGCACCATCTGACCCAGAGGTTTGATCGCACACTCAGACGACACATTAACAATACGACCAAAACCGCGTTCCAGCATATCTGGCAGAATGGCACGAGACAGGCGTACAGCACTCATAATATTAACATTGAAGTAGTGCATCCACTCTTCATCACTGATCGCCTCAAAGGCCTTTACTTCGAAGATCCCGGTATTGTTGATCAAGATATCAACGCCGCCATCGGACTTCAGGCGCTCAATCAGTGCCATCGTCTGCCCTCCATCCGACAGATCGGCAGCAGCCACCCTGACACGATCTTCAGCACCGCACTCTGCCGCCAGTTCCTCTGCAACTTTCTGACAGCGTGATGCATCACGACCATTGATATATACGACAGCACCTTCCTTCAGGTAAGCACCGGCAATGGCCTTGCCAATTCCGCTTGTTGAACCGGTTACCAGCACCTTCTTACCTGCTAATTCCAGATCCATCATCATCTCCGATAAAGAAAAAAGCGAAGTGTAAGGATTAGCAGGGACAATTTAAAATTAATTGTTGTAATGATTTTGATAACAGCCTGTTATCAACCGCAGATCGTTGACAGCGTATCCACGACTTCTTATTGTTGGTGGCAGAAAAACAAGAAGAAGCGGGAAAATGAAATGCCCCACAAAAGCCTACTCGTCACCATTGAAGCCGGTATCGCATCGATAGAGCTGAACCGCCCGGACAGGCGCAATGCGATGAATATTGATTTCTGGCGCGAATTTCCGGACGTGTTACGCAACATCGACTCTGAGGCCTGTGCCCGGGTGATTGTGATCTCAGGCACAGGCCCCATGTTCTGCGCAGGCATGGACCTGGAAGTTTTTATGAATCCTCCCGCCTCACTGGTTTCAGGCGAAGAAGGTCGACGCAAAGAAAATTTCAGACGCATGGTGATGCAACTACAGGACTGCTTTACCATTCTGGAAACCATCCGGATACCTGTCCTGACCGCAGTGCATGGCGGCTGTATTGGTGGCGGCATTAACCTGATCAGCGCAGCAGACTGTCGCTATGCAACAGAAGACGCCTGGTTCTCAGTTAAAGAAACACGACTGGGTATGACAGCAGACCTTGGGGTTCTGCAACGCCTGCCTAAAGTCATGCCCGAAGGGCTGGCAAGAGAAATGGCTTATACAGGGCGTAAGCTCGGGGCAGCAGAGGCATTACGCAGCGGCCTGATAAATGCTGTTTATAAAGACAAAGCCTGCATGATCCAACAGGTTATGGAGATTGCACGACAAATTGCCAGCAATTCCCCACTGGCCGTTTCTGGCAGCAAAGAAATGATGAACTTTGCCAGAGATCATTCAATCGCTGATGGACTCAAGTATATGGCCACCTGGCAAAGCGGTATGTTCCAGCCCGGAGAGATGGCAATCGCCCTTCAGGCAAGCGCTATGAAAGCTGAGCCTGAATTTGATGAGTTGTGGCCCGTAACACCACCCCTGCAATAATACCAATTCCACCTTCTAAACATGAATTGGTATAAGAGGCAAGCCCGGGGCTCGCCTTGTTCTTGCATCTACCACGGAGCCCCGGCTGTCATTGAGCTATAAAACGACAAGCGCCCGGCAATTTCACCACTGACCATCACCAGTGCAGTAACCAGCATCCACTCAGGTCTGTAGCGGCCTGAATTCCGAACCATCACAAACAGCAGCCCCCCCGCCAACACACTGCCAAGCAGCTGATAAGCCGTCAGAAGATTATGGGTAGCCGAGTAGTCCAGATGACGGACAAAAAGTGTCATGACAACAAGCGTTACGATAACGCTAAAACCCTGCAGATAACGTATTGTCAAAGGAACCTCATGACCATAAGCCCTTATAAAAACGATAACTGTCGCCATTCCCAGGGTCAGCGCGGTGCTCAGAAACGTCAGATGCGTCAGCAGGGTATTCCATTCCGGATGCAACTCCGCCTGAAAATAAACCTGGGCTGAAACCAGAATAGCAATCAGGCCCAGCACACTGGTGAATCCACCCAGCAACTGCTGCACACCCTTTTTACCATCGGCATAATAAGACACCATCCAGAGCGTTGTACAACCATTAAGAATAACGGATGCAGTTACCTCCCGGCTCAGCCAGGAACCTCCAGCACTGAACAGAGCACGATAAGCCATTGCAGGATTATCCAGCTGGCTGAGTAAGCAGAGCGAACCAACCAGGCAGATCAGCCAGATAAGGGCAGCCACCGCTTTCGTATTCAACGGCCGGTCTTCAGCTTCCGGCAAACTGCAATAGAGGGTAACTCCCAGCACACTGCCAACGCCCCACTGACAAAAAATGGTGAAGAACACCAGAGACAGCTGATAGTCACTCATAATCGCGCTTCATCCTTTTGCCGGGCAGTCCCTGACATACTATGGGGGAATCATTCTACGCCAGACACGACCCACATTATTTGCCAGATATCAACAATATTGATCAGCACAATCAGAATTCCGCACCAACGGAACCAACAAACCTGCTGACTGTCTCATACATCAAAGCATCCGCCTTTGAGCAAGACACAGGAGAGTCTGGAACAATGAATGGAACACCCCCTTTATCACCTGCACCTTTATTGCCTGTAAAAAGCAGTGCCGGAATGACCGACGACCAGTTTACAACCTTCAAACAGGAAGGCTGCTCCCTGTGCCATGAAACAGACGTCACTGAAAGCAGACTGAAACGATCCGTCTGCAAAGCGGACGTTATCAGAACACTGTGCAACCATCCGTTCCATAAAAATTGCCTGATAAAACATTTCAGTAAGTGCCTGGGTTACAGAGGATTAAGCCCAACCTGTCCGACCTGCCAATACAACAACCCTGTTTCTGAGGAAGACCGCCTTTTACTGGAGTCCGCCCTGGTTCGAAACCCCCCTTACATACCGGGTAAGCCCGATAAAGAGCAAATACTGAAACAGCACAAAGACTCCCCATGGGTTCCAGCCATTCAAAATACCTGCCTGCGAATGAGATTTGAAACCTACTTCGACACCGGTCACAGCCGCTACTGGCTTAAGGTAGGAGCAACCATCACTGATGAGGAACTCAGCGAACTACTCCGCTGGTCGATCAAAGAGAATCGCCTGAATAACGTCATGGAGTTATTCGAAATAGGAGCAACGCTTGAATCTGAGGAGCTTAGCGCATTAGCTGAAAAAGCCTCAGATGAAAACCAGTTGGATTTGCTCAAATATCTGATTTACCAAGGTGGCAGCCTCAGTGCAGACAAAATCAATCACCACTTTAGAGAGGCCATTAAAAACAACAATGACAAGTGCTGGCTTGAAACACTGAAAGACCTGAATGCCAAGCTCCCCCCTGAGGAGCTGAACTCTTACTGCATAGAGGCAGCAAAATGCCAGAGTATGCAGATGGTTCGCCGGCTATTGAGTTGGGGCGCCAAACCAACCGCTGAGGACTGGAACGATGTCTTCAGAGGATTTGCTGATAATAATCATTCAACGGCTACTCTATACCTAAAGGGAATGGGCATTGAACCAGTTACTGAACACTGCAATACCGGTTTCAGAAATGCAGTTGCGGCAGGATGTTTTTCCGATGCAAAAATGTGGAAATCACTTGGAGCTGAGCCAAATGCAGAAAAACTCAACATACTGGTTAAAGAGGCTGCACAAAGAAATGATTACAAGACCGTTTCAACCCTGATAGAGTTTGGTGCCAAACTGAACAAGGACGAATTCAGGGACCTAATCCAACAGGCCGCAAAAAAAGGTCAGGATCAATTGTGTTTAAGGCTGCTTCAAAAAGGACCAGAAGCAACTACCAATGACATAAACGCCTTCTTCATGCGCGCTATTAAAAAAGGTGACGATCTCCTTGCTAATGAGTGGATAAAGCTTGGGGTAGAACTACCCACTGAAACGATAAACACGTTGCTTAATCACCCCACAGGAGGCTTTTATGACAGAAACATCGTCAGACTGCTGATGACACTTGGAGGCAAACCGGACGTCAACCACTGCAACTATTTTTTCGCTAAAGCCGTTTCGGACAACTCTACCATGAGCTTTACTTCTGATGCTCAATACTGGCTTGATCAGGGTGCCAGCCCTGAAAATAAGCACCTGATGCCACTTTGTCGTAGATTCAACCTGGGTCACACCATTAACGACAACACCACTCTAAAGAAAGAGGCCAACCTGTGGGCAGACTTTTTCACTGCTAACCCAGCTCTTCTTGAAAGTAGCTATAAACAGGCTGTCGATCAAAATGCCCCGGAATTTGTAGAAGCATTCTTTGTATTAGGATTCAAGCCTTCCCCCGACTGCATTAGATCCGGTTTCAGCAGAGCTGCAACAGCAGGCAATTTCCTGTCTGCCAAAAAGTGGAAAAAGCTGGGGAAGAAAATAAATGTCGAACTTTCCACAAAAGAGAGGGATATCGGTTTCTGGGCAGCCATTGAGAACAAAGATTTAAAGTCCGCCAAAAAATGGAAAAAGTATATTGGTGCTAAACCGCGACTTTGTGAGCTGAACGAACGCTTATCCAGGGCTCAGGCTGAAAACGACACAGACATGACAGCAAAACTAAAATCCCTTGGCGCTCAACCTGCCACACTGTAGCTATGGTGAACTAAAGTTCCAAAAGTGACTGAACCCATTTCAAATCCCCATAAAAAACACTATCCTCAGCGAATACGAGTACTCTTTCGACTCAGTGCCTGAGTACACGACAGATCTCTGGACTTACCGCCTATGCTTCCATTTTCCCCCTGCCCCGGCCTGAAAAGCCCACACCTGCAAACGATATGGACGCCACTGTTTCGCAAACCCCAGTCGCTTAAGCGCCGGCGGGAGCGGTTCACGACAGACGACGATGATTTTATTCATCTCGACTGGTACGGACCTGAACAGTCTGACCGCCTGATCGTATTACTGCACGGTTTAACCGGCAGTTCCGAGTCCAAATACATCACAGGGCTGCAAACCCGCCTTAACCAACAGGGAATACAATCGGTCTGTATCAATTTCAGAGGATGCAGCGGGGAGCCTAACCTCCTGCCTCGTGGTTATCATTCTGGGGACAGTCAGGAACTCAGAGGAGTACTGAAACACCTTAAACAACAGCATCCGTATAAACAGCTGATGGCTGTGGGCTATTCACTGGGTGGCAATGTTCTGCTGAAATACCAGGGAGAAGAAGGCCGCAGCAGCTTACTGTCTGCTGCGGTGGCGGTATCAGTCC
The DNA here is from genome assembly GCF_040549045.1 of Endozoicomonas sp. NE40. Lineage (NCBI taxonomy): Bacteria > Pseudomonadati > Pseudomonadota > Gammaproteobacteria > Oceanospirillales > Endozoicomonadaceae > Endozoicomonas > Endozoicomonas lisbonensis. The sequence goes on along the minus strand of NZ_JBEWTB010000002.1, from coordinate 4,264,575 downwards.
CCTTTCGTCTGGATCACTGCGCCCGGCAGATGAATCAGGGTGCCAGTCGCATGTACCGCAATCGCTTCCTCAACAACATGCACCAGCAGATGCACGACAAACTGCTGTTTTTCCGGCAGCAGGGCTGGAATGACCGGGCAAGGGAGCTGCAACAGTTAACCTCTTATGGCTACCTGAAAACCTTTGAAGCCTTTGACCATTACGTCACCGCCGCCCTGCATGGTTTCCGGAGTGGTAACGATTACTATCGCAAAGCCAGCAGCCGCTTTTATCTGGAAGGCATTGCCAGCCCGACCCTGATTATCCACTCCAGCGACGATCCTTTTATGACACCCGACAGCGTGCCAAAGCCGGAAGAGCTGTCCAACAGCACGCAACTGGAACTGACCCACCGGGGCGGCCATGTGGGGTTTATAGGCGGACGTCCAAACCATCTGAACTACTGGCTGGAGCAACGCATTCCGGAATTTCTGGCAGAACACAAACCATCATCCCGTTGACCTCAGACCTATGTCATTGGCACCGGCTCTGTTAGCATCCCCCTATCAGGAAAAATGGTTTAGAAAACACCCTATGAGCCATTTATACGGGCTGGTTCTGGCTGGCGGACAGTCATCCAGAATGGGTCGCAACAAAGCACTGCTTGAGACACCTGACAACGATTGTCTGCTAAACAGCCTGCTGGTAGTACCGGTTGATATGCCGCTGCTGTCGGCAGAAACATTGAAACATCTGGCAGACTACAGCAGTCAGCACAAGACAGCCTGCTATTTTCAGGACTCCACACTGTCCGTTCAGGCTGTTACCTGACAAATCAACCCCCTTGCATAAGGTGTGCGAGCATATTTTCTTTGCAGGTAAAACGTCACATCCTGTATAAAACTTTCTGCGTTTTGGGAACGAAACAAACCTTCGTTTGGGTCAAAAAGGTCACAGGTCCCATTTTGCTGGTATCGTCCCCCGAGTATATGGAGAACACCAATCTGACCTTCTATGACAAGAGTACAATATCCCTCATGCTCCGCCATCCAGGCACCGGCTCTGGTAGAGGTCATATTGATGCGCACATATTCAAACGCTCCTGCACTCAGTCCCTGACTCGCCAGCAGGGCGGAAACACGAATAAACCATTGCGTTCCCTTAATGCCGTACATCGTTCCTTTATTGCTCGCGGCACTGACAATAGCCATTAAATGTGGTGATCCCAGCTCAGCAGCTGATTGAATCTCATCGTTTGAGGCTATGCTTTTTTTTAGCCATGCCAGCACTATACCGTCACATATTCCTAACCTCTGCCCGGTTTTTCCCGAATGACGGGGTTTCATCTTACCAGAAGGGCTTTTTTTCCATAGGCAATGAATTGAATAGGCATTGGATGTTGAAAAAACTTTGGTAAACACCTTTGATATCCTCGGGTGCCCGGACTGACTTCAGTCTAGATGGATGTATATTTCCCAACCAGCTTTTGAAGGCCATTTCACATCGCCATAAAAAACACTATCCTCAGCGAATACGAGTACTCTTTCGACTCAGTACCTGAGTACACGACAGACCTCTGGACTTACCGCCTATGCTTTCATTTTCCCCCAGCCCCGGCCTGAAAAGCCCACACCTGCAAACAATATGGATGCCACTGTTTCGAAAACAGTTTACTGTCTGCTGCAGTGGCGGTATCAGTCCCCTTTCGTCTGGATCACTGCGCCCGACAGATGAATCAGGGTGCCAGTCGCATGTACCGCAATCGCTTCCTCAACAACATGCACCAGCAGATGCACGACAAACTGCTGCTTTTCCGGCAGCAGGGCTGGAATGACCGGAGTCCGACCCTGATTATCCACTCCAGCGACGATTCTTTTATGACACCCGACAGCGTGCCAAAGCCGGAAGAGCTGTCCAACAGCACGCAACTGGAACTGACCCACCGGGGCGGCCATGTGGGGTTTATAGGCGGACGTCCAAACCATCTGAACTACTGGCTGGAGCAACGCATTCCGGAATTTCTGGCAGAACACAAACCATAATCACGTTGACCTCAGACCTATGTCATTGGAACCGGCTCTGTTAGTATCCCCCTATCAGGAAAAATGGTTTAGAAAACGCCCTATGAGCCGTTTATACGGGCTGGTTCTGGCTGGCGGACAGTCATCCAGAATGGGTCGCAACAAAGCACTGCTGGAGTGGCAGGAAAAACCGCTGTTTCTGGCAATGGCTGATAAACTGGCTGCGGCCGGTGCAGACCCGGTTCTGATCAGTGGCAACAGCCAGATGACCACCCACCAGTTTGGCAAAACGGTCACCGACCGGCTGCCTAACCGGGGTCCTCTCAGCGGCATCCATGCAGCACTGTTTGAGATACCGGACAACGATTGTCTGTTAAACAGCCTGCTGGTAGTACCGGTTGATATGCCGCTTCTGTCGGCAGAAACATTGAAACATCTGGCAGACTACAGCAGTCAGCACAAGGCAGCCTGCTATTTTCAGGACTTTACACTGCCCGTCTGTCTGCCGGTAAATACACGTTTGCGGGAAAGGGTCAGACAGGCTATTAACAGTCCTGACCGAAAAGATTACTCGATCTGGCGTTTGCTCAAACATCTGGATGGCAGGGCAATTCCCGTCCCCGCTCCGGAACAGGCAACGCTGTTCAGAAACACCAACACTCCGGAAGAGTGGCAGGCCTGCCAGACTTTTGCCCGGAGCCGGAGTTCTCATAAAGAGTGCTCATAATAAAGAGTGCTCATCAAAAGTACTCGTAACAACAGGGAGACCCCATGGCTCACAAGCAAGTTTCAGAATTTATCCCGCTGCATATCGCGGTTCTGACCGTTTCCGACACTCGTACCGAAGACAACGATACGTCCGGTCACCTGTTGGTCGACCAGCTCAAGTCTGAAGGCCATCTTCTGGCAGACAAGGCGATAGTAAAAGACGATATCTACAAAATTCGCGAAGCGCTGTCCCGCTGGATTGCTTCCGACAACGTTCAGGCCGTTCTGATTACCGGAGGCACCGGTTTCTCAGGCAGAGACAGCACACCGGAAGCCGTTCTGCCACTGTTTGACAAACAAGTAGACGGCTATGGTGAACTGTTCCGCCAGCTGTCCTATGAGCAGATTGGCACGTCGACCATTCAATCCAGAACCGTTGCCGGTTTTGCCAATGGCACCATTGTCTTTGTTATGCCCGGCTCCAACAATGCCTGCAAAACTGCCTGGCAGGGCATTATTAAAGAACAGCTGGACAGCAGGCACCGTCCCTGCAACTTTGTTGAACAACTGAAGACTGCCACACCATGAGCCTGACCCATACTGATGCCCAGGGCAAAGCCAGCATGGTCGATGTTGGCGATAAAGACGCAACCCGTCGTGAAGCCAGGGCCGAAGGCTATATCACCATGAAGCCTCAAACCCTGGCTCTGGTGCAGGACAACGGCCTGAAAAAAGGCGATGTACTGGCCGTTGCCCGCATTGCCGGCATCCAGGCTGCCAAACAGTGCGGCACACTGATTCCGTTATGTCACCCGCTGATGCTGAATTACATTGGTATCGAGTTTGACTTTGAACCGGAACACAGTCGTATTCGCATTGAAAGCTGTTGTCGTTTAAGTGGTAAGACCGGTGTCGAAATGGAAGCTCTCACAGCCGCTTCGGTGGCTGCCCTGACCATTTATGACATGTGCAAAGCCGCAGACAAAGACATGCAGATTGATGGCATTCGTGTTCTGGAAAAGAGCGGGGGCAAAAGTGGTCACTATGTGGCCAGCCATTAGTTAAATCAATGAGGTGGAGCGTTCGTCCTAACCTGCGCTCCAGAAACTTAAGTTGTATGATCAAAGTATTATTTTTCGCCAGCTACCGCGAGCAATTGAACTGCAATGAGCTGGTATTATCCCCTGAAGACCAGCCACCTACACTGTCGGCGCTGCGCGGTCAGTTGTCTGAAAAAGGCGACGACTGGCGTGAAATCATGGAAGATGGCCGCACTCTCGTTGCATTAAACAAGACCATGACTCGCCGTGATGCCGACCTGAAAGACGGTGATGAAGTCGCATTTTTCCCTCCGGTAACGGGTGGTTAACCATGACAGCTGTTCATATTTCTGTTCAAACCCGGGATTTTGACCCTGCCCGGGAACAGGCAAGACTATCTGACAACGCTGCCGTGGGCGGTATTGTCACCTTTACCGGACTGGTGCGGGACAATAACCTGGACGACAACGTCAGTGGGTTATATCTGGAACACTATCCGGGCATGACCGAAAGCGCTTTGCAGGCCATAGCAGAAGAAGCCAGTGAACGCTGGTCGCTTTATGGCGTCAGCATTATTCACCGGGTCGGCCAGCTCCATCCCACTGACCGCATTGTCTTTGTCGGTACTGCCAGTGCGCATCGTCAGGACGCCTTTGCCGCCTGCGATTTTATTATGGACTACCTGAAAACCCGTGCGCCTTTCTGGAAAAAGGAAACCACACCAGAGGGTGACCGGTGGATTGAAGAACGACAAAGCGACAAGGATGCAGCGCAACGATGGGAAGACCGGTGCAAAGTAAAGCGTTAAGAATAATCCTGTGCTGCCTGCCACTGCTGATGGCACTGGTCAGCCCGACTGTTAATGCCGACACCCTTAGAGTGGCCGTTGCCGCCAACTTCAAACCGGTTATTGACGTACTGGCAGAAGAGTTCGGACAGAAGCACGATATCAAAGTGCTGGTCTCTTCGGCATCCTCCGGCATTCTCTACAACCAGATCAGTCATGGTGCGCCTTTTGACCTGTTTCTCTCCGCCGACGATGAACGCCCGGCAAGACTGGAGCTGAATGACCTGATCGTTCCCGGCAGCCGTGAAACGTATGCCTATGGTCGTCTGGTGTTGTGGAGTCCGTCTGACAGCCACCTGACCCTGAAGACCCTGGATGACTATCAGGGGCGACTGGCTATTGCGAATCCAGCACTGGCTCCCTACGGCCTTGCGGCACAACAGACTCTGGAAAAGATGAATCTCTGGCAGGGCTATCAGGGCAGACTGGTTCAGGGTGCCAGCATTCAGCAGGCATGGCAGTTTGTAGCCAGTGGTAATGTCAGCCTGGGTCTGGTGGCAAAAGCCCAGGTTCTGGACGAACCCGAAAACCACTGGCTGGAAATCCCCGAAGAGTACCACGCCCCAATCCGGCAGGAACTGGTACTGTTGAAGCAGAGCAAACAGCCCCTGGCTAAAACCTTCAGGGATTTTCTGCTCAGCGACACCAGTCAGGCTTATATTGCCAGTCAGGGATATCGACCCGCAAAGTAAGGAAACCGATAGTTTATGTTATCAGCAGCAGTCTGGCTGACCATTAAGCTGGCGTTAATCACCACTCTGATTTTAATGGTGATCGGCACCCCTCTGGCATGGAAGCTCGCCACCATGCGCAGCCGTCTGCGGCCTGTGATTGAAGCACTGGTTGGGCTGCCGCTGGTTTTACCACCAACAGTACTGGGTTTTTACCTGCTGCTGGCCTTCTCCCCTAACAACGCTCTGGGACAATTCTGGCTGGACTTGACCGGCTCTACGCTGGCATTCAGCTTTTCCGGCCTGGTGGTTGCTTCGGTGCTGTACTCTCTGCCCTTTGTCGTACAACCGCTGCAGCGATCCTTTGAACAGCTGGATCATGGACTGCTCGAAGCGGCTGCAATGCTGGGCGCCCGTCGTTTGGATCGCTTCATCAATATTGTTCTGCCCAACACACAGCGAGCCCTGCTGCTGGCAGCGTGCATGGGCTTTGCCCATACCATTGGCGAATTTGGCGTGGTATTGATGATCGGCGGCAATATTCCCGGTGAAACTCAGGTACTGTCCATTGCCCTGTTTGATGCGGTCGAAACCCAACAGTTTGAAACCGCCCACACCATCGCCGGCGGCCTGCTCGCCTTTGCCATGGTATTACTGGTTGTGCTGTACAGTATTGACCGTCGAGGAAGCCAACGTTGATGGATAGTAACATTCTGCAGTTTACACTGGACCTGCCCAGAGATTATTTCCATATCAGTCTGAACCAGAGACTGACACTGGACGGCATATGGGGGGTCATGGGGTCATCCGGGTGCGGCAAGACGTCACTGTTACGCTGTCTTGCCGGGCTGGAAACCGGCGTACAGGGACGGATAATCTGCAATAGTCGCACATGGCTCGATTCTGAACAGGGTATTTTTCTACCGCCCGAGCAACGGGGCATTGGTTACATTTTTCAGGAAGCCAGACTGTTTCCGCATCTGAATGTAATGGGCAATCTGCGGTTTGCCCGGAAGCGGGCCAACCCGGATCAACCAGCGCTGCCATTTGATGACGTCATTCAGCAGGTGGGTATCGGACACCTGCTGGAACGAACGGTTGATAAACTGTCCGGCGGTGAAAAACAGCGGGTGGCCATTGCCCGCACTCTGCTTAACGCCCCTTCCCTGCTGTTAATGGATGAACCACTAGCCTCTCTGGACTGGTCTTCCCGACTCAGCATAATGCCCTGTCTGAAGCAGATTCAGCGGGAATTCAAAATCCCCGTCGTCTTTGTCAGCCACTCAAAGGAAGAGGTGGCAAGGCTGGCAGACAATCTGTTGCGGATGCACCAGGGGCAGGTCATTGAAAAAGGTACCTGTCGGCAGTTGCTCAACCGGCTGGAAGAACAGGTTAACAGCGACCAGCAACTGTCAGCACTGGATGCCACCGTAATGGAGCACGATCCAGACTATGGGCTGACAGCCATACAGCTCGATCAGCACAGACTGTACACAGGTCAAATGAACAAACCTGCGGGAACCCCTGTAAGGGTAGTGCTGCCAGCCAGTGAAATCAGCCTGACCCTGGAGCCCCTGCAGAGTTCCAGCATCCTGAACTGTATACCCGCCCATATTGCCAGTTTGCAGGAGCAGGGCCATCATCACGTATTGCTCAGGCTAAGCCTTGGCGAGCAGGCGCTGATCTGCCAGATAACCCGAAAATCCTTTGATGCGTTGCAGTTGTCTGCTGGCAATAGAGTGTTCGCCTGTTTTAAGGCATCCGGGCTGGAAGTGGTTTAAACCCCGGGAACCTGTAAAATGACTTAAGCTACAACACAACAGTAAAATGCCCTTCACTACTGATTGCTCCCCGCTGAAGGCACGATTGTCACGTCAATGTTTTCAAATCCCTCATCAAGCACCTTATTTGAGTTTTTCTTAACGTCCGGTTTTTGCAGGGGATCAGAACACAAGCAGCAAATAGTGACTAATCTTGGTACAAATGTTTTACTTTCTGAAGCCCTTCCTGGCCCGGGTCCCGGAACTTTCACCTCTGAACAGTTCACATTCAGACACTTTCTGTGAGTAAAATTATCTGCAAGGGTCCCATTGAGCCTTGAATCCGGGGTCGTCTGCGCATAACTGACCACTTGCGGCCAGTCACTTCGGACAGCCTGATTCAGGTAAAATGCCAGAACACATCCCGAGCTTCCCAGATCACACAACTTCATTGAAAAATTATTTTTCTTCTCATACATCGTGTGTTCCAGTCGGACTCCCGGAACAGTGTTATACCGCTGCACAGTAATCTTATCCGTTGACCAGTGAGGCTGAAAAGTAGAGAACACCTTGTCATTTTTATATTCTTCTCCCGAAGACAGCCGGCAAATCTCCTCGCGACTTTCCTGAATCAGTGCGATGCATTCATCCGTTAAAATAGACGCCGTACTAACCAGAGGTAGAAGGGAAAAGAAATAAAAGCTGACAGAAGGAAAGAGCTTCATAATCAAGGCCTGTTGTAGAGCCAACCGATTATAGGCGTTGAAAACTCAACATGCTGATTGAGAGGCAGGAAAAAGCAGTGTTACCCCTGAGCCAGCACCCAGAACTGTATGCCTGCCCATATTGCCAGCTTGTAGAAGCAAGAGCGGGAACTTTTTCAACATTTTTTCATCTAACAATAACCGCAGACACTGATCAAAGGATAATGACTCAAAAGGAAGTTAATTATGGACGCATCTGCTGCTATGTCGAGTTCACCTTTACCTGAGGTAAACCCAACCACAGAAGAGAAAAAAAAGAAGAAAAAGAAGAAAAAACCAAAAACAACCGAAAGCCTTAATGGTCGTTCTGTAGAAACAAATGAGCCGACTCAGCCTTCCATGCCTAAGTCAGCAGAAACGGCTGAGTACCAGGCATACTGCAAAAAACAAAACGAGGTTTTGCTGCAACACAGGAATATCTGTAAACGATACAAAAATCGCAATGAGCAGCTACTGACAGAATCAGAAAGACACATTCAGCAGTTCATCACTGATAACCAGCTCAAGACCTTTAATTTTAATTATGATCCGCAAACAGGCTATTCTCCCGAATCAAGGATTAAGCTTGTAGCAATGACCAACCTGAAGACAATGCTTGATGCTCATCTGGAACTTTTTGCCAACCTTCGCTCCTGTTTTTTGCCTCATAAAAATCCAAGATCGGGTTCGGGAAGGATGACCCCAGACCGTCACAATCAACTCAGCATAGTTCAAAACAAATTAAGGCATTCACACTGGGTGCAGAACCATAATCTAATGGAAATATACTATACGCTATGCGAAAAACGCATGACAGCTTGTAAAGATAGTATCGAAAACATACCTACATCCCAGTTTAAGGTAGAAACATACAGTCACTACGAAACTTTTATTTCACAAACATTAGAGCTAATTAATGTGCAACACAAGTTACTGGAAGAAAAGAAAGAGCTATACAAAAAGTATCTTGAGTCAAAGAAGGATACTAAAAAGAATAGTGCTGAAATGACTAACTTAGAAGAAAAATTAGAACAAACAGACAAAAAAATAAAGGAATTAACAGAAGCTCACAACACTAAAAACCAGATAATGACCAGACTATTAAACCAAGCTGTTGCGTTCTATTGTGACACCGCAAATCAACAGGATTTAATCCAGCTGATAAACAATAACAGGGAAGGTTTTTCAATCTGGTTACAGCAGGTCAACCCGGAAGAACTTAGCAACTTTAATTTGAAACAAATTATCAATATCTGCATTGCCTGTGACGAACTGGAGAAAGTCCAGAGATTACTGGACTATTTACTGCTAATGTCCCGTGAGCATCGTTTCGATACTAAAGACGCTTTATCGCTTATGAACTATTGCAGGAGGGCATTTCAAGAACTTTGCAAAAATAAAGAGTTTAAAGAAAATCCAGCCAAGGTAGCTCAGATAAAAAATATCCTATTCACATTCGATAAAATTATTAAAAGCGTAATTGAATGCAATGATGTTTCCGGGCAGGATCAAAAATCTCTGAACGATATCCTGGAGATGGAATATAGCTTGCCTCTCCAAATTATGCTTTTAGAGTTTGAATCTATTATGCTGACTCTTAACAGCACCAGGCTCAGACTGGTTCTTGATGAACAAAAAGAAGCGCACGAAGCCCGACAGAAAGCTGAGAAATTAGCGGCTGACCGAAAAAAAAGAGTTAAAGGCGCTCAAAGAGAAGGAAGACTGTCGCATCAGGAACAGGCTCAACCGCAAGCCGCAACAATGCAAGTCCCGGCACCAAGTACTGAACAATCGTTTCCTCCGGCTATTAAAGAAGCGTTAGAAGCCTTTACCAATAAAAAGTCGCTTGATGAAATATCAGAGATCCTCTCTCCATTAATCAACAACCCGGAGACCAGTAAAATACATAAAGCGCAGGCCTGTTTTTGTTACGCAGATCTGGTCAGGGTGGTATTGACCAGGCAGGTACACAAAAACTGTGAAAACGTGTGTACTGTTTATAATTACGGAACATCAATAAGGCAAGCCCGTTCGGATTCCTCTGCAAACCAGCTGCCAGCCAGAGAGATGCTGGACAAGTTTGCTAAAGCGATAGAAGAGCTCTCTGCATCACAGGCATCATTTCCGTTAATTGAAAGCATGACCGAATCATTTACCCGGGCAGTTGAAGCCATCACCACAGAAAACGATCTGGAGCCGGAATTTCTGCAGGCTCTGGATCAGCTTCACACTGGAATACAGGTATTAACCTCCAATATGAATAAGGTTGCAGCCTGCTGCACTAACGCTCAGATTATCTATGACGAAAGAGGCAGGCTACTAAAAAAACAAAAATAAAGGAGGCAGGCGTGGCAGGAAGGTCGTTAACGATCAGCACAACATTCAGCAGAATGTAAAATCCCTTGAAAGCGTCGCTGATCAGCTGAATCAGTACCTGAAACCTCTGAACGACAAACTGGAGTCTTCAAAACAGCTGATAGATAACAAACGCCTGCCTTCATGCTCTCAACAGTCTAGCTCTGCCAGCGCAGCGTCTGCTGAAGAGTTGCCGCCTGAAGCACAACCCGGAGCCTCGCAGGAACCGACTCCGAAAAAACGGCAATAGTCTCAGGAAAGCGACAATAATAGTGACAAACCCTGAGCCAGCAATCATCGACTGGCTCAGGGCTGTCAAACGCTATCGCTTACATGCCGGAACCGGCACTCAAGTAGATATCGTAGAAGAAGGCGCGGCCCATAAATTCAGACACCAGCACCATGACAAAGCTGGTTGCTGCCTGATAGCCACAGCTGCCACCACGCATGGCAGAAACCGCGAACATCAGCACACCTCCCACCAGCAGCACCATACGAACCATCGCCAGCATCTGACCATAGCTCAGCATCGCCAGAGGATTAACGGCAACCGGCAACTGTCCCAGCCAGAACAGGTAACCTACATAGCCGACCAGGCTGATGGCCATTGTCATCAATACGGTGGTCGCCAGCGCTTTATCAGCCAGAACCTGAACAGCGCCCAGATCAACCGACTGGAAACGCAGCAACGCAGCCGCTGCCAGAGGGCCAACGACAGCTGCCGTCATCAGGAACTGGAAGGTAGTCCAGTTACTGTTCCAGGTTGGTACCGTCGCCAGTGTGTACACTTTGGCAATCGCAAGGATCAGAACGATGCCCAGTACCATGGCAACAGGCAACACCAGCTTCTGTAATCCCGGTGCGATACCAAACAGGCGCATCGCGGTATAAACGACACCCGCACCACCAAACAGACTCAGCGCGACAATTTCCAGGCTCAATGGTGAAGCATGAGCCACACCGAACATCACGTTAAACATGCGCAGCGGTTGCGACAGATGAGTCACAGATGCTATTGCACCAATGGCCAGCAGTACAAACACTGCCATAAATGATCGGGTCATGACCTGTTCATTCGGTCTGGCGAGCATTTCCACCAGCCCGAGGGAGATAAACAGGCCAACAGCACTTTGTGCCAGAACCGTAAAGAAAACCAGGGACAACTGGCTCATGATCACACCTCCTGTGGATTCTCAATTTTGCCTGTGGTGTCACCGGTCAGGCGGGTATTACGGCAGGTGCCAATAATCAGCGACGGATCGGTCAGCTTCGGATCAGGCAGAGGTGCCACATCGGCACGACTTCCGTATCTGGCACGCAGCTCGTCAATCGGGCCGAACTCCAGCGCGCGCAGCGGGCAGGACTCGACACACACCGGCTGTTCACCCTGAGCGACACGCTCGTAGCAGCCATCGCACTTGCTCATGACTTTCTTTTCCGGATTAAACTGTGGCGCACCGTATGGACAGGCCATTTCACAGTAACGACAGCCGACGCATACCTGGTCGTTGACCACCACCAGACCGTCTTCTTCCCGCTTGTGCATGGCACCGGTCGGGCAGGCTTTGGCACAGGCAGGCTGGGCGCAGTGGTTACAGCTGACAGACACATAGTAGGCAAACACATCGTTGCTGAATGTGCCGTCTTCGTGCTGAACCCAGTCGCCACCAGCGTATTCATAAACACGACGCCAGTTTACGCCCACTGGCAGGGTATTTTTGTCTTTACAAGACAGTTGACAGGTTTTACAGCCGGTACACTTACTGGTATCGACATAGAATCCCATTTGAGCCATTTATCCAGTACTCCTCAGACCTTGGCGATTTCAACCAGATTGGTGTGTTGCGGGTTACCCTTAGACAAAGGCGTTGGTCGCTGGGTTGTCAAAACGTTGAAAGAACCCCCATGGTCAACACCTTTGCGATCCGGCTTGTACCAGGCACCTTCTCCCAGAGCCATTACTCCGGGCATAATCCGTGGAGTCACCTTGGCCAGCACCCGGGTTTCACCGCGGTCATTCCAGATACGTACCTGGTCACCGCTCTTGATGCCACGAGCCTTGGCATCAACCGGATTCATCCAGACACCATCCATCACGGCTTCACGAAGTTCAGGAATGTTGTGATAAGTCGAGTGAACCCGTCCCTTGGTATGGAAGCCCACCAGCTGCAAAGGGTATTTCTCGGTCAGGGGGTCCAGATGGCTTTCCCAGGTGGTCACATATTGCGGCAGAGGCGTGATGACATCCCCTTCAGGCAGAGTCCACTCTTTCGCAATCTTCTCCAGTTTGGTGGAGTAAATTTCGATTTTTCCTGAAGGCGTTCCCAGCGCGTGTTTCACCGGATCATCGCGGAAATCCTGTAGCGCAACCCGTCCGTCTTCCGGGGCCAGTACCGTATAAGGGCCGTCTTTTCTCAGCTGTTCCAGAGACGGTAACTTGGAATCTTTGGCCCGGGCTCCGGCATACAGATGCTCAACCCACTCCTCGTGAGTACGACCTTCCGTAAACTGCTCACGAATACCAAAACGTTCCGCCAGTCCGGCACACATGTCGTAGGCACTTCGGCACTCATACATCGGCTTGATAGCAGGTACCAGTGGTACAACAGCACCAACAGAACCGGAAGCATAACCATCGGAGCTGACTTCCGTATTTTCCAGAGTAGTAACGTCTGGCAACAGCAGATCAGCAAACCGGGCGCTCGGCGTCATGTGGTTATCAATGACAACGGTGAGTTCACACAGACTGTCATCACGCAGAATTTCTTTCGTGCGATTAATGTCAGAATGCTGGTTGATCAACATATTACCGGCATAGCTGATCAGCATTTTGATCGGCGTCTCCAGTCGTTCAACACCCTGAATACCGTCTGTTTTGTTGGTCATTTCATGAGCACGGACAATGGCGTCGGTCCAGCCAAAGAAAGGAATGGATGCTTTTACCGGGTTCGTTCCGGTTGGCAGCACGGGCACCGGATAACCATAATTCGCTGGCATATCTCCGGTATGCGTTCCTGGCAGACCAATATTACCCGTCAGAATTGGCAGCATTACAATAGACCGGGATGTCTGCTCACCATTAGCCTGACGCTGGATACCCGTACCCTGAACAATGTAAGCAGGTTTGGCAGAACCGATTTCACGAGCCAGCTGAATAATCTTTTGGGCGGGAATACTGGTCAGGCGGGAAGCCCACTCCGGCGTTTTTTCAATACCGTCCGGCCCCTGTCCGAGGATATGAGCTTTATAGTGACCATTTTCTGGCGCACTGTCTGGCAGTGTCTTTGCATCATACCCCTGACAGTACTGATCCAGAAATGCCTGATCCACCAGCTTCTCAGTAATCAGCACATGGGCAATACCTTCAACCAGTGCCGCATCCGTTCCCGGGCGAATAGGAATCCATTCATCTTCCTTGCCCAGCATGGTATCGGTGTAGCGAGGATCAATAATGATGGTACGAACCCCTCTCTTGCGTACTGCAAGACTGTGTTCGTATATCTCACCGCCACCACTCATGCGGGTTTCAGCCGGGTTGTAGCCGAACATCACCAGCAGTTCAGCTTTTTCAATTTCCGAGGTGTAACTACCATTGGCAGCTGCTTTAATATCACCATAAGTGAATGGCAGGGCAAACTGAATCTGTCCCCAGCTGTAGTTACCATAATAATTCAGGTATCCACCCAGCATATTCATCAGGCGATGCAGGGCATGCTGACCGTCAGTACGATAGCCCTGGGTTCCGGTACCATAAGTGAAAAAAATGGAATCATTGCCATAAGCGTCAATGATATGCTTCATTTTGTCAGCCAGCAGATCCAGTGCCTCATCCCAGCTGATGCGCTCAAAACGGCCTTCCCCACGCTCACCGATACGTTTCATCGGGTATTTCAGGCGATCAGGATTATAAACGCGGTGCTTGATGGACCGGCCTCGCAGACAGGCACGAATCTGGTGCTGTCCAAAGGTTTTATCATCGCCACGGTTATCGGACTCAACCTGGGTAATCACACCATCAGTGGTATGAACCCGCAGAGCACAACGGCTGCCACAGTTCACCATGCAGGCGGACCATGTGGTTTTGGTTTCAGTTTTTTTTGTGTCAGCAGAAGCGGTTTTGGCAACAGACTTTAATGGCAGTCCTGCGCTGGCTACAGCAGCTCCTCCTACCAGAGAGCCCCACTTCATAAAGTTTCGCCGTTTCATAGGCGACAGGATTGTTTTATCAAGCCAGTTTTTCATTGAGTGTTCCGGTCAGCTTGGTTTGACCTGAGTGACAAACTCCTTAAAGGTGATGTTTTTTGTTGATTAAGTACATGCCGCGGGAGCTTGCGAGTCAGGATTCAGGCAGCGTGGATATTACCGGCAAGTTTTGGAAGAGGGGATTGATTTGAATCAATTATTTTTGACTATTTTTTGTGCTAGCAGATATCAGACACACTGACTATGCGACCACTTACCAATACAGATGCGACATCCACTTGCAGAATAAAGCCTGTCCCTGATGCAGAGACAGATGCGAATGATTCGGATTTGTAGCCGCCTGTACAGAAGACGGCGACATTTCAACTTAATGGGTGTATCAGTTCATCAATAGCTGATTGAACAACTGAACCGTTACCTGCTCACCCTCTGCCACATCCCCCTGCTGCTCAGGCAGAACGATATAGCAGTTGGCCAGGCTCATTGAACGCATCACTCCCGATCCCTGACTGCCCGTTGTTACCACTTCCATCTGTCCACTGCCACTGGTTGACAGAATACCGCGCTGAAACTCCCTCCGCCCCGGTCTCTTCTTCAGCGGTGTTTTGCACACTGCCTGAATGGTTTGCGGCTCAACAGACCGGGCGCCCATCAAATGCAGAAGGGCAGGCGTTGCCAGCTGTTGAAACGTTACCGTGGCAGAAACCGGATTGCCCGGCAAACCAACAAACCAGCTGCCCGGCAATCGTCCAAAAGCAAAAGGCTTACCGGGCTTGATCGCCAGTTTCCAGAACGACATTTCACCCATTTCCTGCAGAATATCTTTGACAAAATCCGCGTCGCCCACGGAAACGCCCCCCGAAGTGATTACGACATCCGCCTGCCGGTCCGCTTCTGAAAAAGCCTGACGCAAGGCTTCCGGATCATCAGCAACCAACCCCAGGTCAATAACCTCAACCCCAAGTCGGTTTAGCATGGCTTTCAGTGCGAAACGATTGCTGTCGTAAATATCGCCCAATCCCAGAGACTGTCCCGGCAGTTTCAGCTCATCCCCTGTGGAGAACAGTGCCACCTTGACACGACGAAAGACTTTTACTTCAGGAACACCCAGCGAAGCCAGCAAGCCCAGATCCTGCGCCCTGACTTTATGCCCCGCTGTAAACACCTCGCAACCTTCCGGAATATCCTCACCAGCCAGGCGAATATTATTGCCGGTTGCTTCAGGCTTGTTCAGAAACTGAACACCGTCATCCGTAACATTCACCTGCTCCTGCATAATCACAGTGTCAGCACTGTCCGGTACGCTGGCACCGGTCATAATCCGGATACACTGCCCGGCAGGTATCTCGCCGGCAAAAGGATGACCCGCCAGTGACTGACCGGCCAGTGGCAGGGTATCGGTACTCTCCAGATCTTTCAGCCGCAGGGCATAACCGTCCA
Source organism: Endozoicomonas sp. NE40 (assembly GCF_040549045.1). Lineage (NCBI taxonomy): Bacteria > Pseudomonadati > Pseudomonadota > Gammaproteobacteria > Oceanospirillales > Endozoicomonadaceae > Endozoicomonas > Endozoicomonas lisbonensis. The sequence goes on along the minus strand of NZ_JBEWTB010000002.1, from coordinate 4,248,808 downwards.
TGGCTGAATTATTGTGAGAAGGGACATTGACGGGTGAAATAACATTTTCTGCCAGAACCCTGTCCAGAGCATCCTCCAGAGCAACCTGTTCAACCCCGGCCACCGGGGTAATTTCCTGCCGGAGTTTTTCCAGTCCCTGTTCCAAAGGCATCAGTTCAGGGGTTGAACAGCAATCAGTCATGTAAAATTTCCTTTAACAATGTTGAAAAAAGGTGGCAAAAATAAAGTCTGCAATCTGTTCAGGGTGGTTGATATCCAGAACAGGCATGGAACGCCCCGGCTGATAACCTGAATCGTCACGGGCGATCGCAATAATATTAGGGTCGTCCGGATACAGAAGCGGTTTGTTGAGAACCGGTCGGTGCAGTTCGATCTTGGCAAAAGGCTCATCGCGAAAACCTTCTACCACCACCAGATCCAGGTTATCCAGGTCCAGCAGACGAAGCTGCTCCGCAAGCGTGCGGGAAACGTCCGGATCCCGTTCGGTATAACAGATGGATCGCTGCGGCGTACTCAGCACCAGTTGCAGGGCGCCGGCATGACGCAGCCGATAACTGTCCTTGCCCGGTTTGTCCGGCTCAATAGTATGGTGCGATGCTTTTACCATTCCCACCCTGAGCTTTCGTTCCACCAGAATAGGCAGCAGCTTTTCCAGCAGTGTGGTTTTACCCGTGCCACTGTAGGCCGCAAATCCGATAAGAGGTGTTTGACACTTTACAGCTTGCATAATAAACAAAATCAATAAAACTCGAACAGCATGACAAACATTTTTTCACAAAGCAGCGTTTTCATATAGCAATTACTTTTACAGATCGTTAGGATAGCCCCTAACAATTTGAATTTTTACGAGCGCCGAGCTTCAGTACCTAAACCCATGGCATGGTTCTGAAGCCGTAGCAGAATAATGTGTGCGCTGCTACCAGGGTTCTGACAGAAATGTCAGTGCCTCCCGCATTTGGAAAGGTGTTTGATGCTACGTTTGCAAGACAATCAGGGGCGGACCTTCCCCTACCTAAGACTCTCAATTACAGACCTGTGTAATTTTCGCTGCAACTACTGTTTGCCTGATGGGTGCTCAGAGCACCATCATAAGCAATCCCTGACTGTAAACGAAATACGACGATTAATTAGTGCTTTCGCCCGGCTGGGTGTGGAAAAAGTGCGCATTACGGGCGGAGAGCCGACCCTTCGTCGTGAATTTAACAATATTGTGTCCACGATTAAACAGATTCCCGGTATTCAGACTGTCGCCATGACCACCAATGGCTACAAAATGGATGAGCGAATTGAGTCCTGGCTGGAAGCCGGGGTGGATGCCATTAACGTCAGCGTTGACAGCCTGGACGCCCGTGGCTTCCAGACCATTACCGGTCACAACCGTCTGCAGGAAATCCTGGACGGGATCGACAGAGGTTTTAAGCTGGGCATGACCGGCTTCAAAATCAACGCCGTACTGATGCGTGACCACAATGCCGACCAGCTGCCGGATTTCCTGAACTGGATTAAAGACCAGCCCATCACCCTGCGCTTTATTGAGCTGATGCAAACCGGCGATAACCAGGACTTTTTTAACCAGCAACACCTGCCTGGCAATACCGTTCGGGATCAACTGCTCGAAAGTGGCTGGATCAGGGTAGCCCGACATAAATCGGCAGGTCCGGCTCAGGAGTATTACCACCCGGAATACCGTGGCCGAATCGGCCTCATTACCCCTTACTCACCGGATTTCTGTGACGACTGCAACCGCCTGCGGGTAACCAGCCTGGGTAAACTGCAGCTGTGCCTGTTCGGCGATCAGGGCTACGACCTGAGAGACCTGTTGCAAAACGATCAGCAGCAGCCGGAACTGATTAACCGCATTCAGGACTTTCTGCAACTGAAGCAGGATAAACATTTTCTGCAGGATGGCTATACCGGTGGCACCGCTACTCTGGCACAGATTGGCGGCTGAGGAATAAAGCATCAGGCACAATTCAGTCTGCTGATCCGGTGGATATTCCCTGCTTCATGGTTTGGTCACTCCATCACATCAGCAATCAACCTCATGGATAAGTAGCGCTGGTATTAGTACGGATTTTATTTTTATCAGCGGTGCCTTTTAGTAAAAAAGAACGTGACATCTCTGCAAGCCATTGCATCGTTGAGTGTAAAAACCATGAGCCCTGAAAAAATAGCGACCAATGCGCCAGAAACTATCAATATTCAGACACTCCCCGATAATCTTCCCCCGGAGCAACATCTTGAACGCGAAGCCTTTATCGGAAAAGTCCCAAGAGACGTCGTTGCCCTGAAATGGGATTATCCCAGCCGTTATCAGCTTAACTGGCACAGCCATGGCAGGAACCAGCTGCTTTATCCGTCAACCGGTGTTATCACCGTATTAACAGACACCTCCGTACACGTTGTCAGTCCGGATAACGCCCTGTTTATACCCGCCGGAATCCGGCATGCGGTAAAAATGCGAGGTACTGTCGAAATGCGCAGCCTGTTCCTGACCCAGTGCGCCCTGCCTAACAAGGCAAAGTCCTGCGGACTGGTACACATTTCCCCAATGCTTCGGGAAATGTTGCGTCATGCGCCGGATCTTCCCAAAGGTTACGACTATGCAGGTCCCGATGGACGACTGATGAGCGTTATTCTGGAACAGATAGACCTGTCACCCGCAAACGAGATCCACCTGCCAAAACCGAAAGATCCGTTTCTTTTACAGATGGAGCAGCATCTTCTGGTCTGTCCGGATGATCAGAAAAGTCTTGAAGAATGGGCGAAAGCACTGGGAACCAGCAGCCGTACACTGGCACGACGCTTTAATGACGACATCAACATGACCTATCGGGACTGGCGCCTGAGAATACGGTTACTGGCTGCCATTGAGCATCTGGCGGCTGGCGAATCCATATCGGCAACGGCCCATCAGGTGGGGTTCAACAGCGAAAGCGCATTTATCGACCGTTTTAAAAAGGCGACAGGGTTAACACCCAGACGTTATTTTCAGCAGAACCTGTCACTTAACACTTTGATTAACGAGAAATAACCATGACCAACGAAGCCCGGATGATTCTGGCGGACTTCCAGTTTTCCTGTCAGCTGATTTACCAGTGCCTGCATCAGACACCTGACGTTGAGTTTCTGGAGCAGTTGAAACAGCTTGCCGATCAAGGGCAGGACAGCGATGCCCTTGATGATGTAAACGATGGACTGGCACTGATTGCCAGAGGTCTGCAGTCGTCAGCTCCGGAAGCCATTCGTACTATTCAGGCCGATTATGCAGAGCTGTTTGTGGGTCCGGGAGAACTTAAAGCAGCCCCATGGGCTTCTGTCTATCTGACCGAAGAACAGACTCTGTGTGGCGAACCTACCCTTGCGGTTAAACAGTTTTACCGGGACTGCGGCGTTGAAATAGACACGGGCACACGGGAACCGGAAGACCACCTGGGACTGATGTTTGCCTTTATGGCTGACCGTCTGGCCAAAATGGTAGAAACAGAACCTGACAGCGCCTGCCTGGACACCCAGCGTGCCGTGTTAAAAGATTTCTTAAGTGAACATGTACTGACCTGGGCTCCCCGCTTTCTGGAAGTACTGTACGACAATGCACAAACCGATGTGTACCGTGGCATCAGCCAGCTGGTAAAAGGCAGCCTTGAGCAACTGGCCGCCCTGACAGAAGCTGAATGCCGGATTGTCAGACTGTATCGATGAATAATCCAGAAGAACTGGCCTCCCCCAACCGTCGGGCATTGTTCCGCCGACTGGTAAAGCCTAAACCGGTTGAACTGCCTGAGTCGATCTATCCGCGCGCCCCCTGGGCGCAGGATAACCAGACATTTCTGGCACTGTGCAATCGATGTAACCAGTGTATCGACACCTGCCCACAACGGGTGATTCGTCGGTCAGAGGAAAGCCATCCCGTGTTAGAGGGATTGCCTGTTCTCTCGCTGGATTACGGTCGCTGTACTTTCTGCAGCCAGTGCGTTGACCAATGTCCAACGGGCGCTCTGGATAAAGAAGATGGTCGTCGTATACAGGCAGTAGCCAGAGTCAGCGGTCACTGCCAGCTCACCCTGAACCAGCCTTGTGACTTTTGCATGGATGCCTGTGAAAAAGATGCAATCCGCATTGAAGACCAGCGGGTGCAGATAGATGAAACCCTGTGTACAGGGTGTGGCGAATGCTCGCTGGACTGCTACGACAGGGCAATCACTTTACATAAACCAGAAGCCTTTCGGACTTAAGAGTGACGCTATCGGGTTGCGCTGACACCAATAAAAACAGGGTTATTTTCAAGCTCAACCCAGTCATCAGCCGACATCTGATGACTGCGGTTGTCTGAAGGCAGGTACCAGCAAATATCCGAGAACCCCGCTTCTACCAGAGCAGAATGGCAGGTACTGCGACGCCAGTAATGATTAACCGCCTTCTGCTGACCCGGAAAAAAAATCGTATAGCCGTCGCCCTCGGACAGCCCCCCCTGATAGGCCGCATAGCAGCCACTGGGGTTTCTTCTTCCTGAAGGGTAGTGTCCCAGCATCCCCATAATTCCCAGCATCTGACCTCCAGTGCCAAGATTCCGATACAGTACACGACAAAGCTCATACAGTTTTTCTGGTGAAGAGGCGCAGTTCAACAGGTAGGCATGAAACACCAGATCATAAGGAATATCGCTGGCATAATCTTCAGCAGACAGGGTGTGGTAGGCGACAGGCATTATTTCCGGTGTGTGACTCATAGCAGAATTGATCATCTCCACAGACGAATCAACCCCCGTCACCTCCTTTGCACCGAGCCGACAGAACATCCGGCTGTAATTACCTGCCCCACAGGCAAGATCCAGAACCCGTTTACCTTCCACCGGCTCAAGCCAGCTCAATATCGAGTAACGCTCCATATCCGTTCGGAACGGGTGATGCTCTTTACTCTGAGAATAAGTCTCTGCAAAATTTTTTGTGTCGAACATGCTAAGACACCCTGTAAATCAGTTCTGCAAAGAATAGACAAAGAAAATACCGGGATACAAAAAAGGCAGCTGTCTGCTGCCTGAAAAACACTATTATTTATTCGCTCATGGCTTTTAATAAACGCTCACGGCTGTTTATCAAAAAGCTTCATCAGGTTTTTAAACAGTGATGGTCTCTCCATCAACTGATCCAGATCTTCTTCAATGACCTGGTGCTGCTGCCCTTCTCTCAGGGTTCGCAGCTCCTGCTTCAGTCGTGCCAGGTGTGCCTCGGTTGCCTTGATTTCCTGCTTAAGTTTCTTTCTCTGCTTTTTGTACTGTTTCAGATCACTCATAGGGCATTCCCAACGTCGTGTGACGTTTTCAGACAGCGCAGACAGGAAACCCTGTCTGCTTGATAAAGTGGACAGTTGTTAATCAGCTGGTCAGCAGAATCAACAGACCCGGTACGATAAAGAAGACACCAAACACATAACCAAAGACAACGGATTTGCGACGGCTGGCAATTTGTGCAAAACGACGGGCAGCATGGTAAGGAATACCACGCAGTGCTGGTACACCATAAATCAGCAATACACCGGATACGTTAAACAGCAGGTGAACCAGTGCAATCTGCAGACCGGCAGCCGCCATAGGACCACTCAGGGAAAACGCAGCCAGCAGGGCGGTAATGCAGGTACCGATGTTGGCACCGAGTGTGAACGGATAAATATCCTTCAGCCGGAACACTCCACTACCAACCAGAGGAATTACCAGACTGGTGGTGGTAGAGGAAGACTGAACCAGGAAGGTAATCAGCCCACCGGAAGCAATACTGCCAACAGAGCCACTGCCAATGGCTTTATGCATCAGATCTTTGGCACGGCCTACCATCTGCTGCTTGAGAATCTTGCCCAACAGGCTGATGGACATAAACGTCAGTGCAAGTCCGATAAGTGCCAGCACAATACCGCCAGACATTCCGGGCAGTACACTTTCAGCCACATTAGAAAAAGCGTTTGTAACGGGTTTAATCAGCGGCTTGATAAAGTCAAAACCACCCATGTTCGTGCTGGAGCCGCCATACAGCAGATCCGTCAGATAATCCGAGGATTTCGCCAGAAAGCCAGTGGCCATCTCAAGAGGCAGGAACAGAACAACCGCAAACAGGTTAAAGAAACCATGCGCTGTCGCAGCAGAGAAGGAGCGACGGAACACATTTCGCTTACCCATACTACCCAGGCTCACCAGGGTCGAGGTCATGGTGGTACCAATATTGATACCCATAATCATCGGAATAGCGGTGCTTACCGGCAGACCTGCAGCAACCAGGCCGACTGTAATAGAGGTCACGGTACTGGAAGACTGCACCATAGCGGTTGCCATGGTACCAACAATCAGCCCCATAAATGGATTGGTTGCAAACTCAAACAGTGCAGCCGCACCGTCTTCGCCCCCTGCAGCCCACTTGAAGCCATCTCCAATCAAACCTACGGCTACCAGCAGGGTGTATACCAGACCCAGTACAGCCAGCCAGGGCAGGAAAGAGTTCGTTACGGCTCTGTTCTCGACAGAAGCACTCGTTGCTTGCATAGAAATCCCGGATTTCTCAAGTTAACGTTACCCGCCCGGATCGACCCGGAGGGTACTTTACATTGCAAAAGTCATTTTTGACGGTTTTATTACAATGCAGTCAGTTTGAGAGCGGTACTTTAGGGATATAAGAATTTGCTGCAAGTGTGGAATTTTACATATTGATGTAGCAATATCCTTATGTTTGTAAACGTCAGTACCTGTTTAACAGTCCGTTCCTCCCCGGATAAATCGAGCTCAGCCTTGGTATCCTCTGGTTCTGTTGCATCAACCTCTTGTCCGAAACTGACAGAAAAAGCGGTGTGCCAGCACTTTTCCGCCGTCAAATCTGTTTTTAAACCAATAATTGATTTGAATGTCTGTTCAAAATCATAAACCTGATTCACAATACAACTGGCGACTAGGTCTGGCTGACTATAACTGGCTGACGATAACTGGCTGACTATAAATAGTGCGTGTTGAATACAGGAGTACACATGCAGAAGCAACAGATAACCATGAAGCCTGCCCCGCTGTGGCGACGGCTGGCAGCGATGTTATATGACACTTTTCTGGTCATCTCACTGTGTTTTCTGGTTGGCTTTCTTAACCTTGGCATCCTGATGAAGCTCTATGGCGCAGACCAGCTTAAACAAATGACCGACAGCGGCAAGTCACTGGGCAGCCCCGCCTTCTACGTAGCCCTGTTTCTGACTGTTTTCTGCTTTTTCAGCTATTTCTGGACCCGTAAAGGCCAGACATTAGGCATGCAGGCCTGGCGTATACACATCCTTAATGAGAACGGCAATAAAATATCCATGAAGCAGGCGATTGTGCGCTTTCTTGTGGCCATACCGTCAGTACTGGCAGGATGTATTGGTATGATCTGGGTTCTCTGGGACAGGAATAAAAAAAGCTGGCAGGATTATGCTTCACGGTCAGGTACATATCATGTCCCTGTTCAGAAAGATAAAACGATCCTGTAAAGCACCGGACCAGCGTTTTATTACTAAATATTACAAAACAAAAAGATAAATGCCGAAATACATATTAGTATTCTTACTTACATAGATTACAATCAACGAAGCGCATGACCGTTTAGCGCTGAAACAATGACCTGGCATTCAGTGAGTGCCATAACTTTCAGGAACAGGCCATGATCACTTCGCTGCAAAAAGCCATTCGCTCAGTCAGAGCCACCCTGGCGGCAATGCTGCTTCCCGTTCCACAGGATATGAAGAAAGCCTTACAACCTGTACCCATACCCGTTGAACAAACCCGAAACAGACAACTATCTGGAAAACAACACCGTCACCAAAGGGGTTATCGTTTCTGACCCAGTGCAAGGTCTGCGTGTCTATGCAGGATAATAAAGCTGAACGACCCACAGTTATTTTGAGCTTCGTCTACTGACAGCGGTATCTGGAGATACCGCCGCACAGCGTTTCGGTCAGGCTGCTTTCCTGAGAAGCATGGCACCAATCAAAATACAGATACTGATTGGAAACAGTACTGACAGGATGGGCGGAAAACCAAATACCAGACTTGAAGGCCCCAGCAGGCTTTGAACAATCATGAAAATGACTCCGGTCACCACTCCGGAAAAAATTCTTAACCCCATACTCACAGAACGCAGTGGACCAAAGACAAACGATATTCCAACCAGTACCAGGGAAAAGATTGAAAGGGGCTGCAGCGCCTTTTTCCAGAACGCAAGGTCATACTCACCCGAATCCAGTCCCTGATCTTCCAGATAATTCGTGTAGGTTTTCAGCCCTGAAATCGAAAGCGCATCCGGATTGACGACCACCACTTTCAACAGGGTCGTGGTCAGGCTGGTATCCCAGGGCTGAATCGTCGCCTTTTCTTCAACAAACTTCTCACCATCAAAACGACTGGTTACCACATCTTCCAGCAACCAGTGGTCTTTCTGATAGATCGCGCGTTTGGCAAATGAGCTTTCCTGCAACCGCATGCCTTCGTCAAACTTGTAGCGGCTGACACCATAGAGCACACCATTAGGCTCAACAGCATTGAAATACATGTATTCATTGCCTTCCCGGTGCCAGACCCCCTCACCGGAATAGACGCCCTGAGAAGACCTGAGAATACGACGCTGGGTTTCTGCAATCTGTTCACTGACCGGAGACACGTATTCTCCAATAAGCGTACCCACCACAACCATCAGCAGAGCCGGCTTCATCACTGACCAGACCATGCGCCAGAGCGACACCCCTGCTGCCCGCATCACCACCAGCTCACTGTTGGAAGCCAGACTGCCCAGCCCTGCCAGGCAACCGATCATGGCTGATACAGGTATAAACTCGTAGACCTTCTTCGGCATTAGCATAATGGTATATATCAGGGCATCCAGTGGCTCATAGTTTGCCCGGACATCGTCCAGCTGCCCAAGAAATGAAAACAGTGATTCCAGCATGACCAGAACCACAAGAACCACCAGCATGGCCGCCAGTACATTCCATGCAATGTAACGGTCCAGCTTACGCATTGGCATTACTCCGTCCCAGCTTCAATTGCAACGCCTCCTGCGACACCATAAACAGGCCAATGGCCAGATAGATTGCATGCACCCACCAGACGCCTATCGTCGCCGGTATACGCTGATCATCTACCGCACTGCGGGCAAACATCAGCAGTGCCAGATAAAACAGATACAAGAGTACACCCGGGAGTAATTTCACAAATCGCCCCTGACGAGGATTCACCCGGGACAAAGGCACAGCCAGCAAAACAATAATCGGTACCAGCAGGGGCAGAGACAGGCGCCACTGCAGTTCAGCAATCAGGCGAGTATCATCCGATTTCATCAGCTCGCCTGTGGGCAGTGCCTGTTCACGACTGATTTCATCATTAATGGTGCGTTCTTCCATGCGCAAACCGTAGGTTTCATATTCAATGATGCGAACATTCCCCATACCGGGGGTCATATCATAACGGAAACCGTCATTAAGGATCAGGTAACGCTGCCCCTGCTCTTCTACGGTTGATATACGACCACTGTCTGCCAGAACCAGCGACATGGCCGGACTGCTGATGTCGTCAGTACGACTGGCAATAAACACCTTCTGCATCTGTTGGCGGTCACTGCTCAGGGCTTCTGTATACGTCACCCGGTTACCACCTTCCAACAGTTGAAAACGACCGGGGGCCAGAGTGTCGAACTCGGTCATGGCGTCCTGTTTGGTCAACAGCATTTCTACCTGCTGAATACCTTTCGGGGCAACAAACAGGCTCAGTACAGCCACCACCACCATCACGCCCAGGGCCGGAACCATGGTCATGCGCAACAGCTGACCCTGGCTCATGCCGGTCGCTCCCAGGATCGTCATTTCACTTTCTACATATAAACGACCATAAGCCAATATAATGCCTAGAAATAAACCCAGTGGAATGATCATCACCAGAAATTCGGGCAACCGGTAGCCCATGATCGCAAACAGAAAGTCGGCATTCAGAGAGCCGCTGGCGGCCTGTGCCAGATAATTTACAAAACGCCCACTCATGATAATGAGCAAAACAACGCCAGTGACTGCCAGCATGACCTGCAGCATCTCTCTGGCCAAATATCGAAATATAATCGAAGGCATGATCGGTTTTCACAGTTCCGATAGCTGATAAGGGTCTGTTACTGTTTTCGACGAGCATTCTGATGAGTGCTTTTCCGAAGCGCTTTTCCAAAGCACTTTTTCCGAAACAAGCGTTCGTCAAAACAACAGTAACCATTTAAACTACATTCCGGAGCAGTTATTCAACAGTTCGGGGCTCAGCCGTCTGCCGGACTCAAGACAGACGACTGAAAAATTTCACATCCGAACTGTGCTCTGGTCAAATACTCCATCAGGTCATTATCTATCAATACAGCCTGAGTGTGTAGATGTGACTGCATAAAATACTGATATCGCCCGTCAGGCTCAGTGTTAACAGAAGCGAACATGACAGGATCTACGTCCAACAGGAGCGTTCATGGAATTTGTTGTAAAAAGCGGCGCAGTGGCCAAACAGAAAACCGGGCTACTGGTCATTACGACCGATCAATCGGGTTTATCGCCTTCTGCTTCAGCGATCGACAAGGTCAGTAACGGCTTGCTCTCCTCTGTGTTGAAACGGGGAGACCTGACGTATAAAGCCGGTAAAACGGTTCTGCTGCCCGTCGTTCCCGAGGCTGCCTGTGAACAATTGCTACTGGTTGCCACGGGCGAAGGCAAGTCTGCCATCAAGGAAAAAGACTTTCTGAAAGTGGCCAAGGCCATCACAGCACAGCTGAAATCCGGCACCATTAAAGACGCAATGATCTGTGTAGACGATATCGAGGTGGCTGACCGGGATCACTTCTGGAAAGTCCGCCAGCTGGTTGAAGCCATTGAATACGGATTTTACCGTTTCGATGAGTTCAAGAGTAAGCCTGCCCCGGCTGCTGCACTGAAAAAAGTCACGATCCTCACTGACCGCAAAGGCAGCAAACCCGCCAAAGACGCGGTTGAACAGGGCAAAGCCATCGCCTCAGGTCGTAATGTTGCCCGCACCTTGGGCAACCTGCCCGGCAACGTTTGCCACCCAACTTTCCTGGCGGATCAGGCCAAAGAGCTGGCAAAAGGCAACACCCGGTTAACGACCAAAGTCCTGGGCGAAACCGACATGAAAAAGCTCGGCATGAACTCCCTGCTGTCGGTCGGTAACGGTTCCGCCCAGGAATCCAAACTGATCCTGATGGATTACAAAGGCGGCAAGAAAGGCGACAAACCCATTGTACTGCTGGGTAAAGGCATCACGTTTGACACCGGAGGCATCTCCCTGAAACCCGGCGCCGCCATGGACGAAATGAAGTTCGATATGTGTGGTGCTGCCAGCATACTGGGTGTGATGAACACCATCGTGCAATTAGAGCTGCCCCTGAACATTGTGGGCATGATTGCCGCTGCGGAAAATATGCCCAGCAGCACTGCGTCCCGTCCTGGCGATATTGTTACCTCCATGTCCGGCAAAACCATCGAAATTCTTAATACTGATGCAGAAGGTCGTCTGGTACTGTGCGACGCTCTCACCTATGCAGAGCGATACAAGCCCAAAGCCGTTGTCGATGTAGCCACCCTGACTGGTGCCTGCGTGATAGCCCTGGGACATCACACCACAGGTATGCTCAGCAACAACGATGAACTGGCAGAGCAACTTCTGACCGCCTCAAACGACGCTGCCGACAAAGCCTGGCAACTGCCAATGGGTGATGAGTACGACGCCCAGCTGGACAGCAACTTTGCCGATATGGCGAATATTGGTGGTCGCCCCGGCGGTACTATCACCGCTGCCTGCTTCCTGGCCCGCTTCACAGAAGCCTATCCCTGGGCGCATCTGGATATTGCCGGTACTGCCTGGTCTTCCGGCAAGGACAAAGGTGCCAGTGGCCGGCCAGTGCCGATGCTGGCTCAGTATCTGCTGAATCAGCTATAACGGCTTACTAATAGCCATATCTGTGCCCGGGGTAACTCAGGCACAGTTTTTTTTCTGACCGAAGAAATGGCAAAAGAACAACCAGCATCAGCAATGCGCAGGTACTTAGGGTAATAAAGAAACCATCCCAGCCAAAGGTTCCCGTCACCTGAGCCAGCGGCAAACTTGCCACAACAACTCAGCCTGATCGCAGCAATACCGGAAGCCCGAATACTTTCAACCTTTCCTCCCTGCCCGTTTCCGATTACACTCTGGCGATGCCTCGAGTTACCTTCTACCTGCTGCAACAACAGTCTACCAGGGCTGTACGAGACTTCGCCTGTCGCCTGACCGACAAGGCGTGGCGTTCCGGCATGCCTGTACACATTCATACAGACAATGCCATTCAGTGTGAAACCATGGATCGCCTGCTATGGGAGTGGCGGGAAGAGCGCTTTCTGCCCCATGAAATCACTCACTCTGAAATAAAAAACGGTGAGAGCAATGCCCCCATCACTCTCGGACATACTGACCCTGGCAACATTGAGGGCGCTCTGCTGATCAACCTCTCATCAGGTATTCCTGATTTTTATAAAAATTTCCACCGTACCTGCGAAATTGTTGATAAGAGCCCGGGACCTGTAGAAGCCCTGAGACAGAAATTTCGTGATTACAAAAACGACGGTATTAAACCTGAACTGCACGATATTGCTGCAGGAGGTCAGCATTGAATACTGAAAAAACCAGCGACCTGTTAAACGAACTGGAACGCCTCAAAGTTTTGCTGGATAAAAACAGCGCATTTGAAAAAGCCAGCGAGAACATCCCTCTGCTGACCGATGTGATTGACGGACAAACACCGGCAGAGTCAGGGCGACAAACCGTAGCCGTGATTAACCTGGGTGACCCCGGCAACATTAACAGTAACGATAACAATGACGACAGCACCACCGAACTGCGCCATAAGCTCCGCACTGAAGGCCGTCGCCTGATTCGCAATCTGATTGATGAAGAGTTGGTTCGTATTGAAAGCCGCCTGAGTAAAGAGCTGAACAGTCATCTTGAACAACTGCTTGATGAAATCCAGCCTGTGTCTGAACCTCCCACTTCGCCGTGGGAGCCATAGATTCACCGACATGAGTACGAGCTGGAAGCCTACCGCTCCGGATCAGGTTTGATCTTCAGCCACCAGCTGTAAACACCGGTAGGCAACAGAACATCGGTTCCATGTATAGCTGATGTGCAACAACCCACCCTGATAAACAACAGCAGGATACGAGTACTCGCCTGCGGCTACTTCCAGATGAAAGGGTGAAGACCAGGCCTCGCCATTGTCCTGCGATAAGGTAACAGAAAGAGGCGTTCGAATCCCCCAGTTACCGGACACCGGGTTATAGGCGAGTACAAGGGTATCACCAGCTTTCACCAGATCAATACCACTGTTGTTGTTGGGAAGTGACGTTGGGTAAGCCTCACACCACTGGCGGCCAGCGTCCGCTGAATCACTTCGGAAAAGAACATCCCGGGTACTTCTCATCAGCATGTGGACACATCCGGGCTGCGACTCCCATAAAGAAGGTTGAATAACCCCATCCCACTGAAGCGACGCGCTGGTGTCATTTTCCCACAGAACACCCGCCACCAGCCCCTCCCATTCAGGCAAATGAGTTTCAGAAAGTCGATGAGTAAACGGGACAACGCTTTCTGACCATGTAACCCCCTGATCCTGAGAACGATCAACCCCGGCATCCCAGCGACAACCAGCCTCAACAGAGTTCGGAGCCAGCCAGTCACCATTATTCAGGCACAGTATTTTATTCTTTACCGGACCTCGTGGTGCTTTAGTACCAGAGATTAACGGCTGCCCTGCAGACCAGCTATTTCCCTGGTCGAATGACTGCATGACTTCTGTCACCCAGCACTGTGGATCCGCCCCTACCTTGTAGAACAACCAGATAACACCGTCGTGAAAATGCAACACCGGATTCCAGCAGGGTTCGCCCGGTCTGTTTACAATCAGTTCTGGCTTGCACCAAACACCTGACCGCTGCCGTACCAGCCAGATGGTGGTATCACTGCTCCCCTCCCCACTGCCTGCAAAAAAAGCAACCAGTTTGCTCCCGTCAGGCAATATAACCAGTGTCGAAGCATGACAGTTTCCAAAAGCCACCTGCTCCGGGCTGAACAACAGGCACTGGTCGATTTGTTTTATTCGCTGACTTTTACGCATATAAAAAAGTTGACGTCTTTGAAGTTACCTACTTGACTGCACGCTTAATAATAACACTGCCTCCAGTTTTCGTTCAGATTCGAAGGAGGCTAACTCACCGTTAAGCAGTGCCTATAAAAGAATGCCAATAAAACAGAACTGGAATCTCAACCCGCAGGTGCATAGCCAGACTGCCGTTTTTGTGAGGCGATTGCAGATATGCGACTGACAATAATTTTTATTACGGCTTGCTGTATCTCGCTTTTTTCCTATGCCTCTCTCTGTGAGAAATGCAAGAAAGAGACGGACCAATGTGACTGTTTCAGGAGTTACTCCAGCCCGGATCCTCAAAGGTTGAGCTACACACATCACCCAAGCTCCTTTGAAGCACCGCCTCTGGATGGTTCAGACAGCGAAGACGAGTCATCGTACGATTCAGACCGTAAAAGACCACCTTGCCAGAATGCCACTCAAAACCCTTCCGGAATGACAACCGGGACAATAAATACGGCTTCGTGCGCCGGCTCCGTGGACACAGACCTGATCGCTCTCAATACTGACGGCACTCCTGCTACAAACGAACCTTCAGGCCTTTACGGACGCTGCGTAAATAGAAAAAACCGTCCTAAACAACCAGCCTTCACAGGAGCAGGACATTCAATGCAGGCAACCTCTTCACAACGCGTTAACGAAAGCCCTCAATCCTCTGACATTCTCGGTATTATCGCTGGACTGTCAAACTTGCAGATCAGTAGTACCAGCCAGGCATACAACTCAATATTGACCCTTTTAAATGATGCGTTTATGTCCTTTTTCGATTTATTTTCAGAAATACCAGACACTGAACAAGACTATGAAAACACACTAAATGCAATCCTGTTGTCTGTTGGCTATGAACTGGATCACGTGAACATCAATGATCCTAGCAATATCTGTCGTCAGATCAGGGGGTTGCTAGATACCCGTAGCGTTATATACCTGACCTCAGGTGATCATCATTATCTATTTGTCGCTGAGCAGAATGACCGTTTTTTCATGGTCTCACATTTTGTCCAAAACCCTTCAAACCACGATAATCCGAACATCATAAGACGTGACAGCAAACAAAACCTTGCCAAAATAAAGCTCAACAAAACCAACTCTCTTAAGCTTTATATCCTTAAAAAACCTTCCTCTGCAGGCTATCAGTCAATGTGACGGCCAGCCTCAGAAATACACCCTTACAGACCTCAACCATTTGCATGTATAATGCGCTGTTTATCTTATTACCCTACCCGCAAGAATCCTGTAGTTATGGAAAAAACGTTCAATCCGCACGCTATCGAGCGCACCTGGTATCAAACCTGGGAGGAAAAAGGTTATTTCGCTCCCTCCGGTGAAGGCAACCCTTACACCATCATGATCCCCCCGCCGAACGTGACCGGTAGCCTCCACATGGGGCATGCGTTCCAGGACTCCATCATGGATGCCCTGACTCGTTATCAGCGCATGAAAGGCAGTAACACCTTGTGGCAGGTGGGTACAGACCACGCAGGTATTGCCACGCAAATGGTTGTTGAGCGAAAAATCCAGGCTGAAGAAGGTAAAACCCGCCACGACTACGGCCGTGAAGCCTTTATGGACAAAGTCTGGGAATGGAAAGAAGAATCCGGCGGCACCATTACCCGCCAGCTGCGTCGTCTGGGTGCGTCCGT
The DNA here is from genome assembly GCF_040549045.1 of Endozoicomonas sp. NE40. Taxonomy (NCBI): domain Bacteria; kingdom Pseudomonadati; phylum Pseudomonadota; class Gammaproteobacteria; order Oceanospirillales; family Endozoicomonadaceae; genus Endozoicomonas; species Endozoicomonas lisbonensis. The sequence goes on along the minus strand of NZ_JBEWTB010000002.1, from coordinate 4,232,952 downwards.
AGACTGGGACAACGAACGCTTCACCATGGACCCGGGCTTCTATAAAGCGGTTCAGGAAGTTTTTGTACGTTTGTACGAAGATGATCTCCTGTACCGTGGCAAGCGTCTGGTCAACTGGGACCCGAAACTGCACACCGCCATTTCCGATCTGGAAGTGGAAAACAAAGACGTTAAAGGCCACATGTGGCACCTGCGTTACCCGCTGGCCGATGGTGAGAAAACCTCAGAAGGCAAAGACCATATTGTTGTTGCCACCACCCGCCCGGAAACCATGCTGGGCGATACCGGTGTCGCCGTTAACCCGGCAGACGAACGCTACAAGGCGCTGATTGGCAAAGATATCCTGCTGCCATTGGTGAACCGTCGCATCCCCATCGTTGCCGACGAACACGCTGACATGGAAAAAGGCACCGGCTGTGTAAAAATCACTCCGGCCCATGACTTCAACGATAACGAAGTCGGCAAGCGCTGCAACCTGCCCATGATCAACATCATGACCCTGAACGGTGACATCCGCGACGCGGCAGAAACCTTCAATACCGACGGCACCGCAAGCGACAGCATCAATACATTCATTCCTGAAAAATATCACGGCATGGAGCGTTTTGCTGCCCGTAAAGCCATTGTTGCCGATATGGACGACCTCGGTCTGCTGGAAGAGATCAAGGATCACGACCTGATGGTACCTTACGGCGACCGTTCCGGCGTGGTCATCGAACCAATGCTGACCGACCAGTGGTTCGTGCGCGCCGCACCTCTGGCAGAACCTGCCATTGAAGCCGTAGAAGACGGACGTATCCAGTTTGTACCAAAACAGTACGAAAACATGTACTTCGCCTGGATGCGTGACATTCAGGACTGGTGTGTTTCCCGCCAGCTGTGGTGGGGTCACCGCATTCCAGCCTGGTACGACAACGAAGGTAACGTATTTGTAGGCCGCAACGAGGAAGAAGTTCGCCAGAAGCACAATATCGCTGCTGACATCGAGCTGAAGCAGGACAACGACGTTCTCGATACCTGGTTCTCCTCTGCCCTTTGGACCTTTGGCACCCTGGGCTGGCCGGAAATGACCGACCGCCTGAAAACCTTCCACCCGACCGATGTACTGGTGACAGGTTTTGACATTATCTTCTTCTGGGTAGCGCGCATGATCATGATGACCATGCACTTTATGAAAGACGAAGACGGCAACCCGCACATTCCGTTCAGGCACGTTTATGTAACTGGCCTGATCCGCGACGAGAACGGCGACAAAATGTCCAAGTCCAAGGGTAATGTTCTGGACCCGCTGGATATGATCGACGGTATTGATCTGGAAAGCCTGGTTGAAAAACGCTGCGGCAATATGATGCAGCCACAGCTGGCGAAAAAGATTGAAAAGCGCACCCGCAAAACCTTCGAAGACGGCATCTCCGCCCACGGCACCGATGCCCTGCGTTACACCCTGTACTCGCTGGCATCCACCGGCCGTGATATCAACTGGGATATGAAGCGCCTGGAAGGCTACCGCAATTTCTGTAACAAGATCTGGAACGCTGCCAGCTACGTGCAGATGAACACGAAGGGTGAAGACTGTGGTCAGAAAGCCGTACAGGGAAGTACCAGTGTCGCGGGAGACAGGACGTCGGAAGCGACCGGTGGAGACATTGAGCTGACCCTGGCTGACCGCTGGATCATCTCCAGACTGCAACGTCTGGAAACCCAGATCGAAAAGAACCTGGCAGACTTCCGTCTGGATCACGCTTCCCAGAATCTGTATGACTTCATCTGGAATGAGTACTGTGCATGGTATCTGGAGCTGTCTAAACCGGTTCTGTGGGACGAACAAGCACCAGAAGCCAGAAAAAGAGGCACTCGTCGTACGCTTGTACGTGTTCTGGAAACCCTGATGCGTCTTGCCCATCCGTTTATGCCATTTATCACCGAAGAAATCTGGCAGAACATCAAGGCAGAAGCGGGCGTTGAAGGCGATACCCTGATGCTGAAGTCTTACCCTGAGTGTGACGAGAGCAAGATCGACGAAAAAGCCGAGCAGGACATTGAGTGGCTGAAAGACTTTATTGTCGGTATCCGCAACATCCGTGCTGAACTGAACATTGGCCCAAGCAAGCCGCTGAACGTGATCCTGCGTAACACCTCTGCTGACGACGAAAGTCGTCTGGAAGAGAATCGCACCTTCCTGCAGGCAATGGCCAAACTGGACGACGTTCGTCTTTTGGCTGATGGTGAAGCAGCACCTATGTCCACGACTGCCCTGGTTGGCTCCATGGAAGTGCTGGTTCCCATGGCTGGCCTGATTGACAAGGACGCTGAAATTGCCCGCCTGAGCAAGGAAATTGACAAGCTGGCTAAAGAAGTCGCCCGCTTTGAAGGTAAGCTGAATAACGAGAAGTTTATCGGCAAAGCACCGGCTGCCGTGGTCGAGAAGGAGAAAGCCAAACTGGCTGACGCCCTTGATGCCCGATCCAAGCTGGAAGAACAGATGGAAGCGATTAAAGCACTTTAATCATTTCTGCTGAGCAGGCTCACGAAAGCCCCGGTTTCCGGGGCTTTCTGCTATCAGGCCGGAGTAAAATCAGATAACTATCGTCAGATAACTATCGGGGCAAGCACAAAACCAAACGACACACACAGCGTGATACACAGGGTTCCCGGCAGGAAGAACGGATGGTTAAACACCAGTTTGCCAATTCGTGTAGAGCCTGTTTCATCCATCTCAACCGCAGCCAGCAGTGTCGGGTAGGTCGGCAGTACAAACAGGGCTGATACCGCAGCGAAAGAGGCAATAGCAGTTACCGGATCAACCAGAGCCAGGGCAGCAGGCATCAGCGCCCGGGTTGTAGCAGCCTGTGAATACAGCAGCATGGAAGCAAAGAACAGAGTCACCGCCAGTAGCCACGGGTAACCAGCCAGAATATCACCAGCCATCGCCTGAATACTATCAATGTGAGCCCCCACAAACGTATTACCCAGCCATGCAACACCCAGTACACACATTGCAGCACTCATACCGGACCTGAACGTCTGAGCCTTAATAATATCGTTGGTATCAATCTTACACAGTATGACAATCATGCAGGCGGCAAACATCATAAACAGCATAATGGCTGAATCACGGGACAAAATCGGATTTTCAATCAGCCCAACCGTCGGACTGATGACTGTTGCATAAATCACCACAGCCAGAATACTGATCGCAAAAATAAGAACTGAAAGACCTGCTGTGACTTTCGGGGTTGCCCGCTCATCATGCTGACGCTTTCTGATCAGGCCCGCTGCCAGACGCTCCTGATAGATATCGTCTTTTTCAAGGTCCAGGCCCAGAAAATTGCAGACACAGGCCGTCAGCATAACCGCCAGAAAAGAAGTAGGAATAGAGATCGCCAGTAAGTCCAGATAGCCCACATTGTAGGGTTCCAGAAAATCACTGAAGACAACAATAGCAGCAGATACCGGCGATGCGGTAATCGCAACCTGAGAGGCGATTACCGCAATACTTAATGGTCGGGATGGGCGCACACCATTTTCTTTAGCCACCTCAGCGATAACCGGCAATGTTGAAAAGGCAGTATGCCCCGTGCCAGCCAGCAACGTCATAAAATAAGTGACTGCTGGTGCCAGAATGGTGATGTATCTGGGCTGGCTGCGCAGAATCATCTCTGCTCTTTTAACCAGCCAGTCCAAACCGCCCGCGACCTGTATGGAAGCAACAGCACCAATAACGGTCATAATGATGAGGATAACGTCAACAGGAATAGCACCAGGCTCAAGACCCAAACCCAGCGTGAGAATCAGAACGCCAATGGCGCCAGCAAAACCAACACCGATACTACCCAGACGGGAACCCAGATAAATACACAACAGAACGACAACCAGCTGAACCCAGACCATAAGCAGCTCCAATGACAATAAAACGAATGGCAAGCACTCTCTTGATCAACAAACGTTCAGATTTGCTCACTGAGTATAAAGCATGTCTGTGGTTATCAAGGTTTCATGTGTAAGGGCAACGATAATCAATTAAACCTGATTATCCAGTCAGTCGATACATGTTCTGTCATAACTGAGCTACCCGATACGACAGTCAACAATTCAGAGAGTGATCCCGCTCCTGACAATACTCCTGAAAAAACTCATCCAGCACCTGCCGGGCAAACTGACCAATAGCAGCATAATTAGCAATGGTCAGATTGGCGAGCGAAACCCGCACCGCAGGGACACGCACATCAAAACCAGCAGCAGGTAACAGTACAATACCCGTTTCATCAGCCAGTCGGAAAAGAAACTCTGCACAGCTGTGACGTCCCAGAAACCAGTCGGCAAAAGCCTGACCATGCAGCCGACTGGCCAGCAGCTCCAGATCCAGCAGTGTGTAATAACCCACAATGCATTCCTCCGGCTCCTCCGGAAAACCGATATTCTGGTAAAGGGTTTGATAACGGGAACGAATCAGCCGCTTGGCACCGCGTTGATAGTGGCCTTCACTGTCAATCAGGCTGCTCAGGGCAAACAGTGTCATCTGCAATTGCTGTGGCGCCGACAGCCCTGCACTGTGATGCAAAGCCACCGAACGGCTGTCCGCCACCAGTCGCTCAAGGAACGACAACTTCGCCGGTTCAGAAGATATAGAAGCGTAGCGGGCGTTTACTCCCCCATTGGCTTCATTGCCGCCCTGATCCTGCAACAACTGGTCATAAACCGTATCTTCATGCAGGGCAATCACCCCCAACCGCCAGCCTGTTGCCCCAAAGAACTTGGAAAAAGAGTAAACACACAGAGTATTGCGCGGACAGGTGGCAAACAAGGATACAAAACTGTCTGCAAAGGTTGCATAAACATCATCCGTCACCACCAACAAGTCCTGCCGTACAGTCTGGATCAGGCGCGTGATCTCCTGAAGTGATGACTGACTCAGGGCAACAGAGGGTGGATTGCTGGGATTGACAAGGCAGAGCAGCTTAATATCAGGATCATTCAGTTTACAGAGTTCATCACACGACAACTGCCAATTATTTTCCTCGTCTGCTTCCAGCTCAACTATATGCAGCTGGTAATCAGCCAGTTCCGGAATCTCGAGATAGGGCGTAAAAATCGGAGTCAGCAGTGCTATCTTGTCGCCTGCTAACAGCAAACCGTTGGCATGCAATGACTGAAAAATATAGCTCATGGCGGCCGTGCCACCTTCGGTAGCAAACAGGTGAAAATCACCACCGGCTTTCAACCCGTTGCACAACTCCTGCCGAAGGTAAGCCTTTACTACCGGCTCAAAGTATTGCAGCATCGCCATTGGCTGCGGGTAATAACAGCCCAGCGAGGCATTGACCATCTCAGCCAGCAGTTGTTCAGGCAATATGCCCAGCTGATCCTTAACCAGAGACAGCGCCGCCTGAATAAAGCGCATGCCATCAGCGTCTTCATGGTTATGGCGAAACACCTCAAAACGCTGCAACATGCCATCCGTTTCAGGCAACCCCCCAAAACCGCTGTTCAGGTAGGAGTAAGACCGCTCCGCTTCCTGCAGGGCAAATTCCCCCAGTTGCAGAAAAGCCCGCCTGGGTGCAATCGCAAGAAAATTGGGGTTGCCTCGCCCGGCATTCAGCATCATGCGATCGGCATGAGAGGAAGCAATATTAAGCAGTTGGTCCTTGAATTCAAAAGGACTGATTGACTGGGTATCATTGTCGTTTAAAGCAGACATCCTGGAAAACCGACTAGCTCCGAACTACTGAAACATAGTTCATGGTGATGAAGCTTTTCAAATTCCAGTTGCTTGCAGGTCTTATAACAAAAAATGCCGGAAGCTTTGCAGCCCCCGGCATTTTCTAAACATCTTCTGTCGTCAGACGGATGGATAAACCATCAAAGCCTTCAGCTTAACCGCCAAAGTCGTCCAGCAGAATGTTTTCAGGCTCAACGCCCTGGTCTTCCAGCATCTTGATGACTGCCTGGTTCATCATGGGTGGTCCACACATGTAGAATTCGCAGTCTTCAGGTGCTTCATGCTTGCTCAGGTAGTTGTCCAGCAGTACCTGATGAATGAAGCCGGTGTAGCCTGTCCAGTTGTCCTCAGGCAGAGGATCGGACAGCGCCAGATGCCAGGTGAAGTTTTCATTTTCTTCAGCCAGTTTGTCGAACTCTTCTACGTAGAACGCTTCACGCAGGGAACGTGCACCGTACCAGAAAGAGATCTTACGCTTGGAAGACAGACGCTTCAGCTGATCGAAGATATGGGAGCGCATTGGCGCCATACCCGCACCACCACCAACGAATACCATTTCGGCGTCGGTGTCCTTCGCAAAGAACTCACCGAATGGTCCGTATACAGCCATCTTGTCGCCTGGCTTCAGGTTGAAGACGTAAGAGGACATCTTGCCCGGTGGCAGGTGATCCTGACCCGGAGGTGGAGAAGCGATACGGATGTTGAACTTCAACAGACCCTTCTCTTCCGGATAGTTCGCCATAGAGTAAGCACGGATAGTGGTTTCGTCTACCTTGGAGGTGTACTTCCACTGGTCGAACTTGTCCCAGTCGCCACGGTACTCTTCCTGAATCTCGAAGTCCTTGTAGTGAACTTCGTGCGGAGGACATTCCAGCTGAACGTAACCACCGGCGCGGAAGTTAACGTCTTCGCCTTCAGGCAGCTTCAGAACCAGCTCTTTAATGAAAGTCGCCTGGTTGTCGTTGGAAACAACCTCGCACTCCCACTTCTTAACACCGAACAGCTCTTCTTCAACTTCGATCTTCATGTCCTGTTTTACAGCAACCTGACACGCCAGACGCCAGCCTTCCTTTTCTTCACGCTTGGTGAAGTGAGCGCGTTCGGTTGGCAGCATTTCACCGCCACCGTCCAGAACCTTACAGGTACACTGCGCACAGGTACCACCACCGCCACAGGCGGAAGGCAGGAATACACCGGAGCCGGCCAGAGTAGTCAACAGCTTGCCACCGGCAGGTGTCGTTACTGCTTTTTCCGGGTCTTCGTTGATGTCGATGGTGACATCACCGGTGCTTACCAGCTTGGAGCGAGCTGCCAGAATTACCGCTACGAGCGTCAGCACGATCACGGTAAAAATGGCTACGCCATAAATAATGTTTAAATCCATAACTTACGCGATCCTCTTACAGCTGAATGCCAGAGAAGGACAGGAAGCCCAGGGACATCAGACCAACAGTGATGAAGGTGATGCCCAGACCACGCAGACCTGCAGGCACGTCGCTGTACTTCAGCTTTTCGCGGATACCTGCCAGCGCAGCGATTGCCAGCGCCCAGCCCACACCAGAACCCAGACCGAACACAACAGATTCAGCCAGATCGTACTCACGCTGTACCATGAACAGGGAAGCACCCATGATCGCGCAGTTTACGGTGATCAACGGCAGGAACACACCCAGGGCGTTGTAGAGAGCCGGTACATATTTATCCAGGAACATTTCCAGGATCTGTACCAGGGCCGCGATCACACCGATGTAAGTGATCAGGCCCAGGAAGCTCAGGTCAACGCCTGCTACCAGCGCGCCTTCGCGCAGCACGTTCTGATAGATCAGGTTGTTTACCGGTACAGTGATGGCCAGTACAGCGGTTACCGCTACACCCAGACCCAGGGATGTTTTAACCTGCTTGGACACCGCCAGGAAGGTACACATACCCAGGAAGAAAGCCAGCGCCATGTTTTCCACGAACACTGCTTTCACAAAAAGTGAGATGAAATGTTCCACGGTTTAGTGCGCCTCGCTGAACTTAGAATTAGGAGCCATCTTGAATTCAGGCTCTTCAATCTGCCTGGCATCGTAAGTACGAATCGCCCAGATCAGCAGACCGATCAGGAAGAACGCACTGGGCGCCAGCAGCATCAGACCGTTTGGTACGTACCAGCCACCATTGTTCACGGTCTGCATGATTTCAATACCAAACAGGTTGCCCGCACCGAACAGCTCACGGAAGAATGCAACCACCAGCAGAACCGCACCGTAACCCAGACCGTTACCAAAACCGTCCAGAGCGGACAGTTGAGGACCGTTCTTCATGGCGAAGGCTTCCGCACGACCCATAACGATACAGTTGGTGATGATAAGACCTACGAATACCGACAGCTGCTTGGAGATGTCGTAAGCGTAAGCTTTCAGTACCTGATCAACCACGATTACCAGAGAAGCAATAACGGTCATCTGACAGATGATTCGAATACTGTTAGGAATGTGGTTACGGATCAGGGATACCACGAGGTTAGAGCAGGTACATACGGCGATTACAGCAATCGCCATTACCAGACTCACCTGCATGCTGGTGGTCACCGCCAGCGCAGAACAGATACCAAGGATCTGCAGCGTTACCGGGTTATTTTTTACGACCGGTTCCAGCAGGATGTCTTTAGCCTTCTCAGCCATTACGCATCTCCCGCTTTCAGGTTAGTCAGGAATGGCTTGAAGCCCTGGTCACCCATCCAGAACTGGAGCAGGTTGGACACGCCATTCGCGGTCAGGGTTGCACCTGCCAGACCATCGATCTGCTCAGACGCATTCGGGTTGGAAGGATCAACAGCGCCCTTGATTACGTGCAGAGCCACGTCACCCTTGGTGTCGTATACCTTCTTGCCAGGCCAGCGACCTTTCCAGGTTGGGTTGTCAACTTCACCACCCAGACCCGGAGTTTCCGCCTGATCGTAGAAACCAAAACCTACGACAGTGTCCAGGTCGTTGATGTCCAGGGCCAGGAAGCCGTACATGGTAGACCACAGACCATAGCCGTGTACTGGCAGCATGATGCTTTCCGTTTTACCGTCTTTCTCAATCAGGTAAACCTTGGCAACATTGGCCTGACGGTTGATGCTGGCAATGTCCTGAGAACCTTTCAGAGCACGGGACTCAGCCGGATCTTTCGCCGCAGCACGCTGATCGTAAGCAGCAATTTCCTTTTCGGAAGCCTGAACGTATTTACCGGTTTTCAGGTCAACCAGAGCAGGTCTCACCTGTGCGTACAGTTTCTCAACCTCTGCAGCATCCAGTGACTTGGCGTTTTGCGCCAGACCGGAAATGCTCAGAATGTTACGCTGTACGTCCAGAACGACGTTCTGATCCTGAATTGGCTTCAGGGACACCGCTGCAAATGACACCACGATAGAGCAGGCCAGAGACAGCAGGATGGTGACCAGCAGGGTCTTTTTAATAGAATCGTTACCCATCAGGCACGAGCCTCCCTACGCTTGATGTTGGCTTCAACCACAAAGTGGTCAATCAGCGGCGCAAACAGGTTGGCGAACAGGATAGCCAGCATCATACCTTCCGGATAAGCCGGGTTAACAGTACGAATCAGGATCACCATGACACCGATCAGGGCACCGTAGAACCAGCGACCCGTGTTAGTCATTGACGCGGAAACCGGGTCAGTGGTCATGAAAATCAGACCAAAGGCAAAGCCGCCCAGTACCAGGTGCCAGTACCACGGCAGAGCGAACATGGCGTTGGTATCGGAACCGATCAGGTTGAACAGGGTCGCAGTCGCGATCATGCCCAGCATGGTACCTGCCACAATTCTCCAGGAAGCGATGCCGGTAAACAGCAGAACCGCGCCACCAAGGAAGATCGCCAGAGTAGAGGTTTCACCCATGGAACCCTGCATGGTACCGATGAATGCCTGAGTCCAGGTCATCATGTGAGACAGAGCTTCCACACCGCCCTGCTGGGCAACGCTCAGTGCTGTCGCACCGGAGAAACCGTCAACGGCTGTCCATACCAGGTCACCGGAAATCTGTGCCGGATAAGCAAAGAACAGGAACGCACGACCTGTCAGGGCCGGGTTCAGGAAGTTCTTACCGGTACCACCGAATACTTCCTTACCGATGACAACACCGAAGGAAATACCCAGGGCTACCTGCCACAGAGGAATCGAAGGTGGAACGATCAGGGCAAACAGGATAGAGGTAACGAAGAAACCTTCGTTGACTTCGTGCTTGCGGGTGATCGCGAACAGGATTTCCCAGAGATACACCGGCCGCAAAGGTCACAATGTAAACCGGCAGGAAGTACGCGGCACCGTAGACCATGTTGTCCCACAGGCTTGCCGGGTTATGACCCGCCAGCAGGTTGATGATCCAGCCGTGCCAGTCAGATGGCGCAGCCAGACCACCGGCAATGGCAGTGTTCGCCTGGTAACCGATGTTCCACATACCAAAGAACATGGCAGGGAAGGCACAGAACCAGACGATACCCATCATACGCTTCAGGTCAACTGCGTCGCGAACGTGGGAAGTGTTGTGAGTTTTGTTTGGAACGGAGTAGAACAGAGAGTCTGCCGCTTCAAACAGTGCGTAAAACTTCTCGTACTGACCACCTTTGGTAAAGTGGGGCTCGAGAGAGTCAAGGATTTTTCTGAGTGCCATGACGGATCAGCCCTCCACTTCAATACGAGTCAGGTTGTCACGCAGGATCGGACCGTACTCGTACTTGCCCGCGCACACATAAGAGCACAGGGACAAATCTTCTTCGTCCAGTTCCAGCGCGCCCAGTTTCTGAGCCTGCTCAGTGTCGCCTACCACAATGGCACGCAGCAGCTGAGTCGCCAGAACATCCAGAGGCATCACTTTTTCATACTGACCAACCGGAACCATGGCACGCTCGCCACCGTTGGTTGTAGTCGTGAAGTCCAGATTCTTACGACCGAACAGCACTTTCAGTACAGAGTGACGCTTAACCGTTGGATTAGCCCAGCCGAGGAACAGACGCTCATCGCTGTTTTCCAGAACGGACAGCTGGTTGTGGTAACGACCCAGGAAAGCAAAAGCGCCTTCAGCGGTACGGCCACCGAATACGGAACCGGAAATCACACGGTTGGTACCGGCTTTCATTTCGCCAGCGGTCAGCTCGTCGGTGTTGGCGCCCAGACGGGTGCGAACCAGACGTGGCTTTTCAACCTGTGGACCGGCCAGGGCAACGACACGGTCAGTAAACAATTTACCGGTGGTAAACAGTTTGCCGACAGCGATGACGTCCTGATAGCTAATGGTCCAGACAGTCTTGTTAGCGCTCACAGGGTCCAGGAAATGGATGTGAGTACCAGCCAGACCTGCAGGGTGAGGACCGTCGAACTCTTCAGCAGTAGCGATGCTCGCAGGAATGCGTGCGCCCGGTGCTTTACACAGGAAGATCTTGCCGCCGCTCAGTTTGCCCAGAACAGTGATACCGGTCTCAAACGCTTCCTTGTGCTCAGCGATAACCACTTCCGGGTTTGCTGCCAGAGGGTGAGTGTCGATAGCGGTCACAAAGACAGAGTTCGGACGGGAACCCAGCTCAGGCACTTTGCTGAACGGACGGGTGCGCAGTGCAGTCCACAGACCGGACTCGTTCAGGTTCTCCTGAACCTGCTCGGCAGTCAGACCAGCCAGCTCTTCAGTTTTGTAGGCAGTAAAGGTTTCTTCTTCGTTGCCATCGATATCGATTACAACAGACTGAAGAACACGCTTTTCACCACGGTTCACAGCAGCAATGGTGCCACTGGCAGGAGCGGTGTAACGCACTCCTGGTGTTTTTTTGTCGGTAAAGAGCAGTTGCCCTTTTTTAACTCGATCTCCAGCAGCGATCGCCATCGTAGGCTTCATGCCTACGTAGTCAGAACCGATCACAGCGACGGAGCGTACCGCTCGGCCCTCTGTAATGGTCTGTTCAGGCGATCCTGAAATCGGGAGATCCAGCCCCTGTTTGATTTTGATCATACCTTTCGCCTAATCAATCAATTTTCAGGTCAGGAATAACCCGCCTCTCCGATGAACGACAAATGACAACCAATCCTCGCTAGAACAGCACTTGTTTGAGCAACACTTGTTTTAACAACACTTGCCTGAACACGTGTTTTGATCAAAGCCCTGACCAGTACGCAAAAAAAGACTCTGCCCACATTAAATCCGGGGAGGAGTCTTTCGCCGCATTTTCAGGGCTGTAGACGCTTTTTTTATTCACACCTAATCCACTTCAGCTTTTGTTGCACTGAGACTACTGTTGCGCTGAGACTAGCGACGGTCTGGTACTATCTTTGCCCCGGTACTATCGTTGCTCCGGTACTACAGCCTGTCGTTACGCGCCCTGCCTCAATAATCAGTCAATCGTTCCTGACTATCGTTCCAAAAGGATGCCAAAAAAGGGGTTCAAAAAATCTGCCTGTCGTCCCTGTCTGTCTTTTATCAATTCACCATGGAAAAATGGTCGCGCAATTATAAAGAGACTGGCCGTGATATTCCATACTCCTCATGCCTCTGATTGACATATTATTTACTTTTCATTTTAACTTTTCAGGAAATGTACGATCATTAACTGTGCCTTACGCTTAACTTCTGTACAGAAAAGAAACAATCGTAAACACAACACCGTTACAAATAGCATTTGCCCAAACACCGCCCTTTAAACAAATAAGCGAGCAGTGCAAAAACAATGCTTGATTCTCGTCACTCCCTTTTACTCCCTTCATCTATATAATTCCCTCCCCTCTTTCATGACGACATCAGAACAATTCATGCTGCTGAAACTGTTTTTAACTTTTTTTAGACTGGGCGCAGTCACCTTTGGTGGTGGTTACGCCATGATGGCACTGCTCGAACAGGAGCTGGTAGAAAACAATGAATGGATGACCGGCGAGGAGTTGCTGGAAATCACAGCGATCGCCCAGATCACTCCCGGCACCATTGCCATAAACGCTGCTACCTTTGTTGGACGACGCATGGCGGGTATTCCCGGCGCTGTTACCGCTTCTGCTGCGGTAGTTCTGCCGCCACTGCTGATCGTTGGCTTTCTTGCCAGCTACCTGCCTGTCTGGCTGAACCTGCCCTGGTTGCAGGGGGCTTTTCTGGGAATGCGTTATGCCGTTGCTGCCCTGATTTTTCATGCAGCAGTCAAAATGCTCTGTTCCAACGTAACCACCGCACTGGGGCGTGCTCTTTTTTCCGCAGCATTCCTTGCCCTGCTGCTGACACCCGTACACCCACTGATGATAATTCTTGTGGGCGGTGCTGTAGGCATGAGCTTATACGCCGGTAACGCTCTGCCGGATCAGAATACAGTGGCAAAAGGGAGTCAGTAAGCCATGGTCTTTATTAATCTGTTTTTTGCCTTCTTCCGAATCGGCTTGCTCAGCTTTGGCGGCGGCCTGGCAATGATCCCCATGTACCTGACTGAAGTTGAGAAGCATGGCTGGATGACCCAGAGCGAATTCATGGACATTGTCGCGGTTTCCCAGATGACACCCGGCCCCATTGCCGTGAATATGGCCAGTTATGTCGGCAGCAGCGCAGCTGGCTGGGCCGGGGCGATAGTGGCTACTACTGCACTGGCATTACCCTCTGTGCTGGTTATTCTGGCATTGACCACCGTTTTAAGCCGCCTGAAGGACAACCCCTGGAAAAACGCTTTTTTCTTTGGCATCAAGTCCGCCGCCATGGCGCTGATTTTCTATGCAGGCTGGCTGATTGCCAGCGACACCCTGTATGCCAGCCTTAATGAAGGGCAATGGATGACAGCAGCCAAAGGGTTACTGATCGCTGGCGGCTGCTATCTGACCAGAACCTGCTGGTCGAAACTGGAGCCGGTTTTGTTGATACTGGTCTCAGGTGTCATTGGTGCAATTTTCTTTGGTGCCTGATATCTTGAAGCGTCGGTTTTTCTTACCGCAGAGAGCAACTTAGGAGGGGCATTTTTCTATGCCCCACCAGAGAGAGAACCTTTTTCACCAGGTTATTACCACCTGGTCTCTTCCAGCGCTCGTTTAAAGAGCTTGAGTTTTGCTGGAACCTCGTCACCCGGCCTGAATATCCATCGAAGTCTTTTCAACTGCAACTCATCGGGATTTTCGAATATTGCGGCAACCAGCTCTTCGATTGTCCATCCAGAGTCCAACCTTGTATTCAATAACGTTGTAACAAGAACGCTCCGAAGCTGCTGCTCCCGATTCTGGGAAGGGCGCTCTTCAGCCATATCCAGCTCCGCATTTATTGCCTGAGTTGTAATATCCGAACGTAGCTGCGAAATACGCTCTTGCTGTCTGAGTCGTTCTGCCTCCTGCTGCTGCCTGAGTTGTTCCTCCTGCTGTTTTTGATCAGACTGACACTGAGGACCATCACTTCGACAATATTCTTCACAGCTTCCCTCCCTGCCATCTGGTTTTAAATAAATATTTTTATTAGCTTTAGGTTTAGCTTTTTTAGCTTTTTTAGCTTTTTTAGCTTTAGGTTTTTTAGCTTTAGGTTTTTTAACTTCAGACTGCCCATGGGCAGCCGCCGCTATATTAGAACCTGATAAGGCGGAGTAAATCCTCTTAGCCCGATAGGCACCAACACCTAGAGCAACAATGGTGGCATATACCGCAGGCTCACTTATCAACTTGGTAATATTATTTGCTGATGGCAGGTAACCGGATAAAAAATAGAGCAATTGACTCCACGTCACTGGCTTTGGCTTTGGAGCCAAAGTTGCACTTTGCCACGTATAGTTGCTCTCAGCTGTTACTTCAACCAGCTTTCCAAAGCCAGCAAGATCAAGAAATTTAAAACCATGCTCATGAATTAGCAGATAAATACCCTGATCGAGATAAGCGACAAGAAAACCAATCCCTCTTGTTTTGTCGGAGCTGGGTTGAACCATTAACCAAATATTACCGAAGCTATGTTTATTATCATGCAAACTTACTCGCAATCTTGTTTCAATGAGTACACGATTTGTGCGTTTACCAACGGGCTGAAAGGTATCCTGGAAAATATAATCCACAGCTGCTTTTGTATGAACATGCCTCTCACCTTTCTGATCAGGTGCTGACAATACTTCCGGAACAGTACGACCAACACTACTTTCAATAACCTCACCCATTCGCTTAATGGCGGATTGCAGCGCAATATCGGACTGTTTGTTATTAGCACCTTTCCCAAGCAAAATTTTTAGAGGCATAATCCCGGACCAGTCAGCCTCCAGGCTTAAATCAAATCCATCAAGCCACTCCTGATCTGGCGTCACTACATACCTTACCGGGTGCTCAAAGGGGCCATTAGCTTCCCCGGTAGTTGTAATAACCGTGGCACTCATTTCTTCAATTAAACAAGAATGCTGATAGTCACTACCCTCAGAAATCACCGCTTTTAACAACAAAGCTGCAAAAAACAGAAAACGTCCGGTATGACGAATATTTATTGTCATTCACTGTCCCTCTTCACCCTGAGATAGAGTATTTATACAGAGTCGAATAATGAATTGGATGTGTTATTGACGAAAGAAGAGTAGACGATTTTTTACCATCAGGAAAAACAAATTCAGGCAGGATAACTCAGGGCATAATTAACCCTGCCCGGAACAGGCAAGGTCATGCAGGACTTAATGAATCAGCTTGCCAGAGAAAACAGTTTAAAAAAGTTTTCCGCCGTCTTCTGAATAAGAGTTTCTTCGGAAACACCTTTAAGCGAAGCCACAAACCTTGCGACATCCGGCAGATATTTTGGTTCGTTGGATTTACCCCGGTGAGGTACCGGAGCCAGATAGGGTGAATCAGTTTCAATCAACAGCCGATCCATAGGCATTTTTCTAACCACATCGCGCAGAGCGTCAGCATTGCGGAAAGTCACAATGCCGGAAACAGAGATATAAAAATTCATATCCATGGCCGCTTTCGCCATATCCCAGCTTTCGGTAAAACAGTGCAGAACACCTGAACATTCTTGATCAGCATGCTCATCCAGCAGCGCCAGAGTATCTTCACGGGCGTCACGGGTATGAATAATCACAGGCAGAGAGCACTGTCTGGCTGCTTCCAGATGAGTGATAAAACGCTGTTGCTGAGTTGGAATGTTGTCTTTGGAATAATAGTAATCCAGACCCGTTTCACCGATAGCAACAACATGATTATCACTGGCCAGATGAACCAGCTGCTCCAGCGAAGGTTCAGGCTTATCTTTTTCCAGAGGATGAACACCGACAGAAGCAAAGACATCGTCGTAACGGCTGGCAATATCAACAACTGCACCGGCATTGTCCATATCAATACCGATACACAGCATCCTTTCCACACCCGCGTCACGGGCCGCCTGCACAGCACGATCAAGATCGCCATCGTATTGATCCAGCTTCAGCCGGTCGAGGTGGCAATGAGAGTCAATCAACATAAATCATCTAAATCCACATGAATAAGCTGTAGTTTAAGAGATTTATGATCAAAAAACAGCCATCAAAAATAAAGAGGAGTCACATCGTACTGTTGGGCCGATCCGATTGCAGCGAGCCCGTCAGGTACGTTTCAATTTTAGAGCGAACAGCGTCGGTAGGGTCGGTAAACTGAACACCAATCCCCGCTTCCCGTCCGCCCTGAGCGCCGACAGGCGTTACCCAGATCACTTTCCCCGGAACCGGGATTTTTTCAGGCTCATCCATCAGCGACAGCCGGATAAACACCTCATCACCCAACTGGTAAGAACGGGACGTTGGTATAAACAGACCGCCTCCGGAGATATACGGCATATAGGACGCATAAAGCGAGGAAGAGTCCTTAATAGTCAGGGACAAAATCCCTGACATCCCACCTTTCCCACGGTTCATTATGGCTTTCCTCTCTTATTGTTCTTTTTAGCTCATAGTGTTTGAGACCGCCTGAAGCACCGGGATTCAGACGACTAAATCAAGGTATCGGCAGAACACCCCTTCCATCAACATCTGCGCATTCAGGTTGCCCCCCTCCAGCAGGGATTGCCGCTGTTTTATCAACCAGTCCCGCGTCTCCAGTATCCGCCTTGAAGGCGATTTACCGGCAATATAGTCCAGCATCTTGAGCAGATCCTGATTACGCAACCCAGTGGCATCACTGCCTGCAAGACTCACTTTAACCGCATCATCCAGCCAGCTTCCCAGCCAGCTGAGGGTCAGCACCAGATCTGCGTCCTGCCATTCCTTAGCCAGTTCCACCGGGGATCGCTCGCCTTTTAACAGCCCTTTCACCCCTTTCACCAACCCCTGTCGTTTATCAAGCACACCCTGCTCCGCAAACCGTCTTGCCTCCAGTGGCGCACCACCGACCAGATCCAGCAGGGTTCCGGATGACAGGCTTTCATCCAGGCACTGACCCAGCCAGTTCAGGGCTGACACACGATCAGGACAGGGAAACATCAGCTGCTGACAGCGGCTGCGAATGGTGGGCAACATATCGCCAGCACGAGCACTGACCAGCAGGAACAGAGTGTCTTCACCAGGCTCTTCCAGACACTTCAGCAGCGCATTGGCAGCGTTCACATTCATCGCTTCAGCCGGGTTCATAATGATCACTCTCCGTCCACCCTGCTGCGCCGTTTTATGGGCAAACTCAGTTAACCTGCGGATTTTATCAATACGAATCGGCCTGCCCGGCTCATCCGGTTCTATAATCGCAATGTCAGGATGAGTACCGGCTTTCAGCAGCTCACACTCCTTGCAGTGACCACAGTGCCGAAACTGTGCCGGAGATTTGCACAGCAGATAAGCAGCCAGCGCCCTGGCAAACTGGAACTTGCCCACACCCGTCATGCCCCGCAGCAGGTAAGCATGCGCCAGCGTGTCACGCTGGCTGCGGGTCACCATCTGCCGCCACAGACCGTCCTGCCAGGGCAACGGGTTCCAGTTATCAGCCATCAACGATCTCCCAGCCGACGCTCCAGCGCCTTAATCAACTGCGCTTTAACTGCTTCCAGCGGCTGTCCGGCATCAATCACTTCAAACTGTTCCGGGAATTGCCGGGCTCGTTCCAGATAGGTGTTACGCACACGGTTAAAGAAATCCATCGCTTCCTGTTCGATGCGATCCAGTTTGCCGCCCTGCTCCATGGCACGATGACGAGCACGCGCCAGCCCCACTTTCGGTTCAACATCCAGCAGAACGGTCATATCCGGGCGGCGTTCGCCCTGCACCAGGGTTTCAAGGGTTGCAATCTGCTGAACATCCAGCTGCCGGCCTCCGCCCTGATAAGCAAAGGTGGCATCGGTGAAGCGGTCACACAACACCACCTGGCCACGCTCCAGCGCCGGTTCAATGTTGTGGAAAAGGTTCTGGGAACGGGCTGCAAACATCAACAGCAGTTCGGTAATATCCGCAACCTGCTCATCACCATGATCCAGCAACAACCCGCGCAGATTTTCAGCCATCGGCGTACCACCCGGTTCACGGGTTTCTGTAAACTCAATGCCGCGACTGTCCAGCCACTGCTTAATCACATTTACCGCCGTGGTTTTACCTGCACCTTCGCAACCTTCAATGGTCAGAAAAAATCCTGTGTTGGCTGATGCCATTACTGTGCCTCCAGGGTCGAACGATAGTCCCCTCTGCGTTCAACTATTTGATACTTTCGCACGGCGCGATTATGTTCCGCCAGTGTTTCTGAAAAATGATGCGTCCCGTCACCCCTGGCAACGAAATAAAGCGTTGTACCGTCTTTCGGATTTAATGCAGCATTGATCGCTTCCCGCCCTGCCAGGGCAATAGGCGTCGGAGGCAAGCCGTGTCGTGTATACGTGTTGTAGGGCGTATCTTCGCGCAACATGCGACGGGTCAGGCGCCCCTGATAACGATCACCCATCCCGTAAATCACCGTAGGGTCGGTCTGCAGGCGCATACGCTTGCCCAGACGACGGACAAAGACACCGGATATTTCCGGACGTTCCCACTCTGCACCAGTTTCTTTTTCAATCAGCGACGCCATGATTAACGCCTCGTAAGGGGTTTCATAAGGCAGATCATCACTTCTGGCTTCCCACTCTTCTGACAGCACACTGCTCATACGAGCATTCGCCCGGCGAAGAACCGACTCAACCGTGTCCCCGGACTCAAAAAAGTAAGTATCGGGGTAGAACTGTCCTTCCGGATTACCTTCAATGTCCAGCTCTGCCAGCAACTTTTGCAAAGCATCGTCATCCAGAGGCTGTGACAATTTTTCATGCCCGTTCAGCGCCTGTAACGCTTCACCCACCGTAGAGCCTTCAACCAGCACCACCTCGTAATAACGTACATCGCCGCTGACAAACATCTGCAACAGCTCATGCTTGTTGATACCACCGGGAATCAGATAGTCACCGGCGTGAATACCACCGGCCACATTATCAATACGCGCCAGCAGCCTCATCACCTGGGGATACTCAATCCAGCCTGCATCGGACAGACGGCTGGCAACGCGAATCAGGGAATCACCAGGACGAATGGTAAACTCCAGCACCTCATCCGGATTCTCTCTCAGAGGCTGTTCGGCGTACCAGTTCAGGCTCATCCAGGCCAGACCCGCCAATAAAATCAATGTAAAAAACCCGCTGAAGACCCCCAGCAGTAACTTCCTAACCATTCAATACTTCCAGAACACGATCCCTGACGGTTGCCGTTACCACACCCACCTGCCAGCTGATATCCCTGTAGCGGGCAACAGGCCAGACTCCGTTAACACTGTTACAAACAAACACTTCATCAGCATCCAGCAGAGCCGGCTCGTCCAGTTCTTGAACCATAACCGATATTCCCCAGCCAGATGCCTGACGCAAAATAAATTCACGACAAACGCCGCTTACCCCGCAACGATCCAACGCCGGGGTGTATAGAGTACCATTTTTAACCAGAAACAGGTTGGACATTGTACCTTCAACCAGCAAACCATCCAGATCCAGCATTAACCCTTCCTGAAACTCTGTACCGCCCCACTCAGCCCTTGCCAGTACGTTTTCCAGACGATTCAGGTGTTTCATTCCCGCCAGACTATTATGACCAAGGCGAGCTGAGCAGGGATAAAGGGTGATACCGGCATTGCGATTACTGTCCGGATGCTTCGGCAGAGCATGAAAAGAGAGAATCCGCCTCGCCCCGGAACAGCCCGCCGGATTATAACCACGGCCGCCGCTACCCCGGGTGATCAGTACTTTTAACACCCCGTCAGGTGACGACTGTAGCGACAGGAAAGTCGCCACCTCACTCATCAGCAGCTCAATATCGACCGCTATATCCAGTCGGTTCAGGCTGTTTTCCAGTCTCTGCCAGTGCAACTCTGGCAACGTAAGGTCACGTTTTATAACCCGAACCGTTTCAAACAGCCCATCCCCGTAAGCCAGCCCCCGGTCAGTCACCGGTATGCTGCTGACAGGCTCACCATCAACCCAAAAATCTGTTGTCATCAGTAAAAATTAATTCAGCCTGGAGAATGCCAGAGTAATATTGGTGCCACCAAAACCAAATGAATTGGTCAGCACATGCTCAGCCTGAATCCTGCGGAATGTATCCGGCACATAATCCAGGTCACAGGCTTCGTCAGGATTCACCAGATTAATCGTGGGAGGAGCCAGCTGTTCCCGCAAAGACTTAATGGCAAAAACCGCTTCCAGCGAGCCGGCAGCACCGAGCAGATGTCCGGTCATCGACTTGGTAGAACTTATCGCCAGTTTATGGGCATGAGCACCAAACACTTTATGAATCGCCCGGGTTTCAGCAATATCCCCCACAGGCGTTGAAGTACCGTGCGCGTTAATATACGACACTTGGTCAGGTTTCAGGCCCGCATCATCAAGAGCCGACTGCATGGCCCGGGCAGCACCACGACCGTCTTCAGGTGGAGATGTCATATGATGAGCATCGCCACTCATGCCAACACCACTGAGTTCTGCATAAATAGTTGCACCACGACGAACGGCATGTTCATACTCTTCCAACACCACAACGGCTGCACCATCGCCCAATACAAAGCCGTCCCGGTCTTTATCCCAGGGGCGACTGGCCAGCTCCGGCTCATCGTTTCGGCTCGACAATGCCCGGGCTGCTGCGAAACCGGTCATTCCCAGTGCAGAAGAACCTTTTTCAGTACCGCCAGCCACCATCACGTCAGCATCGCCGTAAGCAATAGTCCTGGCTGCCAGCCCAATGGAGTGAGACCCACTGGCGCAGGCAGTCGAGGTGGCGAAATTAGGTCCCTGAAGGTTGTAGGTCATGGAGAGCCAGCCCGCTGCCATATTAATAATGGCGGCAGGAATAAAAAACGGGGAAATACGACGCGGTCCGCTTTTCTGCAGGGTATCGTAGTTATTCTCAATCGTGGTCAGACCACCAATTCCGGAACCAATAGCCACACCATAGCGGTGGGCGTTGTCCTCCGTAATAAGTCCTTCTGTATCCAGCCCGGCATCTTTGATCGCCTCAATTCCTGCCACCATACCGTACTGTATAAACACGTCCATTTTGCGGGCATCTTTGGGATTCATAAAATCCCCGGCCTGAAAATTTTTCACCGTACCGCAGATTTTGACGCTGTAGTTTTCAGTATCCAGATGCTCAATGGCATGAATACCACTCTGCCCCGCCAGCACTGATTGCCAGCTCTGGGCCACACCGATACCCACTG
The DNA here is from genome assembly GCF_040549045.1 of Endozoicomonas sp. NE40. Classification (NCBI taxonomy): domain Bacteria; kingdom Pseudomonadati; phylum Pseudomonadota; class Gammaproteobacteria; order Oceanospirillales; family Endozoicomonadaceae; genus Endozoicomonas; species Endozoicomonas lisbonensis. Next base: position 4,211,606 of record NZ_JBEWTB010000002.1, on the reverse strand, counting down.
GACACAAAGTACCAAGACCAGTAACAACGACTCTTCTGTGTGACAAGACCAACCTCCCGGAAATACTTTTTTAAAAAACCTTATTTGCTGTTTTACAAACCCTTTGCAGCTGCATGGGTTGGGAACAGCGTAATTCAAGTTTGTTGAAATCTGATTTCACCAGAAATGAAGAATAATTTATGTTTTTAAAATGTTACTGACTGGCGACTTACACACCACGAAAAACAAAAACCGCACACAAATCAATGTGTGCGGTTTTTATTGGCATGCAACCAGGACTTGATCAGGAGTGGGCTACGACGTAGTCGATAGCTTCCTGAACAGTGGTGATTTTCTCAGCTTCTTCATCAGGAATCTCAGTTTCGAATTCCTCTTCCAGAGCCATCACCAGCTCAACAGTGTCCAGAGAGTCCGCGCCCAGATCCTCTACGAAAGACGCACTGATGGTGACTTCCTCTTCTTTTACGCCAAGCTGTTCGCAAACGATCTTTTTGACGCGCTCTTCAATGGTGCTCATAACCTAGTTGTGCTCCTGTCGATATTCGATAGCGATGCCAAAAAGAGCCCGGCATCGCGGTCAGTTACTTTATATGATCGATTACGGTAATTTCAAGCCAAGCCCTGTGGATTTACCGTAAATCGAGACATTTGTTTCAAATTGGTGCGCTAATTTTGCACTCACTGACGACCGGTTACAAACACTTTTCAGTGCAACCGGTGAATTATCAAACCATTGTCTGGTTATTCAACAATTCAGTGCAGCCAAATGCTTATAGCCAAACACTTTAACCCATGTACATGCCGCCATTTACATGCAGCGTTTCTCCGGTGATGTAACCGGCTGGCTCGCTGGCCAGAAAAGCTACGGCAGCAGCGATTTCTTCCGGCTGTCCGAGGCGCGCCGCCGGAATCTGGCTCTGCAGCGCCTCACGCTGAGCTTCTGGCAACTCTTTGGTCATATCCGTGTCGATAAACCCTGGCGCCACTGAGTTCACCGTAATATTACGGGAACCCACTTCTTTAGCCAGTGACCGGGCAAAGCCTTCAGCCGCTGCCTTGGTAGCCGCGTAGTTGGACTGACCACCATTACCCATGGAACCCACCACAGAGCTGATATTGATAATGCGACCCCAGCGGGCTTTTGTCATACCGCGCAGTACTGCCTTACTCATGCGATAAATGGCGTTCAGATTGGTGTCGATCACCGACGCCCACTCGTCATCCTTCATACGCATCAGAATATTGTCACGGGTGATACCGGCATTGTTCACCAGAATCTGCGGCGCGCCAAATTCTTCAGTCACCGCTTTCACAACCGCTACGCAATCATCCGCCGAAGTCACATTCAACGCCATGCCACAGCCGCGAATATCAGCATCATCAAAGGTGGCAGAAATCTTCTCAGCACCACTGTCAGTGGTCGCAGTACCTACAACAATGGCACCCTTTCGCCCCAGTTCCAGTGCAATCGCCCGGCCAATCCCCCGGCTGGCACCCGTAACAAGTGCTACTTTCCCTTCAAAATCAGACATACTTTCGCGTCCTGAGTCATTAATCATTATTCTGCCAGCAGCTCATCAAAAGCTGCCGCCGATTCCAGCACAGACACCGGGGTGCGACGAACAATACGCTTGTTCAAACCAGCCAGCACCTTGCCCGGACCGCACTCAACAAAACGCGCCACACCTGACTCGCTGAAACGGCTGATGGTTTCTACCCAGCGAACAGGACTGTATAACTGCGCCACCAGATTGCTGCGAATCTGATCCGGATCAGAACACGTATCAGCCGTCACATTGTGAATCACTGGTATTTCGGGCGCCTTCAGCTCAACGGACTGCAATTCTGTCGCCAGCTTTTCGGCAGCCGGCTTCATCAGGGCGCAATGGGAAGGTACACTGACGGGCAACAACATGGCACGCTTGGCTCCCGCCTCTTTCGCCAGCCCCGCTGCACGCTCAACCGCCTTAACATGACCGGCAATAACGACCTGTCCCGGAGAGTTGAAGTTCACGGCTTCAACCACTTCACCCTGAGCCGCTGCGGCACAGACCTCCAGTACTGCGTCATCATCCAGGCCCAGTACCGCTGCCATGGCACCTGTCCCCTGAGGTACAGCTTCCTGCATAAACAGGCCACGCTGACGCACAATACGTACGGCGTCTACAAACTCCATGGCACCCGCGCAGACCAGCGCCGAGTACTCGCCCAGACTGTGTCCGGCCATGAAGGCAGGTTTGATGCCATCAGACTTCTGTTCCCATAAACGCCACAGGGCAACACTGGCCGTCAGCAGCGCAGGCTGGGTATTTTCAGTCTGGTTTAAAACGTCGGCAGGACCTTCTGTTATCAGGCTGAGCAGGTCAAAGCCCAGTACTTCGGAAGCTTCCGCAAAGGTCTGCTGTACGACAGGCGTTTCGATATGTTCAGCCAGCATGCCGACTGACTGTGATCCCTGGCCCGGGAAGATAAATGCAAGTTTATCCATGATTGCTTTGGGTCGTGTCCAGAAAAAACTCAGGCAATTATAGAAAAAGTCGAAGGACAGGTGCGTAATTTTATGTTTCCGTCTACCTGCAAAACGTACCAGAACGCTGGCTACGATTACACGAGACTTACAAGAAGACTCACAAGCAGGCTTACACAGACGCAAGCTAGGAGCCTGTCCGAGAATAGGCTCCCAGGAAACAAACCAGAAAACAGGCAGAGAGACAAACAGCAGCCTGACACCGGTCAGAGCAGCATTTTCTCCACATCAGCCGCCAGTCTGGCAGGCACTTCCTTACCAGCTTCCCGGACTGCCTGACAAATGGCCCGGTAGAAGCCCTTTTCATCGGCACCGCCATGACTCTTGATCACAGTTCCCTGTAAACCAAGCAGGCTGGCACCATTATGTAATTCCGGATCAACCTTGCGGTTGAATTCTTTGAGAATGGGGGAGAGTAATACAGCCAGTCCTTGCGTGACAAGGTTTCGACTGAATATCTCGGTCAGCGTGTCAGCAATCAGGCTGGCCACACCTTCTCCGGTTTTCAGGGCAATATTACCGGCAAAACCGTCACACACCACCACATCGACACGGTCTGAAAAAATATCATGCCCTTCGATATAGCCAATGTAATTTAACTGCTTATGCTCATTCAGCAGCTGATGCGCGATACGGACCCGCTCGTTGCCTTTTATTTCTTCTGTCCCAACGTTTAGCAGGCCAATTCTCGGCCGGTCGATACCATGCGCCGCATTCGCCAGCTGAGACCCCATAATGGCAAACTGAAAAAGCTGCATGGAGGTACAGTCAACATTAGCCCCAACGTCCAGCAGCAAAGTACTGCCGTTTCGACTGGGTACGCTGGCGGCAATCGCCGGACGATCCACACCGGCAAAGGTTTTCAGGACAAACCGCCCCATCGCCATCAACGCGCCGGTGTTACCTGCCGACACACAGGCATCTGCACGTCCGTCAGACACGCACTCCAGTGTCTGCCACATTGAAGAATGCCGCTTGGTTCGCAAAGCAAGGGAAGGTTTATCATCCATTGCCACTGTGGCATCAGCATGAATCAGAGAGAGTCGACCCCGGTCATAATACCCGACATCGTTAAGGTAGGATTGCAGCAGATCGTTATCACCGACCAGCAGGAGTTCGAGATAATCGTATTTGTTTAACGCCCTGAGTGCCGCCCGGATACGTGAACGGGGACTTTCGTCCCCGCTCATAATATCAAGTGCGACCCGCATTCTCTGGTTCGAATTGAGTCGTCCCTGAAGCAATGTTCTGACTCTTACTTGTCAGCAACCACTTTCTTACCACGGTAGAAACCGTCAGCAGAAACGTGGTGACGACGGTGAGTTTCACCGGAAGTCGCTTCTACAGACAGCTGGGCAGAAGTCAGGGCATCGTGGGAACGACGCATGTCGCGACGGGAACGGGTTTTACGGTTTTGTTGAACAGCCATGTGTCCACTCTCCTAATTCGTAGTATCTGTTTTCAGTTTGGCCAGCACGCTGAAAGGGTTACTGCTTTTCTGCTCTTCCTCTACCTGTTCAGCAAAGGCTCGAGCTTCTTCTTCCGACTCAGTGGTAAAGCTTGTCTGAGCCGGGCAGTCCTCAGGTGGATGATAGGCAACGATCGGAAGAGCCAGTAACAACTCTTCTTCCAACAGAGGCACCAGCTCAACCGGTTCTTCGCCCATCATCATTGGGTCAAAGTCTTCCGGCAAAGCCCTGGCTTGCTCATCTGTCAACACACCCATCAGCCGGAGGTCAGCAGTTACCTGAATGTCGGCTACATCCAGACAGCGCTGACAAATCATTTTCAGCGTTGCCGACACTGTGCCTTCCAGGATAACCCTGTGGTCCTCACTCATATAAAAATGAAGAGAGACCTTAACCTCGCCCTTATCATCAGCCAGACTGTCCACCAGCTGGCCAAACTGTTCCAGAGCCAGCGAACCTTCAAACTGCTTGCCTTGACGCGCGAGTTTTCGCGGGTCAAAGACCTTGGGTAATTGCCCGATAATCATAAGGGCGCAATAATAGGCACATGTCACCCCTCTGTCAAAGGGTTTAACTGCGTAGGGTGCAATTAAAAGTGTTCTATCCAGTGGCTTTCCAGTACTTATTCCAGTCACCATTAGCCCTTAAAGTTCTAAGGTTCAACATATCGTGAGCATGCTCTGGTTTCCACCATGCTCCGGGAAGTTTCAACCGGGTTTGAACAACAGAACGATTGGAGCTCTCTATTTCACCTGAACCGATAGGCAAATTGGCAGCTTCTGCCGCCTGATAATCAAATTGTCCGGGACGATTCCTGATATAGCGATGACACTCTTCCGATTTGTTGGCTTCCTTTCCAACCTTACCGTTACGATAAGGCTCAAGCTCTGCCAGAACTCTCTCTGACTCACCTGCTTTCATTCTTGTTTTTTGTTCATCAGTCCATTTTTTACGGGCTTTTTCATCTTTTCCAATGCACTCTTTAGCAGCATCTGCGATGTACTCACAAAGGTGATAGTAATCCACCAGAAAACTTCCCTGAGATGCGAATACGCGGTCTGCCTGGCTGGCAATCCACTTAGCCCCATCACTTACACAATGAATAGATGACTGCCGATTCAAACCTTGCTCAATAGCGCAACTCAACCACTGATCGCCTGCTTCACCGGGCTCTCCCATAACTACACGATGTCGCTTATCGCAACTTCCTTGTTCATAAACCAAGCAAAGCTTGGCCTCTTGCCAGTCAACTTTTCTGGCCTTGCGCTTGTCGCCTTCAGCTTCTTCATCAAAAAGAACCACTGGAATCATGCTGCCGTCCATTTCACCAATCAGCTGCTTGCCTTCTCCTACACATTCCTGACAATTTTTCAGGGAAGCTTTAGATTGCTCACTCATGCAGCGGGCGTGACCCAGGGTAATGGCTCGTACTGATGACTCAGGTACGATAACGCCATAATGCTCTTCCATTTTCTGTGAAGCTGTTGCAAAAGAACTGTCTGATGCAAAATCCACCAATCGCCGTTGTAACGGTAAAGAGTAGTCACGACAGTGGATATGGGCATTCTCGGAAAAAGGGCGTATACGATGCCCTGCAACGGTCAAGCATCGCTCACAGAGACGAACTTTGCCGTAAGTGGTCATCCAGTGGAGGTCTTTTTTTTAGTATTTGATTCAGAGTGAAGATCGTGGGCCTCTTCAAACTTTTGCTTCTCTTTATGGGCTCCCCAGTCCGTCAGAAGCTCATTCCCCAGTTCTTTAAGGTTTTCAATGACAGCTTCCTCTGCTTCATCAGCCCGGTCAAGATGACCGGACTTGGCTTCTACCAGACTGATCAATTCAGATACTCTTTTTTCAAGCTCTGGATGGGCAGCAAGTTTTTCCGCAAGGGTTTTGGAAGTAGACATGGAACGCATCGGGTGAAAAATGAACTCTTAGCATTATGGCCAAGTTCTGGGAAATTGCTGACCGGGGAACACTTTTAATTGCACCCAACTGCGTATAAGGCGAGAAATTCTGCTTAATTTCCCGCCTGTCAAGGCTTCATTTGCAACCACAGGCTGGCCGTCATTTCCTCATCCACTAAGCGACTATTTTAAGACAACCATGAAACTACTTCTTGCCTCCGGCTCTCCCTATCGGAAACAACTGCTTGAACGACTTGGGCTTGAGTTCTCATGCCAGGCTCCGGACATTGATGAAACGCCTATGCCGGGAGAAACTGCTGATGCTTTGTCCCTGAGACTCTCAGAGGCCAAAGCCCGGGCTCTGGCTGAGAGCTATCCGGATCATCTGATTATTGCTTCCGACCAGGCAGCCCAACTGGGGCAGACTATTCTGGGCAAGCCCGGCACCCACAACCGCGCCATCGGGCAACTACTCGCCTGCAGCAATCAGGCTGTCACCTTTTACACAGGCTTGTGCCTGCTGAATACCAGAACCGCCAAGCAGCAACTCGACTGTATACCTTTTACCGTTCATTTCAGGCAACTCAGCAGAGAACAGATTGAAAGCTATATAAAGAAGGAAGAACCACTGGATTGCGCCGGCAGTTTTAAATGCGAAGGACTGGGCATCACGTTATTCACAAAGATGAGTGGTGATGACCCCAACAGCCTGACCGGACTCCCACTCATCCGGTTAACCGACATGCTGTTAAATGAAGGCGTTAACATTATTTGAGAGCAGCCATCAGTGTAAGGAGGAAAAATCCCTCCTTACGTCAGAGTTAACGATTGCATTATCCGCAATCTTTGATGATCAAATCCGGCAAAATTCAACAGAGAGAGGACTCTGCCGCCTAGCAGCCACCCTGTTTCCACGCAGGAAACAGGAGCAAAAGCCGCTATAATGAGATTTTATTGATACCCTGCGATAAATACCTTCCAATAAAGAACGGAGTGATAGTGGAAAATTATCTTGCTGTTCTGCTCTTTACATTCTCGACGACGGTAACCCCCGGCCCCAACAATATCATGATTATGAGTTCAGGTTTAAATTATGGTATCAGAAGAAGCATGCCCCATTATCTGGGTATTTGCATCGGGTTCCCAGCCATGGTCGCAGCAGTCGGACTTGGTTTTGACGTTATTTTTCAGAAACTACCATTCTTGCATGATGTGATAAAAATAGCAGGGACACTTTATCTTCTCTATCTGGCTTATCATGTGGCAACCGCATCCAGCGAGACCAACCTGGAAAACAACAAAAATCCACTAACCTTTTTGCAGGCCGCCGCTTTTCAATGGGTTAATCCAAAAGCCTGGATTATGGCAACGGGCGCAGTCGCTGCTTATACCACCATAGATAGTGATATTCTTTTACAGGTTTTTTATATTACCTTTGCTTTCCTGCTGGCTGCCTTTCCATGCATTGCTGTCTGGCTACTGTTTGGTGCCAATCTTAAAAAAATACTGAAAAACACATTACACCAGCGACTTTTCAATGTCTCCATGGCGCTTTTACTGGCTATATCCGTGTTGCCTGTCATCATTGAACTGGTATCGGAACACCTTGCCTGAAACAAAAAAACGGGGTTATGGCAAAACCATAAGCCCGTTTTTTTAAAAGCAGTTTGAAAAAACTTAAGCCAGAGCAGCTTTAGCCTTCTCAACCAGCTGACCGAAAACGGTCTTGTAGTGTACAACGATGTCAGCCAGAACCTTACGGTCGACTTCGATCGCAGCCTTCTTCAGAACCTTCTTGCAGCGACGCCACGTTTTACACGTGCCATGAGCCATATCTCCGAATTCACAACCAGTCTTCTGTCAGCGCAGGGTGACACCTTCAAGCCCCAGCGTTTTGATCATTGCACCGGTAAAACCAACACCCAGATCTCTGGCAAATTTTTCCAGTGGCGACAAACGGGCAGTAAAGTCAACAATGGTTTCATTGCCCACTACTTCCCGGGCAACGTAACCCGCACTACCCAGACCATCAACCAGCCCAAGCCTGACAGCATTTTCACCGGTCCAGACCATGCCGGAAAAAATCACTTCGTCATCTGCCAGCCGATCACCACGGCCGGTTTTAACCGCGTTAACAAACTGATTATGAATACTGTCCAGAGATTCCTGCCAGCGGGCAGTGGCCTCTTCATCCACTGGCTGAAACGGGTCATTAAAGGCCTTGTACTCACCGGCCGTATAAGTACGTCGGGTAATACCCAGCTTGTCTATTGCCTCAACAAAACCAAAGCCTGATGAAACCACACCTATAGACCCGACAAGGCTGGCCTTATCGGCATAAATCTCATCGGCTGCGGCAGCCACGTAATAACCTCCGGAAGCCCCGATATCCATAATCACGGAGTACAGTGGAGTCTCTGGATACTTGCCACGCAGACGACGAATTTCATCGTAAATATAACCTGCCTGAACAGGGCTTCCACCCGGACTGTTGATGCGAAGGATAACCCCCCTGGTACCCGGATCTTCAAACGCAGCTCGCAACCCTCCAACAATAATGTCAGCACTGGCATCGTTACCATCAGCAATCACACCGCCAATATCCACCAGCGCTGTGTGTCCGTCAGGATTTTCCAGCGCCGACACATCAACGCGAAAAGCGGAATAAAAAATACCAATGGTGGCAAACAGCCAGGTAAAGGTCAGCAACTTGAAAAAAATGCCCCAGCGGCGAGCCCGACGCTGTTCTTTCAATGCGCCTTCAGCCAGGTTTTCAATCAGCTTCCAGGCTTTGCCATCATCTTTATCGGGCAGAACCGACTCAGGCTCCTTCCAGTTATCTTCCATCTTCACTCCGGGGCTTGATGCCCAACAACGATTGTTTTTTTAATGTTCAGCTGCATTCAGCCATGCTCAACGATGCCCACCCATTCGATCAGGTCATCAAAGCTGTCAGCGACAAACACCGGATCATGGCTTAAAAGTTTTTCTTTTGGCTGGGCGCCATAGGTGACAGCCACCCGATCCATTCCCAGGCTTTCTGCCATCTGCAGGTCAAACCCGGCATCGCCCACCATAAGGGCCTGCTCAACAGGAATATCCAGCTCTTCCAGCAATTGCTCCAGCATCAACGGGTCAGGCTTTGAGCGCGTTTCATCCGCACAGCGGGACGCCTGAAAATACTCATGGTATTGATTGGCAGTCATGGACCGGTCTAAACCATTCCGGCCCTTCCCCGTTGCTACCGCCATGGTAATGCCTTGTTCACGCAGTACATTCAGCCCGTTAGTGACACCCGGAAACGGAACAGAAGGCTGTTTTTCCAGCCGGTTGTATTCTTCACGATACTGTTTAATAAACCGCTGCAACTGCTCGTCAGCCAGTGTGGGATACAGCTTGCGAATGGCATTCGTCAGGCTCAGCCCAATCACACTTTTATAAGCCACCTCGTCCAGCTGCGGCAACCCCATCTGTTCAGCAGCAATAGCCAGAGAACGGGTAATAGTCGGGACAGAATCAATCAGGGTTCCATCCCAGTCAAAAATAATTAACGAATAACGTTTATCCAATGTCTCTACTTCTCAATCAGGCTGACGGTCCGTCGCGCTCACTTCCAAGGGTTTCCAGAACAGCCTGCAGATCAGGCGACAGTGGTGCATCAACAGTCAAAGGTGTGCCATCAGGCAGGGTAAGTTTTAATCGTGCCGCATGCAGAAACAGTCGTTTCAGGCCAAAGTTCCGGTAGCGTTTATTGTCCTCGTCTGTGCCGTACTTGTCATCACCCAGAATGGCGTAACCGGCATGCAGACAATGCACACGAATCTGGTGCGTACGCCCGGTAATCGGGCTGGCTTCCACCAGGGTTGCACTTTCACCCTGGTGGTTATAACGCTCCAGCACCTGATAACGGGTTCTGGACTTTTTACCGTCCAGATCAACCCGAACCATGCGTTCACCCGATTGCAGCGTGTTTTTTAACAGCGGCGCATTCACCAGTACTTTGCGATTTGGCCAGCGCCCGATCACCAGGGCGTTATAAATTTTACTGACCTTGTCTTCCTGAAACTGGTTGTGCAGATAACGCAACATACTGCGACGCTTGGCAATCATCAGACAGCCGGAGGTATCACGATCCAGCCGGTGTACCAGTTCCAGGCTGCGGGCGTCCGGGCGAATTTTGCGCATCGCCTCAATCACGCCAAAGTTGATACCACTGCCCCCGTGAACGGCAATGCCGGAAGGCTTGTTAATAATGATCAGCTGGTCATCTTCATAAATAATGGAAGATTCCAGTTTTTCCGCCAGGCCACCACCCACTAACACTTTATCCGTCTTCTCAGCGACACGGATGGGTGGAATACGCAGCACATCGCCATCCTGCAAACGATAGGCAGCCGTTACGCGCTTTTTATTTACCCGTACTTCACCTTTGCGAATGATCCGGTAAACACGAGTCTTCGGAACACCTTTCAGCTCCCGAACCAGATAATTGTCAACACGCTGACCAGCATCATCAGCATCAATGCTGACCAGTCGTACTTTAGGGCGATCCGCTTGAGCAGAAGCCGAATCGCGGGAATCATTGAGTCGTCTGTCCATGGGCGCATCTTACCAGCTTTGGCTCATTTGAAGCACTTACAGATTACTGATATAGTTGAGACACTGTCCTGCGCATAACCGAAAGGGCAGTTCGATTTACGAAACCCAGGCAGACCAGAGCTAAAAATAGCGGTCGCCGACTCAGGACATCACGGAATCACCATAAAGCTTCCCCGATGCCGGGTCGATGAAATACTTGGGACAGAAGTTAAGCCATGAGCAGATAATACGATTTCATCACTCCAGGTAATAAAATCGTATTTTCATGGTATAGAGCACGGCAAGAGCCGTGGAGAACATAAACAGAGCTACTCTCTGTCGAGCAACGCCCCCTGATTCCGGGCGTGAGGAAGGTCCCGGGACTGTCAGCGATTATAATCGGCTTTATTTATTTTGAAATGCCGAGTCATTCCCCGGTAAGAATTCCATTCCTGCGCCCCGGTACTTGCCTGATTCAAACAGTTCAGGAAGTACTAAAGTGCCATATCGTTACCCTCACAGGCCACAGAAGTATTCTATACAGGTCTGACGGTGTAAGTCTGATGGCAGTTAATAAAAACCGGTTTACTCCGCATCGTGTTAAGCCCGAGTGACAAACCGGAAAAGAAAGAGCGGGCCGTGCCGGCACGAGAGGCTAGCCTCTAAACCGTATCGGTACTCTATGAAGAGAATGTTAATCAACGCAACTCAGTCGGAAGAGTTGCGTGTTGCACTGGTAGACGGACAACGCCTGTATGATCTGGATATAGAATCAGGCGCCCGTGAACAGAAAAAAGCCAACATCTACAAAGGCAAGATCACCCGTGTCGAGCCGAGCCTCGAAGCTGCTTTTGTTGACTTCGGCGCTGAGCGCCATGGTTTCCTGCCCCTGAAAGAAATTTCACGGGAATACTTCCGCGCCCCACATTCCGGTGGCCGTCCAAGCATCAAGGACGTCATCAAGGAAGGCCAGGAAGTCATTATCCAGGTGGATAAGGAAGAGCGTGGCAACAAAGGTGCAGCCCTGACCACACTGGTCAGCCTGGCTGGACGCTACCTGGTTCTGATGCCAAACAACCCTCGCGCTGGCGGCATTTCCCGTCGTATTGAAGGCGACGAGCGAGCGGAACTGCGTGAAACCCTGAGTCAGCTGAACATCCCTGCAGAAATGGGCGTCATCGTTCGCACCGCAGGTCTGGGTCGCAGCCAGGAAGAACTGCAATGGGATCTGGACTACCTGCTACAACTGTGGAGTTCCATCAAGGACGCCGCAGAACAGCCTGCGCCTCTGCTTATCTATCAGGAAAGCAACGTTATCATCCGTGCTATTCGCGACTACCTGCGTCAGGACATCGGTGAAGTTCTGATCGACAAGCAGTCTGTGTACGACGAAGCCGTCACCTTCATCAAGCAGGTAATGCCGCAGTACGAGCAAAAGATCAAGCTTTACAAAGACAGCATTCCACTGTTCAACCGCTTCCAGATCGAATCCCAGATTGAAACCGCCTTCCAGCGTGAAGTACGTCTGCCATCCGGTGGCTCTATTGTTATCGATCCGACTGAAGCCCTGGTATCCATCGACATCAACTCCGCACGGGCGACCCGTGGCGGTGATATCGAAGAAACCGCACTGAACACCAACCTGGAAGCCGCTGACGAAATTGCCCGCCAGCTGCGTCTGCGCGACATTGGCGGCCTGATCGTGATCGATTTTATCGACATGAGCCACAACCGCAACCAGCGTGAGGTAGAGAACCGTATTCGTCAGGCTCTGTCCATGGACCGCGCCCGGGTTCAGACCGGTCGCATCTCCCGCTTTGGCCTGCTGGAAATGTCCCGTCAGCGCCTGCGCCCGTCTCTGGGTGAAACCAGCGGCGTTGTCTGCCCACGCTGTTCCGGACAAGGCACTATCCGTGACATCGAATCTCTGGCTCTGTCTATCCTGCGCCTGATGGAAGAAGAGGCCATGAAGGACAAAACCTCTGAAATCCGTGCTCAGGTACCGGTATCAGTGGCTGCCTTCCTGCTGAACGAAAAGCGCTCAATGATTGCCAAAATCGAAAAGCGCCACCAGGCTCGCGTGATTGTTATTCCAAACGCCAACCTGGACACTCCACACTACGACGTTCAGCGCCTGCGTGATGACCATGTAGCCGAGCATGTTGAAAGCAGTTATGAGATTCTGGAAGCAGAAGACACTGTTGAACAACTGGCCGCTACCGCCAAGCCTACTCCTCGCCAGGAAGCAGCCGTCAAGACTGTTGCACCTGCTCAACCAGCCCCTGTAAAGCAGGAAAAGCCCGGCCTGATCCGCTCTTTTGTTAAAGCCCTGGGCGGCCTGTTTGGCACTGAAGAAAGCACCGAAGAGCAGCCTAAGAAGACCGAAAGCCGTCAAAAGCCTCAGCCTTCTTCCCGTCCTCAGCGTGAACGCCAGCAGCCTCAGCGCAGACAGCGCAGCAGTCGCGACCAGCAGCGTGAAGCTCGTGACACCCGTCGCGAACAGAGTGATGAACAGCGCCAGAACCGTAACGAGCGTCGTCGTGGCGGCCGTCAGGATCGTAGCGACTCTCGTAATGAGCAGCGTAATGAGCAGCGCAACGAGCAACGGGGCGATCAGGGTGATAACCGTCAGCAGCGTCAGCCTCGCCAGAAACAGGATCGTCAGGAAAGTCGTGTTCAGCGCCAGAAGCAGGAACGCTTTGACCGGGAAGAACAGGCTTCCCGCGATGAAAGCCGGAGCGACGCCCGTAAAACCGATAGTCTGAGTCAGGAACCTGAACAGCAGGGTGAAGACAACCGCCGCCGTCGTCGTCCGGGCTCTGCCCAGCGTCGTCGCAGCAACCGTCCGACTCAGCGTGATCGCAATGTACAGGACCAGCCAACGCTGCCGCCTCTGTCCAAACCACAAGAGCCCAAACCACAAGAGCCCAAGCCGCAGGAATCCAAATCACAGGAGCCCAAAGCACAGGCTAAGCCAGCTCCGGCACAGGAAGCCAAACCTGCTCTGGAAGCAAAAACTGAAACACCACAAGAGCGCAAGCCTGCACCTCAGCCAGTAGCAAAAGCCGCTCCTGCAGAAGCACAACCAGCTCCGAAAGCGCAACAGCAAAAACCTGAAATACAGGCTCCAACTGAAGCAGCAAAAACAGAGAAACCCGTCATTGCCAAGCCAGTAAACAAGGCAAGTGACTCAGCAGAAAAAGCTGAACCTGCTGCAGGCGTGCGCAGTGAAGCACCTGAATCTGCCACCCGGGAACCACGTATGACTGAAATGGCCAAAGCGGTAGCGGCCAGCCATCAGCCTACAATCCCTGTTGAGACGGCCCCGGTCACCACTCCGGTAGAGTTCGCTCAGCCTGAAGCCCGGGCCGATCAGACTTTCAGTGACGCGGTAGAGCAGCTTCAAAATGCCCTGACTCAGCTGACTGAAAAGCCTGAGGAAACCAGTGCAGAAACTACTCCGACTGTAAAACCAGCTGTTGAAAAACCAGCAGAACCTGCGGCCCAACAACCTGTTGCTCAAGAACCTGCCGCTCAACAGAAAGCTGTGAAGCCGGTGGATCAGGAAACAGCGCCCGTTGCTGAAGAACAGGAAGCTGCTACAACAGTATCCGAACCTCAGGCACAAGTGGAAAACACCCCCGAAAGCCAGAGACCAGCTCGCCGTCGTCGCCGCAGTCGTGCCATGAACGACCCTCGACTGAAGCGCAAGCAGCAGGCAGAACAGACTACGGAAGACAGGCAGCCAACAGCGCAGACTGACTCCCACACAGAAGCTTCCCAGTAAGCTCTGCCAGTCTGAAATAAAAAGGGCGTACCATTTTCGGTACGCCCTTTTGCTATAAACAGATAAAACACTAAAACTTCGCCAGAAGCGCATCATCCAGCCGGTAAATATTCTCACGAAAACGCACCCGCCCATTTTTCTCTGGCCAGGCTGTGAAATATGCAAAATAAAGGGGAATTTTCTTATGAAGTATCAATTTACTGGTGTCACCCAGTTGCTGCAAGGCTCTCACACGGCCTGACATACCCTGACTGGCAAGAATACTCTTGATCAGCTCATCAATATTTTTCACCCTGGTACAGCCAGAACTAAAAGTACGTACCATTTTGTTAAATAGCTCAGGCTTGTGTGTCATGAAGATAAATACTGAAACGATTAGGCGAATCCATCTTGTAACGCCCAAGACGGTTCACTTTGCCCGGTTTCTGTTCCAACCGGTAAGGAAAAGACCGACTGGTCAGGCTGTGCCAGTCAACCTTATCCGGATCAACCACTCTGGCGTTGCTTTCCCAGCTGGAATACACTGTGAATCCTTCCCGCTCCAGAAATGATGAATCCTGTTTTGCCATGCGCAGAAGGTTGGTTAAAGCGATCGAAGCAGGCACCCGCCACGGCGGATTAATGGTAATACTCTCTATTTCATCCTGAAATACTGGCGTTTGCCTGGAAGGTAACCCTACTATCGCTTTAAATTTTTTCTTTCGGTAGCGGTCTGCCACCCAGTACACATGGAATCCGGCGATATCCACCCAGACTATCGGATAAGGCAATGTTCCCGGAAGCCAGTGTAAACGCTCCAGATTGATCCGCAGTGTTTTAATTCGTTTTAATGTCATGGCAACCAGCGCCTGTCGCGTTCTGGGGCCAAGCTTGCCATCTGCCGTCAGCCTGAACATCTTCTGAATTTTATTGATTGCCGATTGATGCCTTCGGGAATAGACACCAACTGGCAAATCATCAGCCAGATCAAGATCCTTTAAATCACTGATTCAACTGACTGACAGAAGCATGGCGATCACCCTTATCCAGCACCAGATCTTCGGAAAACTGCTGCAGCCAGCCCTGCTCAGGCAGGCTTATACCATGCTGAGAAGCAGTACCCAGCCATTGAATAAGCTGCTGCCCCTTAACGGAGCAATTGAATGACTCATCGATACTGTCTGATTTCGGCGGTACTGAATGCTCGGGCAGTTCAAGCCAGCCTGCTGCCTGAGCACTACTGTAAAACAGCGGACTGGCAAACAGCAACAACAGGAAAGGACGACAAACCCTGAAGACAAACATGAAGAACCCTTTTAAACAGTAAAGCGTTCAAAGCCCTGATGCTTAAAAAGGCTATGACTATTTATATAACTATTTAAAAGGGTAGACATTCAGCACTGACGATTAATAAACTCTGGGTTCCATTTCCAGAGCCACCCCAAACATCGCCTTCACCTTTTGCTGAATGACATCAGCCAGATGAAGCAGCTCCCCGGGCTCGGCATCACCATGATTCACCAGCACCAGCGCCTGATGCTGATAGGTTCCAACACGCCCTTCCCGGTAACCTCGCAAGCCAGCCTTGTCGATCAGCCATCCAGCAGCCAGTTTCCACTGTTCATCGAAGGGGAAGGCGACCAGATCAGGAAACTCTGCTCTCAGACGTTCAACAACATCAGCATTCACGACCGGATTTTTAAAGAAGCTACCGGCATTACCCAGAACATTTGGATCGGGCAGCTTCTGCATACGCACATCAGCAACCGCTTCACTGATCTCCATACCTGTTGGCGATCGGCGACCACAGCGCTGCGCAATCTCCTGCTGCAACTGTCCATAGCCCAGCTTTGGCTGCAGACCGGGCAACAGACGAAAGTTCACGGATGTAATGATGAACCGGTCACGCAGGGCATGCTTAAACACCGAGTCCCGATAGCCAAACTGACACTCTTCCAGAGAAAAACGACGAAGTTCACCCGAGTGAATATCAACCGCTTCGAGGCTCTCAAAAAAGTCTTTCAGCTCAACACCATAAGCACCAATATTCTGAATTGGCGCTGCCCCGACATGACCGGGAATCAGTGACAGATTCTCCAGTCCATAAGCCTGTTCAGCCAGGGTCCAGCGCACCAGTTCATGCCAGTTTTCACCAGCTCCGGCCCGTATAATAACGGCATCATCAGAACGCTCTAATACAGAGCGTTCCCGCAAGCTAACAGCGATCACCAACGCTTCTATATCCCCTGTTAAAACAAGGTTGCTACCACCACCAAGAGGGACAATGTTCAGCTTGTTTTCCCGGGCAAACGCCAAAGCCTTCTGCAACTGCTCAACAGAAGTGACTTCCACAAAATAGCGGGCTGCCACCTGAAAGCCAAAAGTATTTCGGCCTTTCAGGGAGTAATTTTCAACAATATTCATTAAGACATCATTTTTTGTCAGGGGCGGAGATTCTGGAAGAAAAGAGATGCAGCATGAAGTGATCAGGCAGTGCCTGACCACCCTGCTCAACCAGGCGCAAAACATCAACGAAGCCATCATCACCACCGTAACAAGAATCAGACACCTCAAGCCTTGCGCCAGCTCTCATAGCTTTATGCGATAGCTTTCCGCCCTTTGATAGTACGACGAACCACTTCCAGATCCTGCTCAGTATCGACCCCATGTGGCGGTGTTTCCAGAGCGTCTGCCACATGAATCCGATGACCATTCCATAACAGTCTCAGCTGCTCAAGAGATTCCAGCTGCTCAATCGGGCTTTGCGGCCACCGAACATACTGGTTAAGCAGATTCACGCGATAAGCGTAAATGCCAATATGGCGCCGAAAGCCATCAATATCCGGCAGCGAGTCAGAGCTTGCCGCAAAGCTGTCGCGAGCCCATGGCATTGGCGCACGACTGAAGTACAGGGCATTACCGTCTTTATCAGACACTACTTTGACCACTGCCGGATTAAATAAATCGTCACGCTGCCGGATCGGCTCTGCCAGAGTTGCCGCTCCTGCGTGGGGGTTATCCATCAGGTTTTCCGCCACCTGATCAATGACGGTTGCCGGGATCAGTGGTTCATCTCCCTGCACATTAACAATCACTTCGTTGTCAGACATCTCATACAGGCGAGCCACTTCCTGTAAGCGGTCTGTGCCTGAAGGATGACCAGACAACGTCATGCACACTTCAGCACCAAAGTCTTTCGCCGCCTTGAAAATACGCTCATCGTCGGTCGCAATAATAACCCTTTGAGCACGACTCTCACTGGCTCTTTCATAGACATGCTGAACCATTGGTTTGCCATCAATGTCAGCCAGAGGCTTACCCGGTAAACGGCTGGAGCCAAAACGGGCGGGAATAACCACGGTAAAAGGGCGGACTGCTTCAGTCATGGAACCATCTTTCTCTCAATTTTTACTATTTACCTGAAAATCAGCGCACTGATTCACTGCTGCCTTTGCTTTCATCAAGGCGTTCATCGCTGGTCAGGGTACGCGCTTCACCCTCCAGCATCACCGGGATACCGTCCCGAATCGGGAACGCCATGCCACAGGGGCGACAAATCAACTCAGCTGCATTTTTTGCATATTTTAATTCACCCTTGCACTGTGGACAGGCAAGAATCTCAAACAGTTTTTTATCCATGATACTTATCCGTGATATTTATCCATGACTTTGTTATCTGTGGCTTTAACTTATCTTCGACACAGAATCCGGTCCTTTGGTTTCAACCAGCTGAATGATTTTATTCAGCACCGCTTCCGGAATATGCGCCTGCACCGGCAAATACCAAGCATTTGACCCGGCAAAGCTCCGGCACTTTACTGCATCTTTGGCCGTCATCAGAACCGGCAGATCGTCATGAAAGACAATATCCTCCGGGGCAAACTGGTGATGATCCGGAAAAGCGTGGGGAATCACGCTAAAACCCAGAGATTCAAGCGTCTGAAAAAAACGCTCAGGGTTCCCGATTCCCGCCACCGCATGAACCGTCCCGGTTTCAGGCGGAGCGCAATCCGAACAGCCAACCGGTACAAGGTCACCGGTTTCCAGATAGATGCAGTCAAAATCTACCGGAAGTTCGCTGGCCGGACGACCGTTAACCAGCACCTGATCCACGGTCTGCAGCCGTTCCGGCGGTTCCCGCAAGGGACCGGCGGGCAGACACAAACCATTGCCCAGCATGCGCTGCCCGTCAATCACCACAATTTCAACATGGCGCTGCAAACGGTAGTGCTGCAGACCATCATCGGTAATGATCAGGTTACAGCCACAGTTTTCAACCAGTGTCCTGGCAGCGGAGACACGATTCGGGTCGACCATCACCGGTATACGCAGCTGTTGCGCCAGCATAACAGGTTCATCTCCGGCGATGGCTGGATTGGTGTCTGATGTCACCAGCAATGGCAGATCCTGAGTATCAGCGCCAAAACCACGACTGGCAATGCCCGGATGATAGCCTTTTTCCTGCAATAAGCGAACCAGAGCAGCAACGACCGGTGTTTTACCTGTACCGCCTACCGACAGATTGCCGACTACTACCACCGGCACCGGCGGTTGCCAGCGATCCGAGCGGATAATTTTCCGACAGCGCCGATGTGCCAGCCACTTGAACAGAGCCGTGAAAGGTAATAACAGCAGAGTCCAGCGCCCGGAACCATACCAGCAGTTCAGCACCGAGTCGGTGAGACGATCACGCCAGAATTTAGCAGAAGTTTTCGGGGGAACAGTAGACATCTTGTTACTCAACATCAGGGAGCTTATCACTCCCTGTCTGAATCAGCCGGTTTCCGGGTGGTCATGCTCAGGTTGGCAAAGCCCAGCTGACCGGCTGCGTCCATGGCCGTCACCACAGACTGGTAGGGAGTGTTAGCGTCGGCGGTGATCACCAGTGGCAGAGTACTGTCACCATCGCTCACTTTACCCAGGGCGGTTTTAAGAGTTTCCAGACGGCTGTTCACCAGACTAGTACCGTTTACGGCAAAGTCACCGTCTTTACCAATCACAATTTCGACCTGTTTCCTGACCTGTTCCTGCACTTCACCACTGGCTTCCGGCAAATCAATCGCCAGCCGCGTTTCACGGGTAAAGGTGGTCGACACCATAAAAAAAATCAACAGCAGGAACACCACATCAATCAGTGGCGTCAGGTTGACCGACACCTCTTCCTGGGTCTGGCGACGAAACTTCATCACTTACCCTCGCTGCGGTCTTTCAGCTTGCGCTCACCCTGCAGAACTTCAACCAGCTTGGTCGCTTCCTGCTCCATGGCTACTACCAGCTCATCAACGCGGCGCACAAAATAACGATGGAAAATAACGGAGGGAATAGCAACGCTCAAACCCGCTGCCGTGGTAATCAGCGCCTTGGAGATACCACCAGCCAGAACTCCTGCATTGCCAGTACCTTCCAGCATGATGACCGTAAAGACATCAATCATGCCAATCACCGTACCCAGAAGACCCAGCAGAGGGGCAATAGCGGCAATGGTCCCCAGTGTGTTCAGGTAACGTTCCAGCTCGTGAATCACCCGTCCGGCCTGTTCATCAATGCTCTCTTTCATGATGTCACGGCCATAACGTGCATTGGTGATACCGGCTGCCAGAATCTCCCCAAGCGGTGAACTTTCACGCAGGCTGGCTACCTTCTTACTGTCCAGATCGTTGCTTTTGATCCACTTCCATACCTGGGACAGAGTGTTTCGAGGTGCGATACGGGAAGGTCTGAGCGTCCACAGGCGCTCAAACACGATAGCCATGGCGATAATGGAGCAAAGTATGATCGGCAGCATTAACCAACCGCCGGATTTCACCAGTTCGAACACGGTTCATTCCCTTTATCTATGATCTGAGAACTTTAACACAGCTCAGGGCTCAGGGTTAAATGCCTGAACCTCCACTTTCCGGATGTTTACAACCTCTACGGATTCATTCACCTCAGAGGTCGCTGCCAGTAATGACTACGCTGCTGCCTCCAGGATTGCACATCAACAGGTAAACCCAGGGTAAACTCAAGCGTGCCATCTGTGGCCGTGTTGAAAACCTCGGTTCCCAGTACCTGTAAACGATCAAGCACGTCCTTCGATGGATGACCAAACCGGTTCAGATAGCCAGCAGAAATTAACGTCACTTCAGGACTGACGGCATTCAGAAAAGGCAGTGACCCTGAATACCGGCTACCGTGATGAGGTAGTAACAAATAGTCCGACTTCAGGTCCAGCGAGCTGGTCAGCAACGCTTTTTCAACCCGCCCGCCAATATCACCGGTCAGTAGTAATGACTGCCCGTTAGCCGTCACTTTCAGAACGCATGAACGGTCGTTTGTCGCAGCCCACAACCCACTGCCCGCAAGAAACTCAAACCGCACCTGATCCCATTCCCAGATCATGCCCGGCTCACAGGGTTGTATATAGCCTGAATAATCAGGTATGCCAGAACCCGCCCAGACGCTTGTGACATGAACGAATGGTTTCAGGCTGACAAGGCCACCGGCATGATCCCGGTCACCATGAGAGATCACGACCCGGTCCAGAGCGCTGATGTTCTGCTGCCGGAGGTAAGGCACAACAACACGCTCAGCCATTGAGTAACGGGGCGAGACCGCATCGCCGGTATCGTAAAGCAAACTGTGCGAATGGGTTCGAATCAACACCGACAACCCCTGCCCCACATCCAGCACTGCTATTTCCGCCAGCCCGGTCTCTGGCGTTTTCTGTTTGGGTAACAGCCACGGCAGCAGCAGAACCGGCACCAGTCGAAAAAAAGCGAATGCCCCGGGTGCCAGCAGAATAAAAACGGCCAGCAAGGCAAAGACAACACCCGCCATTCCCACATCGTGACGCTCAACCACAAGACTTTTGAACACCGGTTGATCCAGCCAGCCAAGACCCAACAAAAAATACGACATCAGTCGATCAAGCAGTACTAGCAGCCACTGAAATAAAGTCAGGGAGAACAGACTTAGTAACAGCGCAAAGAGTGCTACTGGCACCATCAGGCCCGCTACAAGAGGAATAGCAATAAGGTTGATAACAGGCGACAACAGGCTCACACCCTGACCATTAAACTGCAACAGCGGAAACAGCAACAGAAAAACAAGCCACTGAGGATGTCCCCAGCGCTGCCAGTGTTCATTCATACCCAGACGGCCGACAAATCCATAAAGCAAAACAGCAACAGCAGCAAAGGAGTACCAGAAACCGGCACTGGTGATCGCCAGCGGATCAATCGTCAGCACCAGAGCCAGTGCCAGCAGATAGAGTGTTGAAGGCTTTGCCCGGATGCCGAACAACGGGCCCGACAAAGCCATTCCGGTCATCACCAGCGCCCGCTGAACCGGGACGGTAAACCCGGCAAGAATGGCGTATGAGAACGCCATCAACAGGGCAATAACAGACGCAACAACCGGCAATGGTACCAGGTTGAGTGGCAACAACCCCAGACGCCCCAACATCAGGGTCAGCCAGAACCCAAGCCCTGCCATAAGACCGATATGCAACCCTGAAATCACCATCAGGTGTGTAGTGCCGGTCTGGTTTAACCGCTGCCACTGGTCAGCCGAAACGCCTGACTTGTCACCAGTCATCAGGGCAATCAGCAAACCGGATGAATCACCCGGCAACAGTGATTTAACCTTTATGGCAATACGCTGTCGTAACCGGTCCCGCCAGTCCGCCAGAGAAAAGCCTCCCTGTTCCAGCCAGATACCTGAAACCACGTAACCGGTCGCCTGTATGCCCTCTCTGGCTGCCCATGCCTGCATATCGAACGCGCCCGGACTGCTGTTTCCCAATGGGGGTTTTAACTTAACCGTCAACAGCCACAGATCACCGGGTTGCAGCTCTGGCCCGCCATACCAGCTCAGGCGAAGTTGTTTAAGCGATTGCTCTTTAAAAAATGCCTCCTGACCAGGTAACACTGAAGCACTAAAGCGCTGAAAATCTCCCAGGTCTGATGACAAGCCCTGAACCTTCGCCTTTATTGTCAGCACCTGCCCAAACAGGTCATCTTCCACCCAGTGGCTCTGAGTATTGACGGCATGAAAGAAACCAGCAGAAAGCCCCAGCAGATAAAAAACCGCAGGAATACTCAGCCGGGAACAACCCGCACAGAGTGGTATCAATGGCAACAGCAAGAGGCCGATAACCTTCAGGCAGAGAAAAAATGACTGCCCCAGGCACTGGTTCGCAAGAACAATGGCAGCGATATACGTAAAAACACAGCTGCCCAGATGGATAGAGTGTTTGTTATTTTCAGGGCATAATAGACGGGTTTTGTGTATCACAACTGTTGTGTGCAACCTGTGTATGCAAAACCATTGACTGGTATTTAAACCGATGACTGGTCACTACCCCCAGAGCCGATTTAGCAAGCTCTGAGACCAGCCATCACAGGGATAAAGACATCGCAAGACAGGATAGTCGTTAACCGGCCAGTCAATCAGTCTATTGTTTGAAACCGACAGTATTGCTCGTCCCAAGGAACCTGAACAGGCTTTAATATTGGATGATGTACTTTAGCGGGGAACATCTACACTGTGTTGGCAACGCTTAACAATGCAGAAGACTGCCTGATCATAAACCCATGCGCCCACCAGGAAAAAGCATCCCTTTTTCGCGACACCGTGGGCGGGCCGCAAGAGAGACCGTTAGGGACATGGCGAAAAAACTGATACAGCGCTATCTTCCAGACCCGAAAACCATTACAGAAAACCGCTATCTGGCTTTTCTGGGTAAAGCCCTGCACAACCCAAACCTGTGGCACCTGAATCGTCGCTCGGCCGCCAGTGCTTTTTTCGTTGGAATTTTTACCGCCTTTATCCCGATTCCGTTTCAGATGGTTGTGGCGGCCACCCTGGCAGTGATCTTTCGCTGCAACCTGCCACTGTCTGTTGCTCTGGTCTGGATTACCAATCCACTGACCATGCCCGCTATTTTCTATTTTACCTATAACGTTGGTTGTTATATCCTCCACGTCCCTGTCAGCGAGACTTCCTTTGAGCTGACGATTCACGGGGTTGGGGTTGAACTGGTACGGGTATGGAAGCCTTTATTTGTGGGTTCCATAGTGACCGGATTGGTAGGAGGCGCACTGTGCTACTTCCTGATCCGCCTGTACTGGCGCTGGAATGTCACTCATAACTGGCAGCAGCGCCGAAACCGCAAACGCTCATCCCGTTCATCCGATTAACAGCAATTCGATTACAGTCATGCAAAGAAGCTTCCAAAAGCGCAAGCCCAAACTGGAAGGCCGCGGCGTTCTTGAAAAAATCATCACCGACGGCCCACACAGCGACTGGCTGGGCATGCCAGATTATTTCATTCACACCCTGATCGTTGCAGGGGAAGAATACAAATACCTGGCAGCTGAGAAAACACTGGATGTCAGCGAAGGCGACACCGTAGTGTTCCGTTACAAGGAACAGGGCAAGGAAAAGCGTATCGACAAGCGCTCCCTGGGAATTTACATTGACCCGGCTCAGTACATGCAGGACACCTGAAACAGCCTGTTCTGTGCGTGCAGTGATCCTGTATCACTGCACCGGTCTCATGCATTATTCAGCTCAACACCAGACTGCCATCAGTAAGCAGGTAGGTTTTATCCATCTGCTCTGCAAATGCCATATCATGAGTCACCACAATAAAACTCGTGGTCAGTTCTCTGGATAAATCAGCCATCAGTTCATGAACCCTGCCAGCAGTATTCGGGTCCAGGTTACCGGTCGGCTCATCCATAAACACCAGGTCCGGCTGCGTCACCAGCGCCCTGGCAATAGCCACACGCTGTCGTTCACCACCCGATAATTCAGCAGGCTTGTGCTTGATCCTGTGTGACATTCCTACCAGCTCCAGCATCTGCTCTGACTGCTGCCGTACCGTTTTCAAAGACAGTCCCTTGCGTAATAGCAGCGGCATGGAAACGTTTTCCAGTGCGGTAAACTCTGGCAACAGATGATGAAACTGATAGACAAAACCCAGATGCTGGTTACGCAGGCGGTTCTGCTCCCGGTCTTTCATGTGTGCCAGGTTATGCCCACAGACCAGCACTTCACCGGAACTGGGCTGATCCAGCCCTGCCAGCAGCTGCAGCAGCGTGGTTTTGCCGGAACCGGAAGCCCCCACGATAGCGATACGCTCAGAAGGTGAAACGAACAGATTAACATCCTTCAGAACCTTCAGTTCCTGTGGTCCTTCATCAAAACTCTTTGCCAGAGCCGTACATTTTAATACGTCGTTTACCTGCTCAGTCATAGCGCAACGCCTCCGCCGGTTGAGTTTTGGAAGCACGCCAGGCCGGGTACAGAGTTGCCAGAAAACTCATCAACAGACCCGCCACACTGATCACAGCAACATCCTGCCATTTAAGTTCAGAAGGGAGATAGGAAATAAAATAGACATCAGGACTCAGGAAGCGAATACTCAGCACCCGTTCAATAGTTGCCACAATATCGGCCACATTCAAGGCAGCAATCACGCCCAGCACCACACCCAGCACCGTACCAATGATGCCGATCAGAGAACCCTGTACCATAAAGATGCCCATAATGGTTCTAGGGCTGGCCCCCAGTGTTCGCAGGATAGCGATATCAGACTGCTTATCGGTCACCACCATGATCAGAGTAGAAACAATATTAAACGCGGCCACGGCAACAATCAGAGTCAGCAGTAAACCGACCATGGTTTTTTCCATCTGGATGGCCTGAAACAAACGTCCCTGGGTGCGGGTCCAGTCCTGCACAAAATAACGCCCGGGCAGCGTCATCGCCAGATCCCAGGCGATAGCCGGAGCCCGGAACAGATCGTGCATTTTCAGGCGAATACCTTCCACACCTTCCGGTACCCGCAAAAAACGAGCGGCATCCTGAATATTGATGTAGGAAAGACTGCCGTCCAGATCAGCCCCCACAGAGAACAACCCGACCACGGTAAAGCGTCGCATCCTTGGGAACACGCCCGCCAGATTTACATTGGCTTCCGGCAGCACCATGGTCACTTTGTCGCCAAGTGTCACACCGAGATACTGGGCAGACAGCTCACCCAGAACAATCCCGAACTCCCCCGGTTTCAGATCATCCAGTGACCCCTGAACCATGTGGTCATTGATGATGGATACCTGCTTCTCATACTCAGGCTCAATGCCATAGACCATGGCACCACGAACAGAAGTCCCGTTCGCCAGCATGCCCTGACCGTCAATAAACGGCGCAGCGGCTTCCACTCCGTCGAACTCAACAGCCCGTTCCAGCACCTCCTGCCACTCCGGCATGCCTCCACTGACCGCGGTAATAGAAGCGTGGGGAACCATACCCAGAATCCGGGTGCGCAATTCCCGGTCAAAGCCGTTCATCACCGACATAACGATAATCAGTACACACACACCGAGCGTCAGCCCGATCATCGACATCAGCGAAATAAAGGAAATAAAATGATTTCGCCGCTTGGCTCGCGTATACCGCAAACCAATGAAAAAGGGTAAGGGTCTGAACATTCAATCCGGGTCCGGTGATGACCAGTCATTCACAAACAAAGACCAGCCAAATGTTAATTGTAAGGAAGTGCGCTATTATAACCTGAAAATAGCACGCGGCGACTCTTGCCCTATGGAAAAATCCCCCCGGAAAAGATTAACGCTGCTTTTGACACCCTCCCCCACCTGGCGACGACTGTCTTCTTCACTATCGATTAACGACCCCGGCTAACCAATAGCTTCCAGAGCCTGCAACAATGTCACAACACCAGGGCGACCATCCACTCCTGTGGCTTTTTTCCGCGAGATTAACCCGGGCATCCTTAACATAGTTAACAGATTTGAGTGTCTGTTCGACTTTTGCCACACAGCCTGCACAATTCATATTCGGTACAGACAGGCTCATCGTCTCCTGACTCAGACAACCCGGCTCCACTATTGCAAAAAGGAAACTCACGTATCCAACCCTACATTGTGGAGATACCAGTTACCATCAAGACCTGAGTAAACAACACTAAGACGAGCAGCTATATAGCTCTTAAATTGTTCTATATTGTCATACCAGAAAAGCCCGAGATTGGGGTCAAACTGTTCCAGCACACTATTTTCATTCCGAAAGCCTATTGAATGACCGTTGTACAACGAGTTTTCACCATCTTTGGAAAAAAACATTAAAATAAAATGTCCAGTCTTTTCTAACATCCATTCAGCAATACGCTCGCGGTCTACCGTCATTTGTCCAAATGTGCTACGCAAAGAAATTAATTCTTGGTTTTGTAATAAAATAGGAATGCCATCAGGGTAAGGCAAGCCTTTAGAAGGAAACAGATGCTTCCATGTGAACGACGCCTGGATAATTGAGCTTATTTTTATATCAGTATCACCAAATTCTTTTAAGCCTCTTCCTTCTGAAGCTATGCTCTTTTTTATCCAGACCACCACCATACCAGTGCAAATACCTGCTTTGTTAAAAACAGCATGCCCACTCTGTTTATTCCAATAGGAAAAAACTGAATGGTTATTTCTTGTCTTAAAAACTAGTTTCACTATTATTGCCTCCCTTTTTTTTGGAGAGAGCAACCATCACTTCAGGAAATTATAGCCAACAATGATTTAATCACCTAAC
Organism: Endozoicomonas sp. NE40; assembly: GCF_040549045.1. Taxonomy (NCBI): domain Bacteria; kingdom Pseudomonadati; phylum Pseudomonadota; class Gammaproteobacteria; order Oceanospirillales; family Endozoicomonadaceae; genus Endozoicomonas; species Endozoicomonas lisbonensis. The sequence goes on along the minus strand of NZ_JBEWTB010000002.1, from coordinate 4,184,774 downwards.
CAGAGCAAAAAGGCCGCATTTCAGCAGGCAGGGATACTGCGTCTGGTCACTCTGCCCCTACTGACGACGACTGTCTTTTTCACTATCGATTAACGACCCCGGCTTACCAATAGCTTCCAGACCCTGCAACAATGTCACAAAATCAGGGCGACCATCCACTTCTGCGGTTTTTTCCGCGAGATAAACCGCTCTGCCGCTGGAAGGTCAAAGAGAAGCCTCTGTAAACTTTGTACCATCATTCCCGCCTTCACAGGAACGATGGTATTTGTATAAAAAAGCATTAAGCCTTGTGGCGAATCATCCAGCTGCGGTGAATATTGCTGCGACGCTGAAAATCCTTATCAACGGTCTGACCGGAAATTTCTTTCACCTCAAACTCAGCCTCTACCTTCTCATCCAGCTTGAAACGACGGAAGTTGTTGGAAAAGTACAGGGTACCGCCTTCATTCAAACGACGCATTGCCAGTTTGATCAGATGACCATGATCACGCTGCACATCAAACACGCCTTCGAACTTCTTGGAGTTTGAGAAAGTGGGCGGGTCGATAAAAATCAGGTCATAATCGTTTTTATCCCGTTCAATCCACTTCAGGCAATCTTCCCGCTCAAAGCGGTGGCGCACTTCGCTCAAACCGTTCAACGCCAGATTTTTACGACCCCAGTCCAGATAGGTGTTGGACAGGTCGACACTGGTGGTGGTACTTGCTCCACCCACCGCTGCATGAACCGTTGCCGTTGCCGTATAACAGAACAAGTTAAGGAATTTCTTACCTTTCGCTTCCTTCTGAATACGCAGCCGCATCTGGCGGTGATCCAGAAACAACCCGGTATCCAGGTAGTCGCGCAGGTTGACCAGAAGACGACAACCGCCTTCTTCAACTTCCATCATCTGACCCACCTCATCCACGCGGTTGTACTGGCTGGTTCCGGACTGACGTTTACGTTGTTTGAAAACCACATGTTCTCGGGGAATTTCCAGAATCTCAGGGATCACGCCCAGCGCTTCCAGCAGACGCTCTTTCGCCTTTTCTTCATTGATGGAAGCCGGTGCGGCGTATTCCTGCACATGCACCCAGTCACCATAAACATCGACAGCCACCGCATATTCCGGCATATCCGCATCGTACAGACGGTAACACTGGATTTTACTTTTGCGCGCCCACTTGCCAATGGTTCGGAGGTTTTTCTTCAAACGGTTGCCAAACATCGTGGCACCTTCTGAACGGAAAGTGACAGATGGGATGTTGGTGGAAGGAGTAGAGGCAGATTTCTGTTCAGCACTGGCAGAAACCGGCTGCTCCTGCTTTTCACGAATATCGTACAGGAACAATTTACACGGCAGCGCACCGTTAAACAGGGAGTACGTTTTTTTCGGCCCCATACCCAGACTGCGGACAAGTGCTGGCGTACCGGTAAAGATAGCGGCTTCCCAGCCCGGACAATTCTGCTTCAGCTTCTCGCCCAGATGCTGGTACAGGTACACCAGGCTCGCTTCGTCCCCCATACGTTCACCATAAGGCGGGTTACAGATCACCAGACCGGTCGGCAGATCCGCATCCAGCTGCAAATCTTTCAGTTCCTGCTGACGAACACTGACCAGCCGGGACAGCCCCATGCGTTCGAGGTTCGCTTTTGCCCGATGAGCAACCGACGACAACCCTTCAAAACCAATGATACTGGACTGAACATTCGCCAGCCCAACCTTACGGCGCTCACGGGCTTCTTCCAGAATATTCATCCAGATTTTCGGCACATGCCCCATCCAGCGGTCAAAGCCAAAACGCGCCCGCATCAGACCGGGCGCAATGTCCGCCATCATCATGGCACCTTCGATCAGCAATGTGCCAGAGCCACACATAGGGTCAACCAGAGTGGCACCTGTTTTCATTTTCTCCTGCCAGCCAGCCCGAATCAGCAATGCAGCAGCCAGGTTTTCTTTCAGTGGTGCAGTACCCGCTTCCAGCCGGTAACCACGCTGATGCAGACTCTGTCCGGAAAGATCAACAGAGACAAAGGCTTTTTCACCACGGGCATGCACATTGATCCGCAGGTCCGGATTACTGGCATTGACCGAAGGGCGCCAGCCGTGCTCATCGCGCAGCTGGTCAACAATGGCGTCTTTCACCACCTGGGCGCCAAAGCGGGTGTGATTGATATCCGGCGTTGAACCCGTAAAATCAATGCGGAAGCTGCTGTTGCTGTCCAGATGGTCGTCCCACTCAAAAGACTTTACCCCATCGTAGAGCTGTTCTTTGGTGGCACTGTTAATCTCACCCAGCCGCAACAGAATCCGGCTCGCCAGCCGGGACCACATGCACCCACGGTAAGCGACTTCCAGACCACCACTGAAACTGACCCCGGCTACCGTTTCCTGCACGGTCTGCGCACCGAGCTGTTCCAGCTCCTGAGCCAGCAGGTATTCCAGCCCTTTCGGACAGCTGGCAAAAAATTCAATTGAACTCATTTCTGAACTCTATTCTTCTGGAGAACACTTTGAGAAGCACTTTATTTAGCACAGCCAGAGCGCTCTCATGGACGGTTTGCTCAGGAAGACTGCACGACGGCGGACTTTCCTGAAGAATTAACGATTTTTAGCGTCACGATGTATATCGCTACGATTTACAGTGCTACGATTTACAGCACTATGATTTACAGCGCATAAATTCTAAATAGTTATAAAAAATTTTATTTTTATCAGATTTTATTTCTCGACAGTTCAATTAATATTCGATAGAAATTGACCCGTAGACTTTCCCTGCAAGACATGCCCCCGGAGCCTTCAACAGCTTCAAGGGTTGCTTCGACTCGGGGAGCTGCCGGAACGCTGTACACCGGGGAGCATCAAGGGATGCCATGGAGGCAATCAACAAACGTACCAGCAAGAGGCAGTACCACATGATGAAAAGACAAAAAAGGGATAAATCAGACAGAGCCTATACCAAGGGATATCAAACAGGCGTGTCTGGCCGCTCCAAGGATATCTGCCCACACGTGGAACCACAACTTCGTCAGGCCTGGTTGACTGGCTGGCGGGAAGGTCGTGTCGACAACTGGGATGGCATGATTGGCGTATCGGGTGTACACAGGTTATCCGACACCAGCCATCTTTGACTTACAACCCTTCAGAAATAGCCTTTCAGGACAAGAAAGCCCCGGCAAAACCGGGGCTTTCTTGTGTTTTGCCTGTCGCCGCTATCAACAGGAGCGATCAGCGATCGCAGGAGTATACCGCTTCCGCTGCTTCACGAATCAGGGCCGGACCTCTGTAGATAAATCCAGAGTACAGCTGTACCAGACTTGCACCTGCCTTAATCTTGTCTGCTGCGGTTCTGGCATCCATCACACCACCCACACCGATGATCGGCAGTCTGCCGGACAGCTCGGAAGAGAGCAGCTGAATAACTTCGGTAGAACGATCGCTCAATGGCGCACCACTCAAACCGCCCTGCTCCCGGGCATTAGGCAGCCCCAGCACAGCATCACGGGACAGGGTGGTGTTGGTGGCAATAACACCATCCAGCTCATACGCCATCAGTTCCTGAGCAATTCCGGCAATCTCTTCTTCGGTCATATCCGGGGCAATTTTGATGGCAATGGGTACTTTACGACCATAACGTTCAGTCAGGGCAGCCTGTTCCTCTTTCAGCATATTCAGCAGGCTTTTCAGGGCATCGCCGTACTGCAGTTTACGCAGTCCCGGCGTGTTCGGGGAGGACAGGTTTATAGCTACGTAACCCGCATGGGCATAAACCTTGCGCAGACAGATCTGATAGTCACTGTTCGCGTTTTCAACCGGGGTATCGAAGTTTTTACCGATATTGATGCCGATCACGCCTTTGTAGTTGCACTTGCGTACGTTCTCAACCAGATGATCCACACCCTTATTGTTGAAACCCATACGGTTGACCAGCGCATTGCGCTCAGGGATGCGGAAAGCGCGAGGTTTGGGGTTACCCGGCTGAGGACGCGGAGTAACGGTACCCAGCTCAACATGACCAAAACCCAGGGCGCCCATGCCGTCGATGCAGTCTGCATCTTTGTCCATGCCCGCAGCCAGGCCGACCGGGTTGTTAAAGGTCAGTCCCATCACCTGACGCGGACGGGAAGGCACGTTCGGTGCCAGCAATCCGGTAACACCCAGACGTTGACCAGCCGCAATCATCTCAAGAGCCATATCGTGAGCGTTTTCAGCTGAAAGACAGAACAGTAATTTGCGGCCAAGTTGGTACATGCAGAAATCCGAAGAAAAAGTGTCAAGATAAACCGGCTGAATTATACGGTTTTCTGATGCAAACACCAGATTTGGAACTTTTTTTATGCAATTTAGTCATAAACTCTATGAATCATTCTTCAATCTACTGTCATTGTCAGGGTTACTGACATGGCTGACAGCCAGCCTGACCAGTTAGCGAACTTCCTTAATAATGCCGGGTCTCAAGTTACACAGAGATCATAAAAGGCAATGCAAGGAGGCCCGCCATGATGAACCTGACATCCACACAGACCCGAAACGCCCGCACCACCAGCGGTCGGTCTTATGACGATACGGGTTCAGCGACAAAAAGTCAGGTCACTAGTCAGGTCACTACGGTTGATCACTCTGCCCCCAGGTCTGCTTCCAGATCTTTAAAGCAACATTCCTCAGCCAGCCAGAAAACCTTGAACACCCGTGTTATTTCACAATCCCAGCAGGGACTGGAAGAACAACTGAATGAGCTGATGGCACTCTATGACAATAACGGTCTGGAGCGTCAGGAAACGGCAATTCTGCATCCTTACGGTATTCTGGGCCAGATAAGCGAAGACCATCCTGAATTTGTTTCAGCCCTGATCACCCAGCGCCTGAAAGAACTCACAGCCGATGCCGCTACCTGGTGGAGCAGTGCCAATCGCGAGCACGCAAACCAACAGATCGCCCTGATGAGCCAGTTGCTGGCATCCGGTCAGTACGAAGAGCTGTTTGCCCTGCTGGTAAAACTGGAAAAAGACAACAAAAAAATCACTTTCTGCCAGGTAATGAACGCGAAGTTCCTGGACCCGGACCATCATAAAGCCACACCGTTGTTCAAGCCTTTTAAAAACGAAGGCTGGTTCTCAGGCCTTTGCACTGCCATCCTGTCCGATCTGCAGAAAACGGAAGCCATTGCTGATGCCTCTGCCGCCTTTCATCGCCTGCAGCAGAGCTTTGACGAGCTGCAACATCGTAATGCTAACAAAGTACATTCTCCCGGAGACCTGACAAAGTATATGCTGCTGGCAGAGCCAGCTCCCGTCAGAGAATACCTGAAAAGCCAGTGTGCATACCGTTTGCAGGAACTGCGCCTGAAGCTGAAAGACACCAGTCAGTCGCTGACCGACTCAGAACGTGCGGAAGTAAAAGCGCTCTCCAGCCAGTTACTGCAGCTTGGCCAGACCACCAACCGCAAAGAGCTTCAGGCTTTTCTGGCAGACCCTGCCAATGCTGAACTGAACAAAGATCTGGAAAATGCCCTGGTTGACGTCTACCTGCAACAGCTCCGGCACAGGATCGTTAATGCCGACTATGCCGCCATGAATAAAGCCCAGCTTCATAAAATGGTTAAAGAGAGCCAGCGGTTTAAAGAGCTGATGGCGACTTACAGAACAGCACTGGTTCTCAGTGAGGAAGAGCAGGAAGCCCTGGCGGCCATGGATAAAGCGGTTGAGAACTTTGAACGTGCCGAACAGCTGCATCGCATACTGGACAGCGAACAACACAAACCTGTCGGGAAACGTCTGTTTGCCCTGAAGGTTCCCTCTGTGCAGCGGCTGATGGAAAAGCTGGCCAACAATGCCAGTGACACGGAAACCCGGTTGTACACCACCATGGAAAGCCTGTTCACAGCAGAAGCAGACTTCCACACCAATCGCAGCGATGCCAACCTGATGACCCTGCAAAAGGTGCGCTTTGATGCCCGTCGCTTACAGCAGGAGCAGGCTGAGTTCGAAATTCGCGCCAGACTCAAAGGTCAGGAGGGACTGGTGGTTCTCACCAGCGGTGACTACGACAAGGATGTCGAGACACTCAAAACGATTCACTCGATCCGTCAGCAATTCACACCAGTGCGTCCGGCAGGAAGCCATACCGAAGGGGTCTATAGGCTCGCAAGACGGGTTTTCTGGGATAAAGAACGTCCCTTCCCCCAGATCCTGGCCGACCTGGAACAGGCAAAGACACTGCAAAAGCTGGGCTACTCTGCGGAAGAGGAGTTCCTGCAGTTACTCAAAGAACTTCCCGACCTGGACGGAGACTCGATAAAACAGGCAGCTGCCAACATTGCAGCTCCGGGCAGTCAGCTGTGGAAGGACTGGCAGGCTGGCAAAGCCAGCTTCCTGCAGGTACTCCGCCTGCCAGGCCAGAGTTACAGAGCGCTGGAACAGGAAGCCCGGAGTATTATCACCTCGGCTCTGGAAGTGGCCGAGCGTAACCCCGAACAATTCCGCCGACTGTTTGGTGATGTCTCCCTGATCATGGACCAGTTACAATCACTGCTGGGACCGGACAGTGTCGGTCTGTTAACCCAGTTGCAGAACGCGGCAAGAGCCCATTCAATGGCATCCTGCTTTGCCGGTGACGAAGCGGTTAATGAAGAGGTTGACCCGAACTCGGATCTGGCTAAACACATCAAGCGTTTCCAGCTGTTGTGTGATATGGCTGCCTACACCATGCACACCACCACCGCCCTGAATTTTGCTAAAAATGTTATGACCGGCACTGCGGCTGGCATCTGCGGAACAGCGGCTGGCCTTATGGGTGGACTGCTCACCTTTGGCGCTGCGGCACCTGCCTGCGCTGCCATCGGTACCGCCGTCGGCACCGCCCTGACCGTTGGTAAGGCAGCACTTCAGGCGGGAGGGACTTACGCCATTCGTGAAGGTATCAGCAGCCTGGATGGCGAACAGGTTCGTCTGCTGGACAAAGTTGTTAATCACGGTCCTGTTTTCCTGACAGCCACCAGCCCTTACGACGCTATTGCGACAGGGCTTCGCCACTTCGGCAAGGGTGACAGCCTGCCAACAGCCATGGCCCGTACCGTTCTGGGGCCGGTTCTGACCCCCTTCAAAAACATGTATAAGGCGATCAAAGGGATCTATCACGGTGAGGACGGCGCATGGAAGAAACTCGGTACTGAACTGGCTGTCGCCACCTCTGCCATTGCCCTGACCGCAGCCTTGGGGGCGACTCTCTACGCCACCGGCTTTGCAGTGATTCTGGGCAGCCCGGTACTGGGTGCCACCCTTGCCGCCCTGGTCTTCAGCCACGGCTTCCTCCAGCTGCTAAACAGAGTCCGAACCTTAGGCAGTACGGTCTACAACAGCATTCAGCACTATCAGCAGGCCATGTTTAACTCTGGCAACCCCATGGTCAAACAGATTCGGGCAGAATGTGAGAAGGAAGCCCGAACCCTGGTGGCCCGGATGATGGATCGCGATCTGTACTACCAGCGCATTCAGGAAGAAAAAATGAAAGCGCTTTACGATGCCCACTGGAAGCGCTGGAGTGAATCGCACAACGCAGAAGCCCTGACCCATGTTCAGGCGGTTGCCCGACAGTTGCAAGAGACTGAACAGTCTCGTAAACAACTGGCAGCACAGATCGCTGAATCCGTTAAGGTCCTGAGCGTTCTGGAAGAAGGGATTAAAAACGCCGCTGAGATTACCCGGTCTGATGAAAAACTACAGGCTCTGAAAGCGGAGCTGGCAAAGGTCGGTATAGAAGCAAGCCGTACTAACCGTGCAGCGCTGGCACTGACTCTGCAAACGCTGAAAGAAGAACAGCTGGGTATCATTGAAAGACAATGCGGAACCACAGCCCCGGGTGAATCGGAAGAAGCCATTCTGGACACGCTGAATGAGCATTACCGCACCATTATCCTGGGTAGCAAGATCCCAGACCTGCTCGGACTGAGCGCCAGAGACGAGCGAAAAGCCGAAAAGAAAGCCCAGAAGCGGGTTGTGAAAGCGGCAGAAGCAACCGCTGTCAGACACTACGAAGAAAGAGCCCGGCTGATGCTGACCGCAGGTTTAACCAGAGCGGCAGAAACCCAGCTGGAGGCAGATACTGAATTAACAGAAGAGGCCATGAAAAAACCGGCAGTAATTAACGCAGCGGTAGCAGAAGTGAGAAGCCAGGAGCGGTTACTGAAAGACACGGTAGAAGCTCAGGCTAACCGCTATGAATGCTTGTTCTCTAAAGCCAGCGAGCTGTCCGGGGCAGCGGCAAGGGGATTGCTGAATCGTACCAGCTGGGCCTTTGCACCGTCAGTAATGGCATTCTGATTATTAATCTGTCAAGACTCTGATGCTTTGACAGAACATATTGAGTAATAATCACTGAGCCCCTAAGAAATCACAGAACCGGGGGCTTATGAAAAAACAACCTTATAAAAAATCAGAATCGACTACGTTTAGAATTGGCAGCGTGTACCCAGTGACTACCACAGATCTAACAGGCTGGTTGCCACCTGTTGCAATCCCCGAAACTAAGGGCTGGTTATTATCGAAACCAAAGGATCCGACGCTAGCATTAAATCCAGCACCTGCTGTATTCAGACGACCAGGCTGGTGAGTGAATAAAACCGGATGGCTGGAGACTCCCATCCTGCTCTTCGAATTTTTAATCTCCGAAACACAATTAATAGCCCGCTCAAGAACAGACTTTTTGCTGGTTTTTGAGTCATATCTGCTGGCACCTTCCCAAACAAGAAGTTCACGATCCAAACGGCAAAAGTTATCATTTATATTTTCTCGCCTTTGCCTTTCAGTCTGTGTTCGCCTTTCCCTTCTTGTCTGGTTTTTTCTTTCCATACCAACAGTGCTTTCATCCTTCTTTGTATTGCTAAGGCGATTTATGTTGGATGGTATCAGATGATGAACTTTACCATTATCTGTATTGTATTTTGAGATATATTCAGCAGCTTTTTTTAATGTACCGTTTTTTGTCGCCTTATTAGAACCATCAGTATCAGGAAGCATTTCGTTTAAGCTAGTAATAAGATTACTTATTTCTACACGCCGCTTCCTCTCCTTCACATTATGTGTGAAACGACAACTCACATCTTCATCCTCTATCTGACAATCAGTGATAGCTGGTATCAAGTTGGATGATCGTTGTGCTTCATAAACAACCTGTGTTTCATTCGAGGAATCAGAGCCAACCGAGTTTTCCGAGGAAAAGCTAGCTGTTGTGGAGTCTGAACTTATCTCCCTTGTGAGATAATATCTCGTGGGTACAATTGGATTAATAGTGATCTTATCAATAATAGGTTCTGGGCCGTCATTAAACGAAGTGGCCATTGATGAGCCAAAAAGTGTTGGACATTGATCCCTTCTGCTATTGATGAAAGAAACACAAGAGGCTGCCCTCTCAAGCAATGATTTTTTAGTTTCTGTTTGCGGGTAGCAATCATTACCTTCCCAAATAAGCACCTGTCGATCCAGCTCATTAAGTTTAGAATTAATTCCTTGCTTTCTTATCATTTCATATTCTTGATCAGTACTTTTTCCTGAATAGACATTAGGCAATTCTGGTCTTTCCTGGCCTATGCGCTTTAATGAGATGGGTACAATATTAGTATTCTTAGCAGCCTGACAATTATAATCTGAAATATATTGGATAGCTTTGCTCAAAATATCTTTTTTGCTTTTCATATTATGAGTCTCTGAGGGCAACTGCTTTTTTAATTCTTGATAAAGGTCAGCCTCTCCCCTATTCCTATCTCTTTCAGTTCTTGCGATAGGGCAAGGACTGTTGATAACTCCGGTTGTACGGCCCCAAAAGGTTTTTCTGCCTTCAACAGGGTTAGTACCAACACTCCCGGCAGCCGCTCTCGATTGAGTTGTACTCGTTTCAGGCGTAAACAGAGGCCAGCCTCCAAAACCCGGTGCTCTATCCATTGCTTATATCTCCATGAATTAATATCTGTCAACATAAGACAATCTCTTTCATTAAAAGTTGCGCCAGACTTTACTGCCACCACTATTTAATGATCTTTCCCATCAATCAGCCATCAGCCACAACCCTCAAGGCTCCCGCAATAGCCAGCGGAGCCAGGCATAATCCAAAAACCAGCAACGCCGCCATCCAGAGCAGATGGCCGGTGTAGGGCATTCCGGCAATGGCACTCTGTATGGCTCCGGTACCAAAAATCAGAACAGGGGTATAGAGCGGCAGTGACAGCAGAGTTAACAGAACGCCGCCTCTTTGAACCCTGACCGTAAGGGCTGCACCAATGCCTCCGGCAAGACTCATCAAAGGCGTACCCAGCAGCAGGCTTAGTATCAGTGCAGGAAAGGCCCCGGCTGGCAAATGCAACATTAACCCCAGCAGGGGAGCCATAAGAATCAGAGCAAGACCTGTTGTTAACCAGTGTGCCGTGACTTTAGCCAGTACCAGCAACGGCAGCGGATGAGGCGACAATAATAACTGCTCCAGTGAACCGTCTTCCTGATCCCCTTTAAACAGGGAGTCCAGTGACAACAGCACGGCCAGCAGTGCGCCTATCCAGACCACCCCACCAGCCAGCTGGGACAATAACGCCTCTTGCGGGGAAATACCCATGGGAAACAGGCTGGCAACCATCAGATAGAACGCCACCGGATTCAGGGTTTGGCCGGGTGTACGGAAGGCCAGAACCAGGTCTCGCCGGATCAGCCCCACAAATGCCTGTCGACCCAGCATAGGAGCCTGCTTGGTATCTCTGGAAGTATTCACAGGAACACCTCCCCGGTTTTATGATCCCCGACCTCTTCAGAGACATCTTCTATGGTATCTTCAACGACATAGTCATCCAGCCTGAGCGTACGATGGCTGCCCGACAATTCCGATAAACTCTGATGGCTGGTAATGATGACCATACCACCACTGGCAACATGGCTGGCCAACAGAGTTTCCAACCAGGCTACCCCATGAAAGTCGATGGCCGTAAAAGGCTCGTCCAGAATCCAGAGCGATGACTGACCGACAAACAGGTCAGCCAGCGCTACACGCCGGTGTTGGCCAGCGGAGAGCTGCCCGCAGGGTGTATCTTCATAGCCATTCAGACTGACCTGTTGCAGCGCTTCCAACACCTGTTGCTGAGAATACTGTTCGTTTCGAAGGCTCGCACGCCAGGCAATATTTTCCACCGGCGTCAGCTCTGCCTTTACAGCAGGTTTATGACCAAAATAAAACGTCGACAGACGAAAATCAGCGTAGACACTGGACAGTTGTTTATCTTTCCAGATTATTTTCCCCTGATAATCACCGGACAGCCCGGCCAGAATTCTCAGCAGCGTTGTCTTGCCTGAACCGTTGGCCCCTTCAATCTGTAGCAGTTCCCCCGGGGACAGTTTAACCGAGAGATTACGGAAGAGGGTTCGGTCGTCCCTTGCACATCCCAGTTTCACAAGTTCAAGCAACTCGACATCCTTTTATTTTCAAACAGTATTCAGATGCAGTTTTTATCTATCTGACTTCGCAGCAGGGCAAATTCCCCGAAAACCACAGGCAGTCGGGAGTATATTCGTTAATACCCTGATACAAATCAACAGGCTACGGGCAAAAAGTCGCGCTATAAATGAGATGAAAATTGATATGAATACATCGCAAACAAACAGAGTAGCCAGTCTTCCACCCGGAAAGACCAGCCCGTCAGTTAATCCTGTTTAATGAGGTTGAGCGGAGTGGATCGTTGCCTGGGCCAGATCCATCAGTTCACGGTTCGCTACGGTAAACATCGCCATTTCTGATACGGAGGCATTGCGAATCTCTGCCAGCATACTCTGCCAGCGAACAACCAGGGCATGATGATGCATCATCCAGGTATCCAGCTGTTGAGCCAGATCATCGCCGGTATCCGAAGCTGCACTCAGTAACGCAACCGTCAGAGCCCGCTGTTGCCAGGTCAGTTCATCGCGAATACTGTCCCGTGCCAGCGACTGCCAGTGGTTGGTAACTTCCAGACTTCCCAGCTCCTGGCTGTACCAGTTCAGGTCGAGCCGCTCGCCAATGGCAAAGAACATTCTGGCAACACTTTCAATGGGTTTGCCGGTCTGGTCGGCAGCCTGAATAATGGGCAGGGAGCTCAGCAGATAGCGCTGACCACAGACCAGCTTGGCAACATCCTCAGGAATCTGGTTACCCACCATCTGTTCAACTTTGGCACTGAGGTTTTCATGCTCAGTGTCGCTCAGATAGTCAACGAAGGAGTGAATAAACTCCTGAATCAGTGGCCCGTACTGCTCAACGGTTTCTGCCGCCACCAGATCCTGACGCTTCAGCCGGATAAACCAGCGGCTGGCGCGGCGTACCAGTTTGATCATGGAACCCATCATTTGCTGCTGCAGGCTGCTGGACAACTGATAATCCAGCGATTCAATCAGTTGCCAATAATCCTGAATACCAAAGACATCACGGCTGACCAGAAATGCCCTGGCAATTTCCGGTGCATTGGCACCGGTTGTCTGTCGCACTCGATGGACATAGGTGATGCCCATCATGTCCACCATGTGGTTGGCAATCTGGGTGGCAATGATTTCCCGGCGCAATCGATGATGGTTGATCTGCTCAGAAAACCGTTCAACCAGCACTGCCGGGAATGTGGTAAACAATTCTTTGGACAGGTAATCTTCATTGATGACATCGGATCCCATCAAGGCTTCTTTCAGTTCCGCCTTGCTGTAGGAGATCAGCAGCGACAACTCAGGCCGGGTCAGCCCCTGCCCGGCGGCACTGCGCTCTGCGAGCGCCTCGTTGTCTGGCAGGTATTCAATATTCCGGTCCAGCCTGCCTTCACTTTCGAGATAATCCATAAAACGCTTGTATTCATCCATCCGGTACCGGGCTTCAGACTCAGCCTGGGTAATGGCCTGCGTCTGACGGTAGTTATTGAGCAACACCAGTCGTGCAACATCGTCCGTCATAGATTCCAGCAGCTGGTTGCGCTGCTTCATGGTCATATCGCCATTAGAAACAATATCATTCAGCAGAATCTTGATATTCACTTCATGGTCAGAACAGTCTACGCCACCGGAGTTATCAATAAAGTCCGTATTCAGCGCCCCGCCCTGCAAGGCGTACTCAACGCGTCCCAGCTGGCTTAACCCGAGGTTCCCACCCTCGCCGACGACTTTCGCCCTCAGTTCGCAACCGTTGATACGCAACGGGTCATTGGCCTTGTCCCCCACATGGGCATGACTTTCATTGATGGCTTTAACGTAGGTGCCGATACCGCCGTTCCAGATCAGGTCAACCGGCGCACGCAGCAGCGAACGAATCAGTTCGTTCGGGGTAAGGCGGTTAGCTTTGATTCCAAACCGTTCCTTCATAGGTTCAGAGACCACAATGGACTTGGCATTACGGGAAAACAGGCCACCGCCTTCAGAAATCAGGCCGCTGTCATAATCCTTCCAGCTTGACCTTGGCAGATTAAACAGCCTTCTTCTCTCATGGTAACTGCGGACAGGGTCAGGATTAGGGTCAATAAAAATATGCATGTGGTTAAACGCGGCCACCATCTGCAGGGTTTCAGACGACAATAGTCCATTACCAAAGACGTCACCTGCCATATCCCCGATCCCGATAACGGTGACATTATCCTGCTGGACATTGATACTCCTTTCACGGAAGTGGCGCTGCACGGACACCCATGCCCCTTTTGCAGTAATGCCCATTTTCTTGTGGTCATACCCGGCACTGCCACCGGAAGCAAAGGCATCCCCCAGCCAGAAATTATATTCTTGTGCAATGTTATTGGCGATATCGGAAAAGGTTGCCGTTCCCTTATCCGCTGCAACCACCAGATAAGAATCGTTGTCATCGTAATACACGACAGATTCTGGATGAATCACTTCGTTATCCACCAGATTATCCGTCACATCCAGCAAAGCCCGTATAAATATCTGGTAGCAGGCGATACCCTCTTCCATCATCGCTTCACGGCTTGGGTTCACAGGCATGTGCTTGGGCGCAAAACCGCCCTTGGCACCAACAGGTACAATCAGGGCATTTTTCACCTGCTGGGCTTTTACCAGTCCCAGCACTTCAGTCCGGTAGTCCTCTACCCGGTCAGACCAGCGCAACCCGCCACGTGCCACCTTGCCCCCGCGCAGGTGAACACCTTCGACCCTGGGCGAGTAAACAAAAATTTCGTACAGAGGCATGGGTTTGGGGATATCAGGAATATCACGGGGAGAGATTTTGAATGAAATATACGACTTAGGATTACCTTCTTCATCCATTTGATAGAAGTTGGTTCTCAAGGTCGCAGAAATAACGGTCTGAAAGCGACGAATAATCCGATCTTCACTAAGCACCGTTACCTGATCAAGAGCTTCCAGAATAGACTGCTGAATCTGCTGCTGCCGGGCCAGACGCTGGGTACGGGACAGTGCCAGTTCCGGGTTAAAGCGTACTTCAAACAGCTCCAGCAGCTGCCGGGTAATCTCGATATTATTGCACAGGGTTTCGGCAATATAGGTCTGACTGAAGCCCATCCGGATCTGTTTGATATAACGGGCATAGCCCCGCAGCATAGCCACCTGACGCCAGTTCATACCAGCCGCCAGAACTAACAGGTTAAACCGGTCATTCTCTGCCTCACCAAACCAGATTTTCTCAAACGCTTCCTTGAAGATACTGTCCACTTTCTGGATATTGGTGCTGACGTTATCGTGAAAACTCAGCAAAAAGTCGTGTATCCAGATCACCTCTTCATTGCTTTTGTGAATCAGGAACGGGTATTCACCAATTACCCGCAGGCCAAGGTTCTCAATAATCGGAATCTGGTCAGCCAGTGGCAGGGGTTCGACAAAGTGATACAGCTTGAAGTGAATCCGGTCAGGCGCATCGTTTAATGACTGATAGAAGCCCATGGACAGTGGATTGTCTTTATCAATGCGCTGAAAATGCTCAACATCTACAGCAGCGGCATCGGGCGTAAAAGCCTCCCGGTAAGCCGCAGAAAAACCATTGGCATAGAGAGAGATCAGCTTATTGCCTTTCACCTCACCATGGGACTCCAGAATAGAAGCCCGGACTTCATCTTCCCAGGAACTGGCAGCCATAACGAGTTCATCATTGATCGACTCCTGACTGAACTCAACCCGGTTACGCAGCTTGAAATTGAAATGAACCCGGGCCAGAACAGACTCTGAAAAATACGTTGTAAACTCTGAATCAACCGACTGCAGATGCTGACAGAGGATGGTTTCCATGCGCCTGCGCAGCTCAGTGCTGTAAACCTCTCTGGGTACAAACACCAGGGCCGAACAGAAAGGGCCGTAAAGGTCCTGTCGGATAAACAGTTTGATCTGCTTGCGCTCCTGAATGCGAAGAATCTCCATGACGGTTTGAAACAGTTCATCTTTGGGCGTCTGAAACAGTTCATCCCGTGGAAAAACCTCCAGAATCTGTTCAAGGTCCTTGCCATGATGGCTTTTACGCCCCAGACCGGACTGTTCAAAAATATCGGTAACTTTACTGGCAATATAAGGAATCCGGAACGGACTCTGGCGATAAACAGGCGAGGTATACAGGCCAACAATCCTCGCCTCACCGACAACAGAACCATCCTCGGCAAACTGCCGCACGGTTATGAAGTCGGGGTAGGCCGGGCGGTGAACAGTTGAACGAACACTGGCCTTGGAGAATGACAGCGGTTCGGTCTGCTCAAAGAAATCATGCTCAATAAAAGGCTCAAGGTCCAGTTGCCCGATACTGCCCTGATGATTGATTTTCAGCAGCCCCAGTAACGATTCTGAAGGACGTATGATCTGCTTTTTACCTGACTGCTCAATCACCTTCAGCTCTTCGTAACCAAGAAAGGTGAACTTGTTATCCAGCAACCAGCCCAGAAAGTCCTGAACCTCCTTTGCCCGGTTACCGGTCAGGGTGGTAGCCAGCTGCCTGATGCGGTCACAGGTCGGAATGTAATCCTCAACAACCCTGGAGACATCCTCCATAATCGCATAAATCTGCTCCCGCAGGGCTTCCAGATCTTCATCCTTTTCCTGCCGGTCAATTTCTACATAGATGATGGCTTCCTTGCAGGCAGTCGCTTCGACACGATCTTTAGCACTATCGCCAAACACCATCTGATAATGCTCATCGCGGTGCGACTGCAGAATCGTATTCCTGAGATGATGAATCACCACGCCTCGCTCATTCAGCTTCATTCTCAGGGAATCGACCAGAAAGGGCATATCCCGGTGAATAATACGGATGACCGTATGGGTCGAATGCCAGCCGTGGTGGGGGTAATCAGGGTTCAGAACTTCAATTTCGGGCTGTTCCGGATCGTGATACTGCAAAAACTTCCAGAATGACAGGGTTGAACCCAGCAGGTCCCGTCGCTTCTGCCCCATCAGGTCCTGACGGGTATCCATAGAATAGTATTGGTAAACAAAAGGTCGAAGGGCGTCGTATTGTTCTGCGGGAATCTGGGGAGCTAACTCGTCCAGTATTTTATCCAGGGCTTCCTTACGCTCCTGAGCGTCTCGCTGACCCATGCTGGCATCTCCGGGGGCAAAAGCGGTATCTTGATTAATAAGTAGGGTCAGAGTGTCCGCTTTATGCAAGGGAGTTGTCAGTTTTATGCCATCATCGGCTATAAACCGGCTGATAAACTAGACCATTGCGGTCACTGAACCTATATTACTGAACTATAGAAAAAGACAGCCTGCTTCGCCTGATAGATCAAGCCCCTTAACTGCTTGCTATCAGTTAAAACCGCCCGCTGGTCTGTCTGAATCATTTATTGCAGAATTACCTTGTATTGAACCCTTGTTACAAACAATTAGGTAAACAGCTGTCAGCTGCCTGCAAAAGAAATCCCGTGCCGGGCAGGGACGTCCCTGATCATTACTACTATCGGCACAACACCAGTGCTTTTATTGGTTATTGCCAATATTTTGAACAGTATTGGCACAAAGAGCCATAAGCGAAGGAAATTTTCTTATCACTTAGGTGATAAAAAGTTTTTACGGTAAATAAACTGGGACAGAACAATTTATGTCTGCACAAAACGTTCTGAATGAACTGAAAGAGTACCTCTGTAGCTGTATTATTGGTCAGGAGCACCTGGTCAACCGCCTGCTGATTACCCTTCTGGCCGATGGTCACCTGCTGGTTGAAGGCGCACCCGGACTGGCAAAAACCCGCGCCATAAAAGTTCTGGCAGAAGGGCTTGAAGCCAGCTTCCACCGCATTCAGTTTACACCCGACCTTTTGCCTGCCGACGTTACCGGCACTGATATCTATACCCCCGAAGACGGCAGTTTCCGTTTCCAGCCGGGACCGATATTCCACAACCTGGTTCTGGCCGATGAAATCAACCGGGCGCCAGCCAAGGTGCAGTCAGCCCTGCTTGAGGCTATGGGCGAACGGCAGGTCAGTATTGGCCGTAAAACCTACCCGCTGCCAAGGGTTTTTATGGTGATGGCAACCCAGAACCCCATTGAGCAGGAAGGCACCTATCCATTGCCGGAAGCACAGCTTGACCGTTTCCTGATGCATGTAAAAGTGGAATACCCGAATATATCCGCAGAACGGCAGATTCTCCGGCTGGCACGTGGCGAAGCCATGCAACAGCAGCCTGCCAGACCCTCGCAACAGCTGACCCAGGGAAACGTTCTGGAAGCCCGGCAGAATGTGCTGGCCATGCACATGGAGCCCGTGGTTGAAGAGTATATCGTCCAACTGGTCAACGCCTCCCGGCACCCATCATTGTATGGTGAACGCCTGGCAGGCTGGTTGGACTATGGTGCAAGCCCTCGTGGAACCATTGCCCTGGATCGCTGCGCCCGCGCCCATGCCTGGCTCGCAGGCAGAGACTTTGTCAGCCCGGACGATGTTCAGGCCGTGGTTCACGATGTATTCCGCCACCGGCTGCTGTTAAGTTTTGAAGCAGAAGCCGAGGGTAAGGATGCTGACCAGATTATTGACCAGCTGCTAAATCTGGTTCCGGTCGCATGAACCGGGCGAGATAAGTCTGGCAAAGCAAGTCAGGCAGATAAGCCGGGCAATAAATAGTAGTGAGCGAAAGGCAGGAGTATTAACGCATAATGAGTGGAGCCTACTCGGACCTGAAAGAGCTGGTTGGATTACGCTTCAAGGCCAGGGATCTGGCACTGTTTAAGCATAACCGCTCACGCAGCCTGCTGGCAGGCACAGGCATTTCTCCTTTTAAAGGCCGCGGAGTCGACTTTGAAGAAGTGCGTGCCTATCAGCATGGTGACGATATCCGTTCCATCGACTGGCGGGTAACGGCCAGGCGGAGCAAACCTCATACCAAAGTGTTTCGGGAAGAGCGCGAGCGTCCGGTTCTGATACTGCTGGACCAGAGCCACAGTCTGTTCTTTGGTAGCCGTCTCAACTTCAAGTCGGTCACAGCGGCCGAGGCATGCAGCCTGCTGGCATGGGCAACACTGAACCATGGTGACCGGATTGGCGGTGTTGTCTTCAACGAAGAACAACTCAGTGAGATTCGCCCAAAGCGTTCGAAACAGACACTCATGCACCTGTTGAAAAAGGCCAGTGAACACAATCAGTCCCTGGAGGCAAAATCCATTCCTGCGTCAATTGCTTCAGCCAGTGGCGGTTATCTGGCTAAAGCTTTGCGCCATGCCCGCAGAGTCTCACACCCGGGCAGCCATATTTTTGTGATCAGTGATTTTGCCCAGCACAACGAAGAAACCCTGCGCCATTTCTCCCGGTTGTCCAGACATTGTGAATTAGTGGCGGTTCACGTATCGGACCCGATGGAGGCCGAACTGCCCCTACCCGGTCGGTACGACATCACCAACGGTGTCCACCGTCAGACTATCGAAACCCGTTCGGGAAAAATCAGACAAAAATACCGCCAGCAGTATGAGCAGTACACCAGCAATCTGAAAGAGCAGTTCTCCAGCCTGAAAATCCCCTTTATCCGGTTACAAACGGACCTTGATACCTCAGCGCAACTGACAGAATATTTCGGTTCAGTCAGAAGCCGACAGGGAACGAGGGGTTAACCGGTTATGGAGATGCAAAACCCACTGGACCAACTTCGTCCTAACCACCTGCCAGATCCCGTCAACTGGTGGCCACCTGCTATAGGCTGGTGGCTGGGTGGCCTGCTGGCCGTGCTGGTGATCGCCGCTGTCGTTTATTTAACCCTGAAGGCTGTTCGCAGAACCCGTTACCGTCGACAGGCGGCAAGGGCCAGCCATCAGCTTCTGGCAGAGTTTCAGCAACACGGCGACGAACGCCGGTTTATCAACGCCTGTAACCGTCTGTTGAAGCAAACGGCTCTTCAGGCCTATCCCGATGAACCGGTTGCCCGGTTACATGGCAAAGAGTGGCAACAGTTCCTAGCCGACAAAAGTGGTAACAGAGGTTTTCTCCAGGGCGCCGGAGCTGCCCTGGGCGACAGCCGTTACCGGAAAGAACGATCTTCAGAAGAGAACGCTTCAGAAGAGAATACTGTGGCAGTGAATGCCCTGCATTCCATCACCTTAAGCTGGATTAAAAAACACCATGCTTGAACTGCAATGGCCTTGGGTCTTTATCGCAATCCCGCTGCCTTATCTGATCTATCGTTTTATGACACCCGCAAGCCAGTCCGGGGGGACGGCTCTGCAGGTGCCTTTCTATCGTCATCTGACCAGCATTGCAGGAGACAATCAGGCTTATCCCGCACCAAAACGTCAGTGGTCATCTATACTCCCGATTCTTATCTGGCTACTGCTGCTGCTGGCGGCTGCGCGCCCTGTCTGGCTGGGCGAACCCGTCCAGCTTCAGGGCAGCGGTCGGGATGTCATGCTGGCGGTTGACTTGTCCGGCAGTATGGAAATCAATGATATGGAACTCAACGGTGTAGCGGTTGACCGACTGGTGGTTACCAAGCATGTGCTGACCGATTTTATCGAGCGTCGCAAAGGTGACCGGTTAGGGCTGATTCTTTTTGGAACCCAGGCTTATCTTCAGGCACCGCTGACCTTCGATCTGCAAACCGTTGGCACCCTGATGGACGAATCTGCTATTGGTATGGCGGGCAATAAAACCGCCATAGGCGATGCACTGGGCCTGGCCGTCAAGCATCTGCGTAATCGTCCCCAGGAGAGCCGGGTACTGATTCTGCTCACCGATGGCGCTAACACGGCTGGCGAAATCACGCCTTTGCAGGCTGCCAGACTGGCGGCAGAGGAAGGCATTAAAATCTATTCCATCGGTATGGGCGCTGAAGAGATGGTCCAGCCCGGTATCTTTGGTACTTCATTCGGGGCGCGCCGGGTTAACCCCTCTGCCGATCTTGATGAAAAAACTCTGACCGAAATGGCAAACCTCACCGGTGGCCGCTACTTCCGTGCAAAAAACACGGAAGAGCTGGAACAGATTTATAACATACTGGATGAACTGGAGCCCGTTCAGCAGGAAGAAGAAAGTTTTCGCCCCGGCATAGCCCTGTATTACTGGCCTTTGCTGCTGGCTCTGATTTTGAGTTTTTTAATCGCTTTATTACACCAGCAAACACGCCCCCGGGAATGGTTCTCTAAACACAAAACGCAGGAAGGAGTCTGAGCATGACAGAATTTTTTTCTCAGTTTCATTTTCTGCGTCCGATGTGGTTGCTGATGCTGTTGCCCAGCCTGTTGCTACTGACACTGGTCTGGCGACAACAGCAGACATCGGGTAACTGGAACAAGGTCATTGCGCCCGAGTTACTGGCTCACCTGATCCATGGCGAAACCCGCCAACAGCAGCGCTGGCCAGTAGCTCTGCTGACGACCGGCTGGATTCTGGCCTGTATCGCCCTTGCCGGCCCAACCTGGCAGAAGGTTACAACCCCTGTCAGCAAAAGCCAGCACCCTCTGGTTGTGGTGGCAGACCTGTCTTATCACCAGTACGCTGCCGACCTGCCACCGGACAGGATGACACGATTACGTTATAAACTGCTTGATCTGTTTCGTCTGCGACAGGATGGGCTTACGGCTATCGTCGCCTTTGCCGGTGGCGCTCACACCGTTTCCCCTTTAACAGACGACACCAATACATTATCAAACCTGGTTCCGGCACTCAGTCCGGACATTATGCCTGAGCAGGGGCAAAATCCGCTCAGAGGCATTGAACAGGCTATCAAACTGTTATCCCAAGGTGCCAGTGAACATGGTGATATCCTGTTGATCACAGACAGTATTCCCGGTTATCAAATGGCTGACATCGAAACCCGGATAAAACAGTCGGGCCATAAACTGTCAATCCTTGGTATTGGTTCTGAACAGGGGGCGCCTATTGCGATTCCCGGGGGAGGCTACCTGAAAGACAATCAGGGAGCCATACTGGTACCGAGACTGAACAGAACAGAGCTGCAGCAACTTACCCGTGCAGTTTCTGGCGAGTACCGGGACTTGTCACTCGATAACAGTGACCTCGAAGCCCTGCTACCTAAACCCGATGCTTCGGATTCAGTGGTTAAGGTTGACCGGCAGTTTGACCAATGGCATGACGCAGGTTACTGGCTGGTGCTGCTTCTCCTGCCCCTGGCCCTGATCAGCTTTCGTAAAGGCTGGTTACTGGTGCTGTTTGTGTTATTCACCGCCCTGCCTGAACAACAGGCTATGGCGGTTGACTGGTCAGCACTCTGGAAAAACACAGACCAGCGTGGTGCCTCAGCACTTGACAACAACGACCCGGAGTCAGCCGCACAACTGTTTAAAGACCCGGACTGGAAAGCTGAAGCCCTTTACCAAAACCAGCAGTTTGACGACGCTGCCAACCTTTTTGGTGAGTCTGAAACCGCGCAGGGCTTTTACAACCAGGGCAATGCCCTGGCGAAAGCTGGCAAGCTGGACGATGCTATTGCCGCCTATAACAAGGCCCTTAAACTGCAACCGGACATGGACGACGCCCAGTTCAACAAAGCGTTGCTGGAACAGCTGAAACAACAGCAGCAGGAACAACAAAACCAGCAGGATCAGCAAAACTCTGAAGGTGAACAGCAACAGTCGCAGGACAGTTCCCAACAACATCAGGAAAACCGTGACTCTCAGAATCAGCAGGCTGACGAGCAACAAACTGAGCAGCAGCAATCTGAGCAGAAAAATAGTCAGCAGCAGGAGCAACAAAAACAGGACGCTCAACAACAGAATGCTCAAACCGAAGAACAGAAGCAGGAACAACAGCAACAGGAACAGCACTCTGCCAGCCAGCAAGCAGACAGAGAAGAGGATGAACAGCAACAACAGGCCATGATGGAGCAACCTGCTGAAGAGCTTGATGCTCAGACACCCGACCAGCAGGCAGTGGAAAACTGGCTGAATACCATCCCTGATGACCCCGGGGGATTATTAAGAAGAAAGTTTCTGCACCAGCAACAACTCAGGCAGGAAAACAGACAACAGGAGCGGGCATGGTGACGTCGGCACTCTATGAATTACTAACCAGATTAACCACAAAACGGCTGATGGCTACAAGATCGCTGACGGCTGTTAATTCGCTGATGGCTCTGCTTCTGTTTATGTTTGCTGGCTCAGCTCTGGCTGCCACATTCACAGCAACGGTTGATCGAACCATCATTGCCCCCTACGAAACCCTTGACCTGACCCTGCGAACGGATAAAAGCACGGACCTGTCACCTGACCTGTCCGCCCTGAACCAGGATTTCGAAGTCGTTACAACACGACAGAACCGACAGATTCGTATCGTCAACGGGCAAACAGAATCATGGTTTGACTGGATTGTTACACTGGCTCCTAAACACGAAGGCCACCTGACCATTCCAGCCCTGAAGCTGGGTAACCTCTCGTCTGAGCCAATCAGGATTCAGGTGCAGAAAGACTCATCCACCGGCAACAACGTCAGCCCGGTCTTTATGCGCACAGAAGTGGATAATGAATTTGTTTATGTTCAGCAGCAGGTTGTTCTCACACTAAGAGTGTTCTACAGGGTTAACCTTTATGACGATAGCCGTCTATCCCCGCTAAATATTGAGGGCGCAATTGTTCAGCAACTGGGTGACACCCGAAAGTATGAAACCATCATTGATGGTAAACGCTATGGCGTGTTCGAGTTGAAGTTTGCCATCCACCCGCAGAAAACCGGCCCGATGGAAATACCTGAACTGGTCTTCAACGGTACCATGGCAGAGCGCAATGATCCGTTCGGCAGCATGTTCTCCCTGTCAAACGGCAAGCCTGTTGTCGCAAGGTCTGCCGAAATCATTCTGAACGTGCAACCCCAGCCTGCAAGCTATAGCGGCAGAGCCTGGCTACCGGCTTCTGACCTGTCCCTTAGTGAGTCCTGGAGCCAGGACCTGAACGACGGGGTCCATGTGGGGGACGCCATTACCCGAACCATTACCGTTGAAGCCGATGGACTGACCAGTGCGCAGCTGCCCACCATTCCCAAACCAAGATTGCAGAATGCCAATATTTATCCAGATCAGTCTAAAACCGAAGATACACCGACGGATACCGGCATCATTGGCAAGCGGATGGACGCAGTGGCTATCATACCTACCCAGCCCGGCAACATGACTCTGCCAGCCCTGCGCTACAGCTGGTTTGATGTGACCAGTAACGAAGAAAAAGTGGCGGAGCTGCCAGCCAGAACCATCAGGGTGCTTCCGGCTGCTAATGCAGCAGCCATTCCTGCATTGCCAGCTGCCACCCCGATCGACAAAGCCAGAGCCGACTCTCAAACTGCTGACTGCCCACCTCCAGAGGTTATGGAAACTACTTCCCCAACCACTGGTAATGCTTACTTATGGCCTTTTCTAACCGGGCTGTTTGCACTGCTGTGGTTGATCAGCACCTCTCTCTGGCTTCTTGCCAGACGTCAGCGGATACCTGTTATTACGGATACGGTGCAGGAAGACAGACAACATCAGTCTGAAGCTGACGCTTTCAAATTGTTCCGGGAAGGTTGTGAGCAGAGAAACGTTAATGAAGTGAAGCTGGCATTAACCACCTGGTGCCAGAGCCTGTTCAATGAACAACACCTGTCTACTGTAGAACGTTGTCTGACAAAACTTGGATCCACTGAACTTCGAGCCCTGTTCCAGCAGATGGACTCTGCCGTTTACTCGCCCGACAAGAGTGACGCGCCTTTCCCTGATATTTTGCGCGAATGTGAAAAGCTTAGAAACCAGCACTTGAAGCAAACGAAAAAGAATGACTCGTTACCGGGTTTGTACCCTACAGATTAACCCGTTTGCTGTGTGTTCCGTAGGTTGGGACGAGCGACAGCGACTCCCAACACGGTGAATAGCATTGAACTCCGATGTTGGGAATCGCTTCGCTCGTCCCAACCTACAAGTCAAAGAATATTACGCAGTAGAACCGGTCAGCTTTCCTTCCCGGTCACTGGCTTCCGTTTTTTCTACATAACTCTCCGACTTCAACAGGAACCGGGCGAGAGCTGGTAACAGCCAGATCGCACCAACCATATTCCAGATAAACATAAAGGTCAGCAGAATCCCCATATCTGCCTGGAACTTCAACGGGGAAAATATCCAGGTCCCGACACCAATAGCGAGAGTGATACCAGTGAATGTCACCGCCTTGCCTGTAATCTGCAAGGTCTTATGGTAAGCCTCCTGTAAGGGCAGCCCCTGTTTCAGGAAACTCTCCAGACGGCTGTATATATAGATGCCATAATCCACACCAATGCCAACTCCCAGTGCAATCACAGGCAACGTCGCAACCTTCACCCCGATCCCCAGGAAGGACATCAGTGCCTGACACAGAACCGAGGTCAACCCAAGAGGAATCACTATACAGAAGACCGCGCGCAGAGAGCGGAAGGTTAGCAGGCAGAGGATACTGACCACCAGGTACACCCACATCAACATCTGGTTCTGAGCCAGAGAGATGACTTCATTCGTGGCGGCTTCAATGCCTGAGTTACCACTGGCCAGAACAAATTGCACATTCTCATTATTATTCTCGTCAGCAAAGGCTTTGGTTTCAGCCACTACCCGCGACAAGGTGTCGGCTTTATGGTCATCAAGGTAAAGAACCACCGGTGCCATGGAACAGTCACTGTTATAAAGCCCCCTCAGGGTAGACACCGAACTGTTAAGAACATAAGGGTTGCGGGACAGCGCCTGCCATTTAAGGCTTCCCTCATTTAACCCCTTAACAACCTGCTTGGAAGCCGTCACCATCGACAATGCCTGTTGTACACCCGGCACATTCTCCATATGCCACATATAGCGGTCTATCGCTTCCATAACCGGATAGGTCGAACACTGCTCAACCCCGGTTTCCACCATGACAACAAACAGGTCGGCGCTGGTCGAATAATTAGACGTCAGGAATAAATTATCTTTGTTATAGCGGGAATCCGGATGGAATTCAGGGGCTCCGGGATCAAGGTCACCTATTTCAAGGTCTGCTGCCCGGTATAGCCCCCAGCCAAATCCCAGTAAAGCAATGACAACAGAAACCGGCACAACTCTGGGGTGGGCGAAGTTCGATAACAGGCTCCATACCCCACCGTCATTATGCTGGCGCTCCCGGATTCGATTGATAGATTTCTGGCTGGTTCCACCGTATGACATAAGCACCGGTAAAAGCACCAGGTTGGTCATAATGATAGCTGCAACGCCAATACTGGCTGTCAGAGCGAGGTCCTGAATAACCTGTATTTCAATAATCAGCAAGGTAAGGAAACCGATGGCATCGGATGCCAGCGCGACCATACCGGGAATATAGAGACTTCGGAATGCACGACGGGCAGCAGTCACCTTATCAGCACCTGCTGCGGCTTCCACGCCAATACTGTTAATGATCTGGACACCGTGACTGACACCAATGGCAAACACCAGAAACGGTACCAGCAGGGAGTACAGGTCAAGACCAAAGCCAAGCGTAGCAAGCAGCCCCATCTGCCAGACGACAGCCACCAGAGAAGTAATCAATGGAATAAGCGTGCTGCGCAAACAGCGGGAATACAAAAACAGCAACAACGCCGTAATCACAATGGCAACAATAAAGAACAGTACAATAGACTGAACTCCTTCAAACAGGTCGCCAAAGACTTTGGCTGTACCAACAATATGGATATTGACGCCCAATTCCGTATATTGGCTGCGCAACTGCTCCAGTTGTTCTGACAGTGCCTTGTAATCCAGCCACTCGCCGGTTTCAGGGTCTGTTTCAAACAGTGGGATGCTGACAATACTGGACCTGAAATCGTTTGCCACCAGCTGCCCTACCTGACCGGAACGCAAAATATTGGTGCGCAATTCATCCAGGCTGGCACGGGAACCATCATAGGTCTGTGGAATTACCGGACCACCAGCAAAGCCTTCTTCTGTTACCTCGGTCCAGCGAACACCCGGAGACCAGAGAGATTTCAACTTAGGACGATCGACACCATCAAGATAAAACACTTCGTCGTTTATCTGGCGCAGAATTTCCATATATTCAGCTGAGAAAATATCCCCTTCCCGGGCTGCCACAGCAATACGGACGGCATTGCCTCCCCCTGTACTTTGCAGGTGCTTAAACATGTTTTGAATATAAGGGTGCTGCACAGGCACCATCTTTTCAAAGCTGGCGTCCACCTTCAGGCCGGTGACAATTTTCCAGGTCAGGAATAAAGTGGCCAGAACAAAAAATACACACACCTTGGTCCGGTTGTGGAAGATCATTCGTTCCGGGGTTGACTCAACATTACCGGATCTTTTCGACAGCATTGTGAGAGTCCCTTTATTGCATAAAACGCCGCTTATTAGCCAGGGCCATATCGACGTTTTTATTCATTCTCTTAACGCCTCCCTGTCCAACAACAACAATGGCACCGTCTGAGGCTTCAGCCAATGCTGACAGTGGCATTCGGTCTTCACGGTGGGTAATTTGCCAGCGACCGGTCAAGCCCGACAGAACAGTGCCGGAAGTACCCACCAGATAGCTGCTGCCATCATCGAGCAACAGAGATCCGAACAGAGTGTCTTCAGTCCCTGAAGAAAGCGCAAGCCACGACTCCCCGTTATTTCTGCTGCGGAACACATTACCTCTCAGCCCATGAATGATCACCTCATCACCGCTGGCACTGACACCAAACAGAGAGCCTTCATAGGGGCCGGTTAATGTACTCCAGGTTTCACCCGCATCAGCAGAGCGATACAGAATGCCCGCCTCACCGGCAAGGTACAGGTTGTCGAGTCCATCACTGGCAATACCGTTGTAGTGAAACTCTTCTTCGTTGTCGATGCTGTTACGAATATCGGCCCAGGTTTTACCACCGTCGACGGTACTCAATATCGTGCCATAGGCGCCTACCGCAAAGCCGCGCTGTTCACTCTGGAACCAGACATCCAGCAGGGGGGCCTGCATTTCAATATCCCGGTAAACCCGTTGCCAGTTCTCTCCGGCATCTTCTGACTTCAGGATCAGGTTGTCGTGGCCAACGGCATAGCCCACTCTTCTGGAAGGAAAGGCCACCGCTGTAAGCATCTGAATCGTTGGCACCCGGGACTGCTGCCAGGAACGGCCATCATCATCGGAAAAAAGTATATGCCCCCGGTCTCCCACAGCCACCAGCCGTTCACTGTCTGGCAGACGGGTAATATCCAGCAGCAGCGAAGTGGCAGCCTTGCTGGATATAACGGAATAGCGTTCTTTAATGGCAGTGTCTGAAATGGCTTTGCTTGTAATGGAGTCGCCTGAAGCCTGACTGACTGCAGGCAAACCACCACTAAGCAACATAGCAAACACCAGCAGGCTGGTGAGTTTGGTCATGCTAGTCCTCTTCTGTCTTGTGTCGCTAACGTCTTCCACGCCGACGCAGGGCAGAAGGCTTAAAGTATTTCAAGTCAGGTATTGGCCTGTCAAAGCTGACAAACTGGGCTTCTTCATTCGCCAGCCCCTGGGCATGATAGCGACGGGAGCGAAGATCATGATAAACATCCAAACCGGTCCATACTGTTGGCCGATCGTAGTAATTGATCAGGTAAGCCATACTGTTACGCCATAACTCACCTCGTCCGTCATACTGATCCACCACTGCTGCGCCCCAACTGTCTTCATCAAGGTATAACACCCGTTTGGAATAGATGTGACGCGCACCGGGCTTCAAGGTGCCTTCTACCACCCAGACCCGGTGCAGCTCATAGCGGGTATACTCCGGATTGACATGGCCGATCATCAACAGGTCGTCATACTTTACATCCGGGCTGACCAGCCGGTAATTATGGTAAGGGATGTAGATTTCTTTCTTGCCCAGCAGCTTCCATTCATAACGATTTGGCGCTCCGTTATACATATCGGTGTCGTCTGCTGTGCGCAGCCCGTCTGACGACGTAATGGGGGTATCGTAAGACAGGTTTGGCGCCCTGCGCACCCGCCGCTGCCCGGCATTGTAGGCCCATGCCTGCCGTGGCTGCTTAATCTGGTCAAGGGTTTCATAAACCAGCACCGCACCTCCTGCCAACCGGGCCGGTGAGCGCGTAAACGCAAGATAATAGACAATAATATTATCCAGAGTCGCTTCGGATCCACCGGGCAGGTTGTAGTTCATCAGGGCTTCCTGCTGGGAAGTCGACAATGAATAAGCACCATTACGATGCACGGCTACCTCTGACGCACGTCGTACGACATACTCGCCACGATAACGCACTATGTGATTCCACAGAGCCTCCAGCCCATTCTGAGGAATCGGAAATGGGTAAGCATCATAAGCACCGGAAAAACCCTTGCCCTCAGCCAGCAACTGAGCTCTCGTCGCTGCTTTACGGGTATTATTATAAATCCGGACAGGCTGCCTGGCTGTACGACGGGTCTTGTACACCGGCATGTTGAATGTTTCCGGATAAGCCTTCAGCAAGGCAATCTGTCCTGCTGTCAGTTTGTCCTTATACTGGTCAACATTGCTTGCGGTAATGGTAAACAGTGGTTTGTCATCAGGAAACGGGTCCGGATAATGGCTGCCCGGTTTAAAGTCTCCGGGGATTTGCGCATCTTTAATACCTCCGTTCCATGCCGGAATGCTGCCCTCTTTGTTACCAGCCTTCTCGGCACCAATGGGGGTAAGGTCTTTACCCAGACGCCGTGCTTCAGACTCAGGTACCGCCGCCCTGAGCTGACAGCTGGCAGCGATCATCAGGGCGCAGGCCAGAAAGGCAATGGTCTTATTGTTATTCATCATTCAATCCCTGCAATCCGTCGCTTAAAAGGAGTACTTCACGCTAAATGCAACATTGTCTCTGTCGTGTAACTTATTGGTTCGTTTTGAGCCAAAGAATGAGGTATAGGCAAGACCAGCTTCTACCGTATTCAGGTAAACACCCCTCAGCGCCATAGTGACGGCCTTACGACCTTCCAGAAAATTACCAGTCAGCCGTGAGTTACCACTGACATCATGCTTGAAGGTCAGGACAGGGTTCAGGTTGATACCGGCAATAAAGTCATGCCACTCCCCTGAAAGAACTGCCGTGTAGCCCCAGCTGAATTTGTCGAGACGGTCGCTGGCTGGGTGGTAGTCGTCGTCAAATCCACCTCCCCATGGACCTGAAGCTGAAGAAACATGTCGGTCATAATCATCCAGCCCCTGAATCAGCTCAAAGGCAGGCTCAACGATGCCATACAATCCGTCAAAACCAAGCGATGGACCAAAGTTATGCACGATCGCTAACGAACCCGTCCATAATTTAACTTCTTTAAAATTTTTATAGGCACCTGAGCTTTGACAATACCCCTGATCCGGATAAGCCTGTGATAAATTTCCTGCAAAGCAGTCACTGCCAGACAAAATATTCCTTATGTTATCCTTTACACCATCAATTAAGTCATCAGGGTGATCAATCCAGATTGGCGCATTGGGTCTGTAAGCAAGCTCTCCTGCTATCGACGACCTTCCAATGGCGGTATTAAAACTCAAGCCGTACATTTGTATATCTTCAGGGTAAACGCGTGTAGCATAAACACTGTTTGACAATACATGAGCAGTCGCCAGACTTTGGATCACTGCTGTTTTAGAAGCAAGCCCTGATGCCTCAATACCACTATAATACTGATCCAGAGCCGCCTGAAGTGTCGGGTTATTTCCGCCCGTAACTGCTGACAGTGCATCAGAACCGGCGTTATCACTTAAGTGGGCTTCAATGTAAGGTGTATGGGAGTTGTAATTTACAAAATAAAATCCAAATTCAGTGTCATTTAACTCCTCGGCATAATATTTAAAGTTAATTCCCCATTGCCCATTATCACTTGCATCTTTTTCACCGGATGTATCAGCGACAACCAGATAGCCGCTATGGACATTGACGCCAGTAATATCATAAAAATCACCCAATGCGCCGCCAGCTGATGCATTCCAGCCTCTTCTTACCTGTTCAAACAATGCAGGTGCCTCGTTATACCCCTTGGTCCCCCCATCCGTAAACAGATCATTGGTGCTGAAAAAAGTCCCCCGCCCCGGCGTTACAGAGTTTTCCCATTCAAACTGGTAATAGGCTGCCATGGACAGGTTATCGGTGACGCCCAGCCGGAAAGACAGGGCATGTTGCGGAATCAGCAAGTCCTTCACTTCCGACCCCGGTAATGCAAAGGAAGCGCCGTCTAATGCATTAACGGTATTAATGCCATCCCGGTAAAAAATTCCCTCTCCCCAGTTGATAACCTGTTTGCCAAAACGCACATCCAGTGGCATATCGCCAATATCCCAGGCTCCGTAAATATAGGCATCCTGAATTTTGGCATCATGCCCCTGCCCGTCCAGTACATCCTCTGACCAGTCATCACCATAGGGATAGGTATCTGTCTGATCAGGCGAACGCCCACGGTTTGCATCCAGCCAGTAGTTGTGACGATCCATCATCCGGGTGTCGTAAAATGCGGTACCCCGGATGAACAGTCCATACTGATCTTCCCAGTCTACCTCCAGGTCAGCGGAGATTCTGAACACCTGCGACACCACCCCGGTATCATAAGCCCGGTTGCCATCGTTGGTGTTGACATCATCATGGTCAGCGGTTGAGCTGCCCTTGTAATGTTTCAGGTCCTGCCCCTGTACCCGCCACAATGTACCGTAAGACAAAGTGGTATCCAGGGCGCCGGTCATGGAGCCTGACTCATCAGAAAATTCAAGGGAATAAGAAGGAAAGGCGAGTAACAGTC
This sequence comes from Endozoicomonas sp. NE40, assembly GCF_040549045.1. Lineage (NCBI taxonomy): Bacteria > Pseudomonadati > Pseudomonadota > Gammaproteobacteria > Oceanospirillales > Endozoicomonadaceae > Endozoicomonas > Endozoicomonas lisbonensis. The sequence goes on along the minus strand of NZ_JBEWTB010000002.1, from coordinate 4,153,676 downwards.
CTGCTAGCGAAAAGCCAGCCTGAACCGGGGCTATTCGCAAAGCCGGTGTGCGTCCGGGCATCATGGTGTGCTGACTCCCTGTCATGTGTTTTTATTTTTATTTTGGTTACAGCTACCTCTTTTTGTTTACGGCTACATCACGTCTTCTCTAAGGTGAGAGGTGCAGAAGTACTCATCCGATAACACGGTATTCCTGCACCAGACCTCAGAGTCCAATATTTAACCAGCAAATGCAAGTCTGCCGGCTAATAATCAATTAAAGACTTTTGTTCACTACTTCATACACATCAGTGGAAAGATCGTGTACAGCCTTGATTCGTTGCAGCGCTTTTTTCATTAAGCCACTGGCGGCAGGTTCAAATTTTTTCCAGCGTGTCAAAGGCATCATGACACGGGAGGCCACCTGCGGATTCTGTTTATCCAGCTCAATCACCCGATCCGCAAGAAACTCATAACCGGCACCACCTGCCGTGTGGAAGTGAGTCATATTGCGGGTGAATCCACCGATCAGCGCACGAAGCTTGTTCGGACTCGTCGGGTCAAAACTGTCATGCTGCATCAATGCCTTTACCTTCTCCACAGTACCCAGTTCCGCACTGGAGGACTGCACTGCAAACCAGTCGTCCATTACATTAGCGTCGTCTTTATAACGGTCATAAAAATCGGTCAGCACCCGTTCAACCAGACGCTCATCACGATGGCGTGCATCCACAACACAGCCCAGGGCAGCCCGTCGATCCGTCATATTGGAGGCATCGTTATACTGTTCTGCCAACCGTTGCAGACACTCCGCGTCATCCTCCGCTGCCAGATAACCCAGACAGACATTCTTCAGGGTTCGCTCGGCAATATCAGTGGCTTCAGGTCGATAGTCACGTTCGTAGCTCAGCTCATTATACAAGGCCAGCAGTGCCTCTGAGTGAGCTTCAGCAATGGCCTGCTTCACCTTTTTACGGGCCGCCACAATCGCCAGAGGCTTAATCACCTCAGCCTGCTCCGCCAGACTCGCTTCACTGGGCAGGCACAGCATTTCTGCCTTAACGGCAAAGTCCAGTTCAGGGTCGGCAATCACGGCACCGAATGCATCCACCAGCTGCGGGTCAACTGCTTGCTCTGATTGCTCAACCAGCTGCTCGATCGCCATTACCCCCAGACGCTGACAGGCATCCCAGCGATTAAAACTGTCAGTGTCGTGTTTCATCAGGAACACCAGATCGTCTTTGCTGTAGTCATAGCGAACACGTACCGGTGCCGAAAAGTTTCGCAGCAGTGAAGGCAGGGGCTTGCTCTTGCAACCTTTAAAGACAAAGGTTTCTTCTGTCTGTTTAATAGACAGAACCTTTTCCTTATCGCCTTCTGCATGAATGCCTTCTGCATTCAATGGCAACAGCTCACCCTGTTCATCCAGCAGAGCCAGCCCTACCGGAATATGGAACGGTTGCTTATGCTCCTGTCCCGGTGTCGCAGGGCAGCTCTGGGCGATGGTCAGATGATAATCCCCCGTATCCGCCTCGTATCGGTCTGTGACCGTAATCACCGGCGTACCTGCCTGACTGTACCAGTTCCGGAACTGGGTCAGGTCAACACCGGAAGCGTCTTCCATGGCTTTAACAAAGTCTTCGCAGGTAGCCGCTTCGCCATCGTGACGCTCGAAGTACAGGTCGGTGCCTTTGCGGAACTGGTCTGCCCCAAGCAGGGTATGAATCATTCGCACCACTTCACAGCCTTTTTCATAAACCGTCAGGGTGTAGAAGTTGGAAATTTCAATAAACGACTCTGGACGAATCGGGTGTGCCATCGGTCCGGCATCTTCGGCAAACTGGGCAGTACGCAGCAGTGAGGCGTCCTGAATCCGCTTTACGCCACGGGAGTTCATATCCGCAGAGAACTCAGCGTCACGGAAAACGGTAAAGCCCTCTTTCAGGCTCAGCTGGAACCAGTCCCGGCAGGTCACCCGGTTACCGGACCAGTTATGGAAATACTCATGGGCAACAATGGCTTCAATCCGCTGGTAAGTGGCATCGGTAGCCGTTTCCGGGCTTGCCAGCACACAGGACGAGTTGAAAATATTCAGCCCCTTGTTTTCCATGGCGCCCATATTGAAGTGATCCACGGCCACGATCATAAAGATATCCAGATCGTATTCCCGGCCATACACTTCTTCGTCCCATTTCATGGACTTTTTCAGGGACACCATGGCGTGATCACACTTATGGATATTGTGGGACTCGGTGAAAATCCGCAGTGTCACATCCCGACCACTCATGGTGGTAAAGTGATCTTCAACACATTCGAGATCACCCGCCACCAGCGCGAACAGATAGCTCGGCTTTTTAAACGGATCTTCCCAGGTAACATAATGACGGTCGTTCTCCAGCTCACCCTGATCAATGGCGTTACCGTTCGCCAGCAATACCGGATAACGTGCCTGACTGGCAATGACTTTGGTGGTAAACACAGACATCACATCAGGACGATCCAGATAGTAAGTGATCTTGCGGAAACCTTCGGCTTCACACTGAGTACAGAACATACCGTTGGATTTGTACAAGCCTTCCAGCGACGTATTTTCCTGAGGCCGAATACGGGTCACGATCTGTAACTGGAAACGCGGCTGCTCAACAGGCAGTGTCAGGGTACCTTTTGCCAGCTGGAACTGGTCACTTTCCAGCTCCTCTCCGTCCCGGTGCAGGCTGACCAGATCAAGCTCTTCACCATGCAGCACCAGGGCAGGCAAAGCACCGCCACAGCCGATGTCATCATTCAGGCGCATCTGTAAAACCGCAGTGACCAGTGCATGGTCCTCATACAGGTCAAAGGTCAGATGGGTGGTATCAATCCAGTAGTCAGGTGCCTGATAATCTTTCAGGTAAATGGTGCGGGGTTGTGCGTCTTTCATCGTTTATTCCTGATCACGGAAGCCTGTTGGACGATCAAGTCCAACAGGCTTCATAAATAAGTTATGCGCAAGTCGTGACACGGACCTGATACGACGTATGCTTGCGAATATTCAATACACCGGTATCCAGTATCAGATACTGCCCTTTAATACCCTGCAGCACGCCTTCCACGGAAGGTGTTTTGTCAAACGACAATGAGGTAACTTTGGTGGGATAGTGCTCCACAGGGTAGTGAATTTCAATCACTTCCGGCTTCTCAACCGGCTGAATCGCCTGAATGCCAAACTGTTCCTGCAAAGCAGTGATACGGGAACGGTTCATGTCCATCAGTTCCTGTGCAGAAGTCGCCAGATCAAGAGGCTCGGCAGTGCCTTTCAGCATGGCTCGCCAGTTGGTACGGTCTGCAACAAACTCCTTAAACAGGCTTTCCAGCAAACCGGACTGCCGACGGGTGGACACCCTCATAAATGGCATGGCCTGGGTCGCGCCCTGGTCAATCCAGCGGGTAGGTATCTGCGTTGCCCGGGTAATGCCTACTTTCAGGCCGGAAGAGTTCGCCAGATAAACCACATGGTCGGTCATACAGAACTGCTCCCCCCACTGGGCATCCCTACAGGTTCCCTGATGGTAGTGGCACTTTTCCGGACTCATAATGCAGGTATCACACTGAGGCAGTTTTTTAAAACAGGGGTAACAGTAACCCTGGCTAAAACTCTTTTTCGTTTTGCGTCCACAGTGACAACAGTTGATCACCCCCTGATAGTCCAGAACAATTTTGCGTCCGATCAGGTCGTTCATCGTGATCAGGTCATCACCAACCGGCAACTGATAGACGACGGTTCCCTGTAATTCAGAAACCATTTTCCGCAGGTTTCCGGTCAATGCTTTATTTGACCCTGTTGCTTTATTTGATCCTGCTGCTTTATTTGACACAACTACTCCATCTGCCACTATCGAGTTCTCTCTTAATCCATGAAACTGCTCAGCCATCCCTGAAACGCAGGATGCTGGCAGGTTCGTCCTCTGTCTGCACCGGTTTCTGACTACTTTTGCAACTGACCGGCATATAACCAGTACGTTGATCTTCAGGCAGATGCTCAAACTCCCAGGCAATCAGTGCCTGCAAGCTGGCTTCCCGCTCCTGTTCGGACAGTCTTTTGCCATCAGGCCAGCGCCCTAATTCAACCGACTGTTTCAATACCTGATAAAGATCAGGATTCATTATTTCAAGAAAGTCCGTTAACTGCATATTGACCTCTTATTATTACCCTTGCCTTGTCAGACAGACCGATTGATGCAAAGCTGATTCAGTGATCATGACAACCATCAAGGGGCTCCAATGGCAACAAACCCTTCTGTTTTGCAACCGTCGGTTTTGCAAAGACTGTCACCGGTTCGAAATTCAACCCAATGTCAGGATGCACACGGGCTGGCACAGGAACAGTTACTGCACTTTGGCATAGACCCCGGCTCAGAATACGGTCAGGCTCTGTTGCAGGCCACCACCCACCTGTATCAGACCTTTGGCGAACTGAACCAGGTGGAAGCCCTGAACAACACCCTTGACAGTTTGCCACAAACGGACCGCATCAGTTACTTCAACGCTAAAAAATTCCTGTGTTTTCAGCTTGCCAAACTGATTGACACCCTTCAGCCCAGCCTCAGAGCCAGTTATCAGGCTTTGAATATGGATGTCAGCAGTCGGGCAGTCAAAGGTGACTACCCCTTGTTTGCCAATGTCGGCGCGCTGTTTTCCGCTACCCCGGCCATCGTTCGCACGGCTACTTATCTATACGCTTGTACAGAATGGGTGGAAGACGCTTTTAAAGGCATGGAAAGTACGCACCCGATATACTCCCGCCTGCTGAACCCAACTTCTATTTCGCTCGCCAATACCATCGTTGCGCTGGAAGCCGGAAAATACGCCGCAGACTACATGGCGTGGAATTTCAACAGTGGCATGGCCGCCATTGACGGCCTGCTCAGCAACCAGTTGCGCCATGGCGATATCCTGCTGGCGTCCCGCAATGTCTATGGTGGCACCTTTCAGCTGATCAATGATTATTACGCACGCACTGACCGTCTGAATATTCAGCTGGAATGGTTTGACGGTTACTCTGGTGGGGAATTTGCAGAACGTATGAAAGCGGTTCGCAGCCAGCACCAGCAGGCGCTCAACAAGGGCAAGCGTCTGTTTGTTTATCTGGAGTCCCCCTGCAACCCCCACGGCTATGTGCTGGATGTTCCGGAAATCTGCCGTATCAGCCACCAGCATAATCATCTGGTCATGCTCGACTCAACACTGGCAACACCGTTCCTCAGCCGTCCCCTGCGCCATCCGGACAAAGCCTGTCGCCCGGACTGGGTCATTCACAGCTACACCAAGGATATTTCCGGAGGAGGTTCCACCACCGCTGGCGGAGTGATCGGAGAGTCCTGCCGGATGTTCCTTCCCAAAGGCCACCAGCATAATGGCATCAACTGGGACCAGACCCTGTTCTGGGATGTGTACTACATCAAAGGTGCTTTTCTGGACGCCGACAAGGCGATTGAGGTCATTAATGGTATCAAGACCCTGGAAAACCGGATGCTGAACAAGTGCATCAACACACTGGTGTTTTCCGAGTTCCTCGACAGTCATCCGATGATCAACGTGAACAGCCACGGTCTGAAAGATCATCCAAACCGGGAGCTGTGTCAGAAGAACCTTTATCTGGGTCTGCCCAGCCCGCTGTTCAGCATTGATATGGAACAGGCCAACCTGCCAAGAGAAGCTTTTGTCCGCTTCTTCGATGCCATGGAGCCCGTATTCGGACACATGGTCAGCCTTGGGCAGAGTAATACACTGGTACTTTGCCCGGCACTGACTTCCCATTCAGAGCTGGATGAACAGGCCCAGAGCGAGGCCCATATTCATCTGACCACCATCCGGATTGCTATGGGCGATGAAAACCCCAGAGACCTGATCAGCCATTTCAGGGATTGTGCAAAACTGCATATTGATCCGGTATCAACGGGTTTCTCCGATTCATTTATGCCTGGAGAAAAGGTTGAAGAGCTGATCAGAAGCGTTCATCTGTCGGTGCATGAAAAACACCTGGAGCAGCAGTAGTCAGGTGCAAGTCAGCCCTGATCAGAAAAAGGCAACACCCCTTCTGACACGGGGGCCACAGGCTCATGAATGAGATGACCAATGCACAACTGATGCTAACTTATACCCGTAACTTTTTTAAAGGGTCCTTAAAAACATCGAATAAGACCTTTTCCCGCTATTTGGGAACTGCGCTTCCGTCAAGAAGACAGAGGCGTATTAACGCTTCTGACAGAGCCGCTGCGTTGATACCCAGGTTAAGGCATCGTCGCGATAATATTGATACGGTATTGCTTTTACACTCCATGAATCCGAATGAGAGGGCAGGTAACTGTAAAGAATACACCTGTATTGCCCTCAAGTTCGGCATCGATACGAAGATTCCAAATATATGGCTGGTGAACCATGATTTACATGCATTTCTAGTGCTGGCCAACGAGCCCCGATTGCAAGGCAAGTTAACACTAAACGAGTTTGAACAGTTCAAAAATGATGAGTTCTGGGTATGCGATGCCTGGTTCAATATACATTGCAGGCTGGACATGTACGCTCCGATGGTCACATTGCAGTCGAATTACTGGTCGCTTGAAGGCAAGGAAATATACACGACTGACGACACTCACGTACCCGCAAGTCAATGGTGCCAAAGACTTCGTATGATCGAACTGGAGTGTTCAAAAATGACGGATAGCGCTGGCATGCCTACCGATGACTGTAGCGATTTCCTTTCCAGCTGATAGCGCCCCTAACCAACTGATAGCGCCCCTAAATAGTGTCTTTGTTCCAGGCAGTGGAGTTCCGGGCATGACGGTCACGCCCGGTTCGAGGTAGGCCTGTTAACCCTTCTCAGCTTCAGCGTTAGTACTCTATTTATTAGTACTCTGAATCTTCAAACCTGCGTAAAAACACCCCCGCCAGAGTGCCAATCAACAGGCCCGACACCAGCCCGCCGGAATGAGCTGCATTAGCCATGTTACCAAAACCAATAGCCCCCAGAATACCGGTATAACCTATCGCCAGCCACACCAGCATAAAGCCGTAAATGGCTGGAGGCACACCAAACTGACAACGCGGATCAATTTTTTCACGCGCCAGACAGTAGCCTAGAAAACCATAAATCACGCCGGAGAAACCACCGAATATTGTCGCATCCCCGCCAAAAACATACTGGGCAATGTTAGACAACAGCCCGGTCACCATCACAATACCAAACAGATGCAACCCGCCCTGACGATATTCAATACGTCGTCCCAGATCAAACAGCCAGAGCATATTAAACGCCAGATGAATAATGCCAAAATGCAGGAATATCGGGCTGAGCAGCCGCCAGTATTCGCCGGAATCCAGTGTCTGAGCGAGGCTGGCAAAATAGGCGTATGGCCCGGTCACCTTGATTTTGACAAAGGTAAAATGGCTGACCATGCCAATGTTTTCACCCAGCTGGGTCAAAACCGCCACGGCCAGACAGGCTGCCAGAAACAGCATCGTCACCGGAAAACTTCGCCAGGGAATGCTTTTAATAATGCCTTCGACATTAACGCCCTGCCGGGCAGGTGCCTGCTCCAGTTGCAACAAACCGGCTTCCCAGTCATTGTAAGCCTGTTTGACAACTTCGCCCTGCTCTTCAGTGGCCGTCCATATAACCAGCTGTCCGGCTTCTTCCGTGATTTTATGGGGCAGCCCCTGCCGGTATAAAAAATAAGACAGTGGACTTAAATCTTTATGTCCTGGTATCACCAGAGCCCTGTACATAATTTACTCTTGCTCATCTATGAAAAAACCCACTGAAAGCAGTGGGCTGTTAATGATTAGTCTTCATCAACGGTTATTTCATGGGGATGCCATCGCAGTTTGGAACGGCAGCCTTCATAAAAATCATGATTGACCGGATGCAACAGTTTCAGAGGCTCCGGCTTTTTCCTGATAGAAATAATGTCGCCCGGCTGCAGATTGATCTCGACCTGCCCGTCGCAGCTGACCACAGGATGAATCGTGTTGTCAGGATGAACCACCAGCTGCATCTCGCTGTTGCCATCGACCACCAGTGGGCGGTTGGTCAGCATATGAGGATACATGGGTACCAGAACAATCGCATCCAGCTTGGGGTGCATGATGGGACCACCACCGGATAACGCATAAGCCGTCGACCCGGTCGGAGTAGCAATAATCAGTCCGTCTGAACGCTGACGGTAGACAAACTGATTATCAATATACAGCTCAAACTCAATAATCCGGGTTGACTGCCCCGGATGGAGTACCACATCGTTAAGGGCATCGGCTTTGCCGATGGTCTTGCCATCGCGGATAACACAGGCGTCCAGAAGAAAACGGTGTACAAGACGGTGTTTCCCCTGCAACACCTCTTCAAGCTGAGGTTCGAGTTCGTCCGGCAGGATATCTGTCAGAAAACCCAGCCGCCCAAGGTTTACCCCAAGCAGTGGCACGCCGTGGGGTACCATGTCTCTGGCAGCGCCCAACAGGCTGCCATCCCCCCCGACCACAATGACCAGGTCACAGCACGACCCCATATCAGCCCGGGCGCACATTTTGTAAGGATGTCCCGGTAACAGATAGGCGATAGACTCGTCCAGCAGGACTTCAATGCCCCGCTGCTGCAGAAAGTCGGTCAGGCGTTGCAGGGTCTTTTCTATATGAGATCGTCCCTGACGGCCGGTTACCCCGATACGCTTGAATGGTTCCATAGGTGTCACTTACCGTTCAGAGCCTTGCGGCTGATAGTCGTTCCAGACGGGAATAATAACCAATTTTTACCGCTTATGCCTTAACGCCACCATAACCTCGAATCGAGTTTGCAATCCGGTACCAGGTGATACCTTCCTGTAGCGATCCTTTGATCCTCCCGCTGACAGCCGGATTGTCACAACAGGCTTTCTGAATATGTCCCAGTACTGAATACAAACCACCGTACAACTTCCTGAAACCGGGGTTCTTTTGTTCAAGAACCCTGGCCACTGCCATGTAGTGTTTGTGATCTGTATACAAACGTCCCACTGCTGGAGCATTCTTTTTTTCCGAAGCTCCAGCGTCCGGAGTTTTCTCAGCAAGCAGTTCAGGCGATGTATTCTCTGCCATTTTCACAAGGTCTTTAATCAACCTCTTTGCCAGTTTATCTGACTTTTTCAGGTACGCTTGCGCCAGGTCACTGGCACGCTCACCGGGCGCCACCTTCCCAAACAGATAGTCATAGCTGGTACCCTGCTCATGATATAACCAGCAGAGGCTCTGCTGTTTCCGGTACCACATCAGAGAACCTGATTCCGGCTTCAGGTTTAGCAACAGTTCTTCAGCCCTGTCTAATTCAGACTGGTTCCGGATAAGGTCATTAGCACGATTGATAACCGACTGCATCTCAGAATCAGACAAGGAGGCTGGTTGTCTGGCAGAATCCATGTGCGCTGTAGCGCTTTGCCCAACCGCTCCCTCAGTTTGATTAACCTCCGGTTGACGATCAACCACCTCCGAAGCTGGAGGCTGCCCGGTTAATGGGATTTCATCGCCAGCTGCTTCAATGGCAACAACACCGCCCGTGTCTTCAGCAGTCTCTGTTTTTACAGATTGAACCTCCGGCTCCTGCCGGGGTTGGCTGAGAGCCTCTTCAAACAGTTCGGCCTGATTCTGGTATTTTTCCAGCAACGCGTTAGCCGCATGCAATTCCGCAAAGCGCATACTGTTTGCCCTGTCCGGATTTTTCTGCTCCTGGGCTGCTGCCTGTTCCCCTAATACTTTGCCAAACAGTTCGTTTTCACCATTCAGAAATTCAGTTATATGGTTAACAGCCTGCTGACACACTGCCAGAGCCTCCTCTAATTGATTACGTTCCAGCAGGGCTTCAATTCGCAATTGATAGGTTACCGGCATAAGTCTGGCCATTCTCAGAAGATAAAGAGCATCTTCGTAATTGTCCGGGCAATACTTGAGCAGAGCATCTCCAGCGAACATATAAGCGGTGGCATTTGAAATGTCGAGCAGGCTCTGAAGCCTTTCATTAGTAATACCTGACCGCATTATTCTGGCATGATGATAAATGGCACGAGAGTTTTTAACATCGTTCCCCCGTCTCGCATAAAGTTCCAGAGCCACCCGCATATGTTTGTCAATGTCCTCCTGCTCATCATCCTTCTTTTCAAACATTTCACAGATCAGCAATGGAAACCATGTGGCAAAGCTTTTTCGCTCGTCAGGCTGTACTATTGTTTCAAAGGCGTTAACGATCCTGTACATCAACTCCCGACCTTTGTTGTCCGCAGATTTCGCCTTGTATACCTCCTGAGCCAGACTGGTCATATAATTTTTGCGAAGAGTCGGAAGCTTTTGAGCTATTTCAACTAACTGCAAAGGGTCGCACCACTCCAGAAGGCAGACAGTAGAATACCACCCTGTTCTGGCCTGCATAAGAAAGCGTCCTGCTTCCGGATTACCCAGCTGATAAGCTCTGGCAATATCACGTGTGCTGGCATCCGTGAGTCCGCCTTCGCTGTCAAAGGCAATTTTTCCCCTCAGCAGCAACGCTCTTGCCTGATCAATGGAGTTGTCTTTAACCTGCTGTACCAGTGCATCGCAGTACACCCTGGCCTGTTTCCAGTCCCCCTTACCCATTGCGCAGTAGGTGAGTGCATAGTTGACCTCCAGCGTAGGACCAACTTGCTCTTTGAGCCTGAGTGCCTCAACAGAATATTCTTCGATGATTCTTTTCATTTCGTCGCCTTTTTTGACTGGAAATTCCTGCATCTTCCTGGTCAATTTTGCTACCTGAATTTTCTTGCTCTCTGCATTGTCTGCTTTACGAAGAGCCAGCCTGACCGACTGTGGTGATGATTGAATTCCTGAGAGGCCGTCGTCAGGTGATGGCAGCTGCCGCCCGGGCTGAGCCTTTTCTTCCTTATTTCTGCCACGCTTTTTTTTGCCGCTGCTGGCCGGGGTTCCCCTGGCTGGCGGAGTTGGAGGAATATCCATAATCAGCCCATCGCTATGCCGTTTTCTGCACCTCTCTTTCAGGTATCGGCAATGATGGCTACTCAATCATTCTGAACTTTCAAATCGCAACAGCGTCTATGTTCAGGACGCTATTTTTCATTGGGATTTATTGACGGTCCTGTAATGGGAGTACTACTGGTTCTGCCTGGATCGCTTTCGTACCTATACCATGGGAACTGAGCGACAACATCTGTGACAAAGTTACTGAGTGGCTGAACGGTTCAGCCTATTCTGAGAACTACGGGAACCAGCCATCTTCATAACAGGTGCTACTGTTTAACCATACGTCCTTCACCAAGAAGCTCTTCATGAAGCTATCAGCTGACTTATCAGGGACACAACTGTCGAGAGATTTGCGCTGGATTCAAGACAGTCCTGTGCTTTTTAACGACACCTGTCATGAATGCTTTGTATCCAGCATTCTGCCTGAATGCAGTTCCCCTCTGTTTCAGCCCGGTTACGCATTAGCCCCGGAAGCGGTTGCCTTTATTCACAACGCCCTTGAGCACAAACGCTGGCATCTGCTGGGTATTTACTATGAAACCCTCTGGCACTATTTGCTGGATCAGCACCCGGCTATTCACACTCTGGCCAGAAATCTGCAGGTGCAAAAAGCCGATCATTCGACGCTGGGCGAATTCGACCTTATTTATAACAACCTGAACACTGGCATCACTACCCATCTGGAGCTGGCTATAAAGCTTTATCTTGGCATTCCCAACCCCTCACAAGATAAAAATGCCAGTCACTGCTATCAGTGGGTTGGACCGGGCCTGAAGGACCGGATGGACCGAAAGCTCCACCGGTTGCTGAGTCACCAGATCAGGCTTGCCCGGACCCCAGAAGGTGCTGCAGTAGTTGCATCACTGGGCGTTGCCCAGCTTTCCCGCACCATCTGCCTTCAGGGGTACCTCTTTTATCCAGTTCACGGCTACTGTCCGCCTCCGGAAAACTGCAACCCTGACCATTTAAAAGGTTACTGGGTTGCTGAATCGATGCTGAGCCACTGGCTGGAGCAACAGCCTTCCGGACTCTACTATTTCAGGCCAGCAAAACTAAGGTGGCTGGCCTCACTGCACGAAAATGAGAGTCAGAAGAAAAACGACAAAAGTAGTCTTTTACAGAGTGTGGCAGGAATCAGGGAACCTCAGTTGATCATTGCCTGCACAGAAGAAGCAGACGGCTATAACGAACAATATCGATTTTTTGTGGTTCCCGATGACTGGCAAAAACGAGCTGAACTTGCCTCAGAAAAACAACGGTGAGCAGCTATTATTAACCCAGTCCTGATGTTTCAGAATGGGTTAATACAATGCTCCGTTCCATTCCCGGCCTGCCGCTTTTCAGCTCTTTCTTTTGCTCAAGGCTTTTATTCCGCTCAAGGCTGTTTCTGCCATTGATCGTTTTCGGGCTTTATCAGCCCTGTCAGGCTGACCTTCTCAATAACCCACTGGTGAAAGAGGTCAGTCAGAGCCTGAACATTAATTCCGGCCAGGCCGCCGGAGGCATTGGCTCACTGCTGCAAATGGCTGGCAACAACGTTTCCAGCAGGGAATTTAAACAGCTGAAACAGGCTATACCTGACGCCAGTACTCTGATCGCCAAAGCACCTTCCCTCTCTGCCAATCAAGCAGCTACCAGTCAAAATGACTTTTTAGGGTTTAACGAAGAAAGCCTGATGGGCAGTCTTGCACCTATTAAGTCGCAGTTTTCAGCACTGGGAATGAACAGTGATCTGATTATGCCCATGGTTAATAAAATACTGAGTTATCTGAAAGACAATAACAGTACAGCGGCCTTAACCATTTTCAAGTCAGCATTGCCGTCTGGTTTGACCGGCGATGCCGCAAAGTCCCTGCTTAATACCTGGTAAATGATCCAGGCTGTTCCGGTGGCCTGAACTCCGGCCTGAATAATATAGTAGCGGGGAGCAATTAATCTCCGCCTGAATTGACTCATCATGAAAGCTTTTTTCCTGAATAATCAAGAATGTAACCAAATCTGAATCATTTATGTCACGGATTGCCCAGCAGACCATTCAGCCAGAATCTGTTCACAATAATACCGGCCTGCGACAACCTGTGTTCATCCCTGTTATTGGCTGTCAGGTCATATCGGTTTAATTGACCCAGATCCATACAATAGAAATCAACTACTGATAGCGAAAATAAATAAGCACTCACACCTAGCTAAAACGTTAAATAAACTTGGAAAAATTACAAAGAATACTGACCTGACACCTTCTATCTCATTGTTTGCATGCTACAATGCCAACTCGTTTAACCTGTAACGCCTCGACTGATGCCCCAAAACACAAAGTCCCAGATGACGATTGATGCTTTGAAGGTAGACAGAGAAGCATACATACGTCCTAGGAGATGCATTAACAATGCAACAGAAAAACAAACTGTTCATCGGTAACCTGGCTTTTTCAGCAACCGAGCAGGAGCTGGAAGAAGCCTTTGGGGCATTCGGTGAAATTCAGGAAGCTAAAATCATCCTGGATCGTGAAACCGGTCGTTCACGTGGTTTTGCTTTTGTCACCTTCGCTTCTGATGCCGACGCTAACGAAGCTCTGGCTCTGGACGGTCAGAACCTGTCTGGCCGTGACATGCGTGTAAGCGTTGCTACTGAGCGCCCACGTCGTCAGGGTGGTGGCAACCGCGAAGGTGGTCGTCGTTTCTAAGCTTTGCTTCTGATGCGATGATTATTTGAAAAAGCCGGAATGTTAGTTCCGGCTTTTTCTTTATCTTCTGCCCCGACCTGCGCCGGAGCAGAATTATACTGTTATCCGATGTGATTAATTCAGAGTCTCCTCGAGAGCCCGCAGGCATAAAGCCACGTTCTCTGTCCGCGCAGCATAGCCCATCAGGCCAATACGCCAGACTTTCCCGGTAAACGCCCCCAGACCAGAACCAATTTCAAGGTTATAATGGTTCAACAAACGGGCTCGCACGGTTTCATCATCCACACCTTCCGGTATGGCCACCGCATTCAGTTGAGGAAGTCGGCAGGATTCATCAACGATGTACGAAATACCCAGTTTTTCCAGCCCAAGTCGCAATGCCTGATGCTGTTCGGCATGACGTTGCCAGGCCTGATTCAGCCCTTCATCCTGCAGGTTGACCAGTGATTCATGCAGCGCATACAGTGCGTTGACCG